>NZ_JAEUWV010000003.1:0-259482 GCF_024102595.1 Corynebacterium lipophilum
CGACAAGCAGGCATTTTTTGTGGAAGTAGGTGCCGTCAATAAAGAGCTGGTCGTAGACGCGGTACGGGTCCGGTTTGCACGGGACGATGATGAACCAAAAGTAGGTGAACCAGCGGATGAGTGTGCGTCTGGAGACGTTGTGCGCAGCAGCGACAGCGTCGAGGGGACGCTGGTTGGTGATCCAGTCAATGAAGATGGCAAACCGATATGCGCTGGTCTTGGCTGTGTTGGGGTTGGTGAAGGTGTGCCCGCAGTCTGTGCAGCGCCATCGCTGTTTTCCGCTGGATGTGGTGCCCATTTTTGTGGCGGTGTGTTCGCATGCCGGGCATAGGGGCCTGTTGTGTTTTCTCTTTCTGTGTTGAGTTGGCATGCAGCTGGTTTAACAGTCTGCTGTCATAGCACATCCAACGCCTGAAGTGGTGGACCTTCCGGTCTACGGCAGGGAATCCCGATTCAACGAGCACTGTCCCGCCGTAGGCCCAGGCAGGACCTGGAATCCATATCCAAAAAAGCACACATTTTGTCGCTTAACCCAAAATGGGAAACTCGCTCCAAAATGACGAAAACGCCGAGAACCCACATACCTTCTATGTGTTCTCGGCACCTGTGAGCGCACCCCAAACACTCACTTCCCCCGACTACATCAGTTCTTCCCACTCAGCATCTACCAGCACAGTCCCGTCATCGGACACGCCTACAGCGGGAAGTACCTCTAACGGTGGAATCCCAAACGACATGAGCATGCGCCCAAACGGTCGCTGACTCGGATAGTGCTCATCTTCTAGCCCCTCAGCATCCAGAATGACTTGCTCGGTCAGCACGGAAAGTCCGTACCAGAAATCCTCACGACTCCCGCGATACGTAAACGCCATGTAGCGAGTAGAAGCATCGTCTACGTCCCCGAACGTGAGGTCGCATCCTGGCTCCCAAGCATTTGCAGCATGCAGTTTGGCGATTTGCAGAAGCTTCAGAAGTGGGTTCTCGCGCGGGTCGATTAGGACCAGAAACTCGTCCGGGATCTCATCGACTTCGCGCCATTGCGCAACCTCTGCGCGGAGATGTCCAGCACTTACGTTTGGTTTGAAATTAGCAATCATCAGTCACCTTCCACTGCTCCGGGATTGCAAAACCGCCATCATCGAGGTAATGGTCCTTCCAATCCAAAATGGCACGTTTCCAACGGGTGGGATCAGTCTCTTGCCACCCGTGGTCACGCTCGACAGAAAGATGCCCGTCTAGAAGGCGGGCGGTCGCGTCCGTTACGTCACCTGCCAGTGTGTAAGCGAAATCGCCAGGAAATAGAGCATCGGCCCATCGGATAAATGGCAGAAATAACGGGTCGTTAAAGTCCTCGCATGGCGGTTCCACCACAGTGCCATCCGGCAAGTACTCGTAGTCGATGACGTGCTAGTTTTGCGCCATTTCCGTCTCGGCAATGTCCATCAGGCGGATCAAACGAGACGTGTTGAGAATCATCGCCCCATCAAGTGCTTCACCGTTTACACGCTTGACCCACCCGGCATGCACCAAACGCTCAATGCACTCTTTGAGTGGATACTCCGGTTCGCGCCACCAGGGACGCTCGTAGGCTTCCTCCGGGATGTAGTGAATCATCCCGACACAACCATGGCGGAAGTTCCCGTGACGGTCGGTGATTTCTCCGGTGTAGTCATCGGCGTATTTGCTCACATGTGCGAGCGCGGTCTTGTCGTAGTACTCCAGTGATGGAGTCATCACTTGCATCACTGCGTCGTTGAGAATTTCTCCCAAATTGTCTCCTTTTGCTTGGGTTGCCAGCACGGAGTTGCGCCAACGATTTTAGAACCTTAGTCCAGGGTGTTTGCGCATTTCAAGGGGTATTTTTATCACTTAGTAGGCGTGGGATACACGTAGTAAGTAGAGGTGTTTTATGGCGCTATATTGGGGTGTGAAAGTGTCGCGCGATCAGCAGCTGGGGACGTGCGTTTCCACGGAAGAAGCTGGCATTCAATGAAGGTGAACCTACATAGAAAGTAAGGGCGAATCAGGACGCAAGCAGGCAGTTGTTCCCGCTCGTGCTGACTGGACTACTCCTCGCCCGGATCAGCGTTGAGTTCCTCGTGTGAAAGTGGTTCCAACCCTGCATTACCACGCAGTTCGTTGATCAGATCACAGATCCAGCCGTAATCAATTTCGTCATCGGTATCGATCATCGCTATTGGGATCAGATCGTCTATCGAGGGGCGCTTCTTTCCTGGTTTGTCCAATATGCCCTCCTTGCACAACTAGACCGCTTGGTACGGTAGCGCCGTTTCGTGCGAAATGTCAAGAACATTTGTTCGACATAGTAGGTGTGCGATCACTTCCCAAGTCGCTCGCGTTTCTTCGCGCGGGTTATGAGACAATGCGAAACAGTACTTACCCCAATGGAAGCAGGTAGTTCATGATCCGCGACGCGCAAGCAGCAAACGAGGAAATCTCCCCGAACTCCTTCGAAGTGCAGCGCCTACAAGAAGCGCTCCCGAATTACTTCGATGCGGACGGCAACTTCCAACTAGAGAAGTTCCAAACCATGTTGAAAGAGCAGGAAGTCGAACTCTCCCGCGAGTCCTACGAACTCGGTTTTCTCGGCAAGTCCTACGCGCAACTACTCACGTCCGCACAGACAGAAACCGTCATCGTGCCAAACACCGCGCACAACCAGGACAAGCGCAACGCTGATAGTCACAACGTCTACATCACTGGCGACAACCTGGACGCGCTCAAGCACCTCTCGAAGTCGTACCGGGGGAAGATCAAGTGCATTTACATCGATCCTCCCTACAACACCGGCAAGGACGATTTCGCCTACGTAGATTCGTTCGATTTCACGCCTAAAGACTTGGAAGAACTCATCGGGGTTTCCCACGAAGAAGCGCTGCACATTCTTGACCTGCACGGCAAGGCTTCTCACTCGGCGTGGCTGACGTTCATGCTTCCCCGTCTCGTGCTCGCTCGAAACCTCTTAAGCAATGACGGGGTTATTTTCATCTCCATCGATGGAAACGAACTCAGCAACCTGCAACTGCTGCTCGATAGTGACGTGTTCGGAGAACAGAACCGGCTGGGAACGATTGTTTGGAAAAATGCCACAGACAACAACCCCTCACGAGTCGCTGAAGAGCATGAGTACATTGTCGTGTTCGCCAAGGATGAGCGCGTGGTCGAAGAGGTTTGGCGCTCACCCGAAAGTGCAATTAAAGACATGCTCGTTGCCAAGGGTGAGGAACTCATCGAGAAGTACGGGGAAACTGACCGTCTTCAGGCTGAGTATTCAGCATGGTTGCGAGCGCACCGTCAGGAAATGGGTGAACTCGATAATTACAAATACATCGACCAGGAAGGCATCTACCAGGGCAGTCGTTCCGTTCACAACCCCGGTAAAGAGGGATACCGCTACGACGTGATTCACCCTGAAACGGGCAAGCCCACAACGCAGCCCATGATGGGTTACCGCTTCCCCGAATCGACCATGCGCGAACTCCTAGACCAGGAGAAGATCATCTTCGGCGCAGATGAGAACAAGATCGTGGAATTAAAGGTCTACGCGCACGAGTACGCGGTGAAACTCCCGAGCGTGATTAATCTGGATAGTCGCACGGGGGCGAACGAGGTTCGAGAATTGTTCGGGGGCGTGAAGGTTTTTACTAACCCCAAGCCGGTGAGTCTTCTTACCCAGTTGCTTTCGTTTGTTGCTAAGGACGGAGACACCGTTCTCGATTTCTTCTCCGGCTCATCGTCTACCGCACACGCGGTCATGGCGCTTAACGCCCGAGACGGGGCGAACCGGCGCATGATCACTGTCCAGATTGCGGAGCCGATCACGGATAAAAATGACACTGGGCGCAATGCTCTCGCCCAAGGATTCTCCACCATCGATGAGATCGGGCGCAAGCGCATCGAACTCGCAGCGGACAAGATCGCCCAAGACACCGGCGCGAGCATCGACTACGGCTTCAAGCACTACACGCTAGTCACTCCAGAGCAGGATGAAATCGACCGGCTGGAATCTTTCAATCCGGGCGAGGGGTTGTTCAATATTGATCCATTAGAGCGCTTGAATTTCGAGGACGCGCCCGCGAAAACGGTCATGCTCACAACCTGGGCGGTTCACGACGGTTACGGACTCACCCCAGAGGTCAAACAAGTTGAGCTCGACGGCTACACGCTCGACGTGGTTGGCTCATCCGCCTACATCATCGATGGCGGGTTCACCCCCAAGGACGTAATTGCGCTCATCCGTTTAATTGAGTCCGACCAACTTCATATTAACCACCTCGCATACTTCAATACGGCACTGTCATTCGTAGTGCTCACGGAGTTGAAGCAGGCGCTCAACCAGGTCTCTACTGGCAAGATTCACGTGGAAGCGCGGTGGTAGGACAATGAAAGTCAGGCTCCAGGAATTAGAGCATCAGCGCCTAGCGGTGCAAGCGGTCACGACCGTGTTTGAGGGAGTGGACTTCGGTGCGAGATCAGCCGTCAACCCCGAGATCACCTCGGACATGCTCCCGACGATTCAGGAGAACATCGAGGACATACAAGGTGGGCGCGTTATCGACTTACCCATGATTCCTCCTGAGAAGCGCATGTCCAGCGCGAAGAACTACCTCGGGCTAGACGTGCGCATGGAAACTGGTACGGGCAAGACCTATGTGTTTACCCGCACCATGTACGAACTTCACGCTCGCTACGGGTTCAATAAGTTCATTTTGCTTACCCCATCAGCGCCGATTCGAGAGGGTACGAGTGATTTCATCCGCTCGGACTACGCGGACGAACACTTCCGTAAGTTCTACGATTCACAGATTGTGCTGCAAACGCTCGCGGGCAAGCCGAAGCACAAGCGGGGACGGCGACGGATGATCCCGCCCGAGATTCGGGAGTACGCCGAAGGTGCTGATTACGATGCTAAACGCATCGACGCGCTCATCATGACCGGCGCAATGCTGCAATCTCCCACGCTCTCGCGCGACGATTACGACCAAACGCTTACCGCTGATGGATATGACTCGTCTCGCCCGTTGGATATTCTCGCCCGCACTCGTCCAGTCGTGATTATCGATGAGCCACACCGTTTCGCCCGCAACCAAGCCACCTTCAAGAGAATTGTCGAAGAGCTTCAGCCAGGGGTCATCATCCGCTATGGCGCGACCTTCCCCAGAACTAAAGGGACGAAAACCAAGCCGTCCACGCCGGATTATGAAAACCTTGTCTACGAACTGAACTCAGCGCAAGCCTTCAACAACTTGCTCGTCAAGGGTGTGAAGGTGCAGTACCCGGATGCTATCGGGGAAGATGAGGTCAAACTGAAAGTGACCGCGCTTAACGCAAAGGAGAAGACGGTCACGATCCGCAATGAGTCCACCGGCAAGTCCTACCACCTGGATAAACAGAACAACCTGCTCGGGATGATTCACCCGTCACTATCCGGGATCTTGCTAGAGAACGTGGGTAAGTCGAAAGATTCCGGCGTAAACGTCGCCATGTTGTCTAACGGTGCGGAGTTGCCCAAGGACTACGCAATCATGACCGGCTCGTTCTCCCAGTCCTATCAGGAGACGATGCTGGAGCAAGCGCTCGCTAACCACTTCAAGATCGAGCGAGACTTATTTGAGCGTGAGCGCAAGATCAAGCCGTCCACGCTGTTTTTCATCGACTCCATTCACTCCTACCGTGGGGAAAACAACGACGGTTGGTTAAAGGTTGCATTCGAGCGCAAACTGAGAAAGTCCATCGAGGACACAATCACCGAGATTTACGAGGACGGGGCGCTCACCCCGGCTATGCAGGAGTACCTGCCGTATCTGGAAGCGACCTTGCAAAACATAGAAGGTGCTCATGGTGGCTATTTCGCGGAAGACTTGAACGCTACTGATGAGCAGGTGACCAAACAGGTTCAAGCGATTCTGCGCGATAAGAACAAACTCATGTCGTTTAGAGATGAGCGTGGGCACTACAACGTCATGCGGTTCATCTTCTCGAAGTGGACCCTTCGAGAAGGCTGGGATTTGCCCACGGTATTCCAGATCGTGAAGATGCGCTCGTCCGGTTCGGAGAACTCGAAACTGCAAGAGGTTGGGCGTGGGCTTCGCCTTCCGGTGGATGAGTACGGCAATCGGGTGACTGCTGATGCTGATCAGTTCTTCTTGACCTATCTCGTGGACTTCACCGAGCGCGAGTTTGCTGATCAGTTGGTCGATGAGATTAATGCGGACACCGTGCGCGTGATTAACGTGAATGACCGGCTGGCGGACGTGGCGAAGGCGCGTGGGGTGGAGCCGACGTTCCTCATGGCTGAAATGCTTATGGGTGGCTTCATCGAACCGTCCGGCGAGGTGAAAGAGGACAAACTAGGCGCGTTCCTCCAGACCTACCCCGAGTTCGCAACGGGCGTGAACAAGAATCGCATCAGGAAAGAGAAACCAGGACACAAGGAAGCCCTCAAGCGCAGCGCCAAGATTCGCCCGAGGGCTTACGAGCGTTTGCACTCGCTGTGGGAAACGCTCACGCAGAAGTACATCCTGCTCATCCAAGAGTTGTCGCCGGAGCAGATCGACGCGGGGCTGGATGAGGTCTTGCAAAACAATGCCCGCATTTTCGTGCGCGATACGAGGAAGGTCTTAGAAAAAGAGGTTCGACGCGGGCGGGAACTGTCCCTGCCGGAGACTTATACGGTCGCGGGACACCACGAGTCGAACACGCATCTGCCTTACGGGGAGTTCTTGAAGCGGGCGCACACGTCCACGGCACTTCCCGTGGACACGATCCACCGGGCGCTCGCGCGGAATAATGATGTGCTCAACCTGCAAGACTCCCACTTCAACATAGAAAGTCTCAATAGGTTCCTGCGCCGGTTCCACGAATGGTTTGACCGGGAGTTCGCTACCCGGTTTGAATACGCCCTCGTCGGCGTGCGCGGTGGTGACAATCCGCTGACCAAGACTGACGGTCCCCCGAAAGACACCATCGAGCGCACCCGCTTGGGACGCTTCCAGGATAACGAAAAGGTTCCCCCGGAGACGTACCTGTATGACGTGTTCGACTGGGATAGTTCGATTGAGCGCGACACCATCATGGATTCACTCTCGAAGAAATTCGACGGGGTAGTTGAAGTATTCGGCAAGATCCCCACCCGTTCGATCAAGATCCCCACCTACTCGGGGCAAACGACTTCGCCTGACTTTATGTACGTGATCAAGCGCAAGAACGGGCGCAAATCAGTCAACTTCGTGGCTGAAACGAAGGGAATGGATGAGGATTCGCAACTGCGCGGGACTGAAGTAAAAGCAATTACGAGTGCATCTAAGTTCTTCGAGCAACTGCGGAACAACGACGTGGACGTGTATTTCACATCCGTGCTGAACTCAGATGGGGTCATCGAGATCATTGAGGACTTGCACGAGGGTAAGTCCGTGGGAGTGAAAGCGAGGACGAAAGCGGGCGAGTAAATGGTGAAGAAGAAGTCGAACCCGGCGTTTCCTCGGCGTGATCGCAAGATGTGCTGGATTTGTGAGGAACGTCCCGCTGATACCCAGGAACACGCTTTCAAGAGTTCCCGGATCAAGAAGATTTGGGAAGCAGGCGGTAGACAACCGTTAGGCACTATCGGCAGTGATGGACGCTTTTACAAGATGAGTGGTCCGAATCATGGAATCTTCATGTTTGGTAAAACCATCTGTGCTTACTGCAATAACCAGTTCTCGCAGCCGTTTGACATGGCGTATGACCATTTCATGGATTTCATCTTGGATGACCTGGAGTATTTCAAAAACCGGCGCAAATTCAACTGGGATGAGATTTTTGCGGATACCCCTTTTGATCAGCGTCACCTTGCTCGGTATTACGTGAAGCATTTCGGGTGCAAGATGTACGACGTAGGTTATGAGGTACCGGAAGATCTTCGGCGCTACTTGCACGATCTTGACATGGTTCAAACGTTCAATCTTCTACTTTACAAGGATTACGAGCACGTGCGAGGACTTGATCCAACCTGCCCAGAGGACTGGTTCGCGCCGTATTCAAACGCCTGTCAGATTCTCGATTTGCAGATGCACGACGAGATTGGTTTTGGAGCGTGTCTTCAAGATGGTTTTATCGGGGCGACGTTCCACTGGATTGACGATCCATCCCGACGAACAGAAACATTTTGTTTCGGTTTTCAGCCGGTGGCGTACATGCGAGATGTATCCGAATTGCCATATCAGAATCTTTGGGATGGTCTGCCACGGCGCAATGAAGTATTTGAGATAAAAGATGATGTTGAAAGAGTCATCGAGCAAGTTCAACAGTTCACCGAGGATTATCAGGAGTTCGAAGCGGATCAGGATTCAGGGAAGTTTTCTGCTGAAGAGATGTTTGCGCGCAGTGTCGCGTTAAGTGTCAGGCAGAAAGTGATCCAGGCAGATGCTCAACGGGTGCTAGGACACCAGCAGAAACTGTTTGATCAACTCGGGTTTGATCTTGAAGCGAATTCAACGCGCAAGAGGAAGAATCCTCCATCGAGTTGAGGAAGGTTCGCGCATGGGGGCACGCTGTGTCAATCTGGCACACGCCTGTTCCTACACCACCCAGCGCAAACAGAAAAACCTACTAGGTAGGTTTATTCCAACTACCTAGTAGGTGTGCTCTCCCCAGATACCCGATTACTTGTCTGCGAAGTGTTGTACGCAGAAGTAATGTCCTGTTACGGGGTCTTGAGCAATACCGATACCGACTTTAGGAGCACGCCCGTTCGTTGCCATGGTACTTGCATGCCCAACCGAACCAGCGAAAATGTTAAAGAAATTCTTGTAAGTGTATGTATCAAATGCCACGTTTTCTAGCCCATGAGTATTATAATTCGAGTGCCAGATCTCATCCCCAGGCGTTTGAGCAAGTTCATTAGCAAACCGCTGTGCTGTTGCTTCTAGAGAAAGATCATACGTAAGTGGGTTAGCGTGCTTATCATTAGACCGCCATTCGACAATCTGCATGAATTGAGCCCTACGCGCTTGCTGAATATCACTAGAGGTTAAAGGCGGGTTCTTCTTACCAAGCTTGCTGTTTTCCTGTTTGCACTTGAAATAATCAGGAGTGTTTTTCACGCACCCGTCAGCATCCGGTTTGCGCCCACCGTTCGAGGGCGCAGGACTATTCGACGGTTTCGCACTGTTCGATGGGGGCGTTTGTGCCCCATTATCGGAAGACGAGGATAAATCCCCTGTCCCGAAAATAAGTCCCAGGATCAGGACGATGACGGTAACAGCAGCACCGGCGTATTGCATGAGTTGTTGCGGGTTAGGCACTGTAAACACTTTCTTGGAAAAGTTGATACGAAAACTATGAAGTCTTCATTATCATAACCTCCCACCCCACTTAGGCTGCGCGGTAGTCCGGCATCGTTCCCGTAGGATCTACTCTCATCTCCTGATACGCATCATCAACTACACCAGTGATCACAATCTTTTCGGCGTGGTCAAAACTGGCGCTGTCATTTACGCAGTAGACAAGCATGAAAGATGACTCATTCCACACCATCACCATGCACAATGGCTTGCTCTCAGTCGAGGGAAGGGGGTATCCGAGAGCGATTTTAGATCCGATGGTAGGAGTGCATTTGTGCTGGTGATAACGTTTTTCGAGGAGTGGGCGGGAAATGTGCGTGGGTTTTGGCGGGAAACGTTTTGTAAGGGGTTGCGTTTGGGGAGGTTAGGGAGTTTCGCAAATGGCTCCATTACCCCCGCTGCCTGGCGTTTTGCTTGGTGGCGGGGTTCTCGCTTCGTTTACAACAAAGCGGCAACTACTGCCCGCTTCCCTTCTCTACGCTCCTTTTGACCAGATCCACAATCCACTGAAAGTCATCACTCGAATCAATCTCATCGGGGTCAACTTTTACGAACGCCAGTGGACGGGCCGAGGCCGGTCGGCGATTACGCATCTCATTCTTGGTTTCCGGCACCGCGAACATCTCCCTTACACACAATAGACAGCTCGGTACAGTATGGGATGAGTGTATCACTCCAGCTTCGTCAGAGAGCCTTCATGCGTTAGAACTCCGGCGGAATCACGATCCAGGCCACAAGATAAAGAATGAACAGAGGCACAAACGCCGTAACGAGCCCAATAAGCACGATACCGATTCGAACAAGAGCAGGGTCGAGACCAGCATACTCCGCGATTCCCCCGCAGACCCCGGCAATATATTTGTCCACCATGGAGCGCTGCAGTCGCTTTGGGCTAGGGTTTGGCTGGTACTGGGGTTGGTTTGTCGGGAAGGACATGACGCCTCACTTTCCTTCTTTGCTATCTATGGAGTTCAGAGTTGATTTGAGCCCCAAGTACTCCTTGGAAGAACTTAGTCAGTGTCGGGATATCGTCGGGGTCAAGATGGTCAAAGACGAGACGCCGAACACTTTCAACGTGGCCTGGTGCTGCAGCCTCGAGGCGATGCAGGCCGTCGTCAGTCAAGGTGACCAGAACGCCCCGGGCATCACCAGGGCATTTCTGTTTCAACACGAGCCCGCGCTTCTCCATGCGGGTGACCTGATGCGAAGTGCGAGAACGGTCCCACTCCAGAACCCAGCACAGATCACGCAACCGCATCGTGTGTTCTTCGGCCTCAGACAGACTGACAAGCACCGAGAATTCTGGCGAAGAGAGCTTGGAATCTGCCTGGAGGGTGTCGTCGAGAGCGCGAGAAATCTTCCGCGAAGTGGCAAGCATGAGCCGCCAGAGGTCCTGTTCGGCGTCGCTGAGCCAGTGTGGTGCGTCAGACATACCTCTCACTGTAGTAGAAATCTCAGCGCTCCCCAATCATGTTCATAGCATCCATCAATTAGTCTTCAGCTGCTCAATTTCGTAACGGTTGTCGCTGGCCACGCCATCGTAACGGTTGGGATAGCAGGTCAGCACAATAACCTGAGCATGCTTGCCCACCCTATTAAACAGTGCGTTCATCAGTTGCAGGCGGTGCGGGTCTGTTGCCCCGAGGGCGTCGTCAATGACCACAGGAACCGGCGAGGTTCCGTCGCGTGCGACAAGCTCTGCAATCGCGAAGCGGGTCAGCAGCGCCAGCTGTTCTTGTGCACCACCGGATAGCTCCTCGATCGGTAGTGACACGCCCGCAGCATTTCGTCGAGTGATTTGGAGCTGATCGTCCAGCTCAAATTCAACATCTCGGCCGAACAATGCCCCCGCGTATCCTTCGAGCGCCGCAGCGAACGGTGCCGCATAGCGCGCATTCGCTTCTTCGCGGTAGCGCTGCAGTGTGTCGTATAAGAGTTTGGTTGCATCAGCGCGACGCTTCGTGCGGTGGTATTCAGATTCGGCAGCATCGAGTACTGCTTCAGCGCGGTCGACCTTTTCTGCGATACCAGAGGCCATCTCGAAATAGCTTTTCAGCTCCGCGATGCGCTTGTCGGCCGCTGTGTAGCGATCCTGCAGGTTCACTAAACGGGTCTGTGCGCTCTCGAGCAGTGCCTGTGCCATATCAACATTTGCGTCCTGTGCCGCCGCCGTCATTTCATCCAGCGTGGCACGGGCGGCGCTAAGGCTTTCTGCTGCGGCTTGCTGAGCCGCATCCAATTCTTCAGATGTGGCGTGTTCCTGGTCTGCGCGCAGCTCTTCTTTTGCGTTTTGCACAGCTTCCTCGTGGGTCGAAAGCTTCGTCTCCAGAACCAGTAGCGCTTTTTGCGCTTTGCGTTCTCGGTGGGGCTCCAATGCGGCGGCAGCTACTTCTGCATCATGCTGTGCCGTCTGTAAGGCTGCTTCGGCGGTTTCGAATTCCTGCTCCGCAGCTTCTCGTTCCAACGCCGTGGGATCCTCGCCCAGGGTTGCTGCGTGTTCCGCGCGCAGCTTCTGCAGTCGCACGTGGCGCTCCTGGAGCGCAGACAGGTCTCTGCCTGCGAGAATATCTTCTCGACGCCGCTTCGCATCCTCCACGCCCTGGACAAAAGCTCGGTGCTCGTCGCGCTTCGCACGCACTTCCGCAACGTCTTCGCAACCGAGCTCCGCGAGCGCCTCTTCAAGCGCACGTTCTGCGGCCTCCACAGCGCCGTGTTCACCCACACTGTTGGCACCCGCGCGGTACGTGAGGTGGAATTCGCCGAATTGGAGGGTGGTGGCGTCGAAAAGCTCGATGGTGTGCTCCCCATCAACGTGTGTGGGGGCGTCATCGTGGACGAACGTGGCGTCTTCGGCACGCACGGTCAGCTTTGCGGTCGCCGCGGCGCGGATGGTGCGTTGGATTTTCACCTCGCTTGCAGCTTCCTCAGCGCGAGTCACGTCCACGTCGGTGATAGGTCGGACGGGTGATTCGGAAACAAGCTTTTGATATTCAGTCTGTGCGGACTCGATCTGGTCAAGCACTACCTGCAATTCTGAAAGCTCCTGCTGGCACAGCGCGTACTCCCGCATGGCGCGGGTACGACGTGCGTTCTCACGTGCTTTCGCCAACTCGGTTCGGTGCCGCTTTAACGCATCGGTGAGTGAGGCAATGGTTACTGCTTCCTCATCGTTGGCTTGCTGCGCGAGATCTCTCTCCTTCTCGAGCGCGACGTGTTGCTCACGTAACTGCGCAAGGCGCTGCTCAAGCTTTTTCCTGTTCTCCACGTCTTGTGCGGCGCGTTGTGCTGTAAGCTCCGCGTATTTCACGGCTTCTTGCGCAGCCTGGCGCTGAGCGACGACCTCTTCGGCATGTTTTGCGGCGACTTGTTGGGCTTGGAGGTTCTGCTGCGCCTGGGGCAGCTCATCCTGAATCTGCTGCATTTGCTGCTGCAACCGCTCTACTTCTACGACTTCATCGTCGAACTTCCGCTTCTGATTCACCAGCTCTTCATGCTGTTGACGCGCATCTTCGGCGGCTTTCCGGAGCTTGTCGTATTCGCCACGCGGGCGACCAGTGGGGGTAAAGAACGCTGCGTATTCGTCGCTGACGCGCTGCATGAGCGCGGTGTCATCGTAAGCAGACTCCTCGGCGCTAAGACCAGCGTCCCCGTCAAGGGTCCGAACAACGCTTGGGATACCAGCTGCGCTGATCCCTGCCGCAAACTGTCCTTGGCGCAGGAAGAGCGTCGAGGCGAGCTCTTGGTCAAGGTTTTCCGCGAGGATCCGTGCAAGCTCGTCGTCAGCCTCACGCCCGGTGTACTGGCGCAGCTGCGGTCTGGTGATGTTGAGCTCCGAGTACTTCCCTTTCCCCCACTGTTTGGCAATGGTGAAGCTGTAATCGCCAACCGTCGCCTCAAGCCGTACCGCAGGCGAAACGTCCCTCCCGATCGGAGTGAGCACACCAATCTTCTTGCCTCCGGCAGTGTGGCGTTCGTTGAGCACTGTCGTCAGTGCGTCAAGGATGGTGGATTTGCCTGCTTCGTTATTGCCATGGATCACGATCACGCCGGTATCTGGCAGGTCGCGGAGCTCTAGTCGCTGAATTCCACGAAAGTTTTCAATGGTGATCGAATGGATGCGCATTTAGTTCACTTCCTTGGAGAATCGGAACAGAAGGTTCACTGCGTCACGTGCTGTCGCGGAGCCTGTGGCATCATCTTGCGCGGATGCCTGGGAGATCAGATCCCGCATCGCCTCGGCTGCGTACCCACTCAGCGGAAGGTTTTCGAGCTCTTCATCGCTAGGCGCCAGGTGCAGGCTCATAAGGCGCTCACGTTCATACAAGGCGGCGAACACCGGCTCAAGCCGCCCGATCGCCTGCTCAAAGGTCGCCATCGCCGTAAGTCCGAGCGTGCCACGCACCGAGTACTTCACCACCGTGCGGTCCTTATGCTCGTAGCGTTCGAGCTCATCCACGATCTTTTCGACGTCTCCTTCGTCACTGACCTCCCAGTCCAGTGCCTCAAACGTCCAGGCCCCAGTCTCAATTGGCTCGACGTTCACAGTGCAGTCTTCCGCGGAGGACTTTGTAATCTCGACGACGAGTGCATTACCGGAGTTGACCTCGCCGCCACCGTCGGGGCCGCCGGTGGCGAAGTCGTGGAAATCAGTGGTTTCCGGGCTACCCGAGAACCACACGCGCCCACTCGTGCCGAGTGACTGTGTAGAGTGTGTATCCCCTAACGCGACATAATCGATCACCCCCGAGTCCAGCTTTTCCTCCAGCAAATCCAGGTCGATAAGCGCTTCGGACTGCTCTTTGCCGTAGCCGTCTACTTGGCCGTGCCCGACGAGGACACGGATCGTATCCGTCGGCGCTAAGTCACGTACGGCACGGGCGCAGAGGTCCTCGGAAGCATACCGAGCCTTCAGGGGTGCGCCGACGAACTCGACACCGGGCGCCACCTCCACGGGGTCGAAGGAATCCAGCACCTGAACATTCTCAAGATCTTCGGTGACGTTGAAAATCGAGTCAGCGACCAGCGGGTCGTGGTTACCCGGGAGTAGAAATACGGGCACAGGGAGACGCTTCAGCGCCTCGAGCGCCCTGCCCAACGTCGACTGTTCCAACGCGTTGTGTTCAAAAACGTCGCCGGCGATCACGATGCAGGAGGCATCATGCTCCGTGGCGGCCTGCCCGAGACGCTCGACGGCGCGCAAGCGGGCGTCGTCAAACCTTGATTGAGCCTCGGCGCGCAGAAACTTCCGAGTCATGCCAAGCTGCAGGTCAGAGGAGTGGATAAATCGAAAAGTGTTCACATATTCACTACTACCAAACGGCCCGGACATTAGTCCTCAGTTTCAGTCATGGCATAGAACAGATCTTCGATATCGGAGACCGCGCGAAGCTGATCGATGTTCGTAAACGAGATCGTCTGCATGGCCTTATGCAACATCGTGATGTCGGAATCCTCGATCATCGGCGCGACCTGTGGCGTGGGCAAATCTGGAAGCGTGCCGCCTTCCCAAAAGTCTGCCTCCGGGCGTGGCCCAGGTGAAGGAACCTCGCCTGGCGCATCCGGCTGTGCTGCCTCGTACTGCACGGTCGGCGGTGCCATGCCGGTCAAACGCGCAATCGAGCTGTCCCGAAGTTGCAGAATGAACTCGTGGTGCTCACTCATGCGCTGCGCGGCCTGGTACCCCACGGCCACTATGTGTTTGCAGGCCACGACAGGGTCAGGGCAGCTGCAGTGCAGCCGGAACTCTTCGGGCCCGTTGGCGATCAGTGTGTCTAGTGCCTCGTCGGTGTACAGACCGTTGCGTGCCTTCATCAGCGCGGCTGAATCATGCGCAATGTCGGAAAGCAGCCCGCCTATGTCAGCAGCAGTGCGTCGTGGCAGCTCGATCACGGTGTGGAACGGTTCGATTTGTGAGCCCGTCACAACCGCATCAATCCCGCCTAACCGCGGATAGAGCTCGGCGACGTGGCCGCCGTTGGCGTACGCAATGCCCCGCTTAATGCGACCGGCATCACTGTAGCGTACTACTGCTTCCCAGATTCTGCCGCCGGCTGCATTCCATGTCGCGGGTACATCGCCATAACGGGAGCGAGTCTCCGCTGCTTGTTTCGCCTGCTTCTGTTCCGGTGAGCGTCGCCGTGCACCAAAGTTGGCGTAGATGACGTTATCTTCATGTGGCCGCTGTGTGCTCATAGGTTGCGCTCGCCTCCGTTGCCTCGGTAGCTCATCAGTTGTGCAAGGTCGTCCGCGTCGAGCTCCGTGATCCAACCTTCGCCTTCACCGATCACGGCGCCCGCGAGGTGCATCTTGCCGTCCAAGATGTCCTGGATTGATTCCTCCATGGTTCCGCGCGTAATCATCTTGTACACGGTGACGTCCTTCTTCTGGCCAATTCGGAACGCGCGGTCGGTCGCCTGGTTTTCCACGGCGGGGTTCCACCATCGGTCGAGATGGATCACCATCGATGCGGCAGTGAGGTTGAGCCCGGTGCCGCCGGCTTTGAGGCTCAGCAGCATCGCGCGCGGCCCGTTCGGCTCCTGGAAATGCGCGACCATAGCATCGCGCGTGCTCTTTCCTACCCCGCCGTGGAGAAACGGGATGATCTCACCGAGGTAGTCACTCAAGAATGGTTGCAGAATGTCGCCAAAGGCCTTGTACTGGGTAAAAATCAGGACGCGCTGGTCGCTGCGTACGGCTTCGTCGAGTAGCTCCGCAAGGCGCGCGATTTTGCCGGACCTGTGGTGGCCGTCGGAAAGTACAGGCGAGCCGTCGCCCAAGAAGTGTGCCGGGTGGTTGCAGATCTGCTTGATGCGAGTAATCGTGGCAAGCACCAGGCCTTTACGCGCCATGCCCTGGCGTTCCTGCAGTTCGCGCTGCATGCGGTCGACAAGCGCTGTGTAGAGCGCCGCTTGTTCAGCGGTCATGTCGACGGTCAGTACGTGCTCGGCTTTCTCCGGCAGGTCGTCAATGATCGCGGTGTCCGTCTTCAGCCTGCGCAGGATGAACGGTGCGGTAAGGCGCTGCAGCCGCTCCCCCATCTCGTCGGCGAGGCCCTCGTCCCGGCGCGACTCAATTGCTCGAGCGAAGTGGTTGCGGAAGAAGGACTGCGAGCCGAGGATGCCTGGATTCACAAAGTCGAGGAGGCTTCGTAGCTCGGAGAGCTTGTTTTCGATCGGGGTGCCTGTCAGCGCGATGCGGTGGCGAGCTGGCAGCGCTCGCACGCTTTTCGACGCCCTCGTCCCCGCATTCTTAATCGCCTGGGCCTCATCGAGCACTACATGATCCCATTCGATGAGAGACAAATCGATGACGTCGCGCGACGCAATCCCGTAGGAAGTAATGGTGATGTCGTGCTTCTTGATGGCATCCCGGAGCTCCTCGGCCTTGTATCGGGCGCTGCCGTGGTGGACATATACGGAGAGGTGCGGGACGAACTTCGCCGCCTCACGGGCCCAGTTGCCTACCACTGAGGTCGGCGCGACGACAAGAGTTGGGCCGGTGCGCTGCCCCCGTTCCTCTTCGACGGCAAGCAGCGTGAGCAGCTGGAGCGTCTTGCCGAGTCCCATGTCATCGGCAAGCACCGCACCTAGATGGTTGCGCGACATGTAGTACAGCCAGTCCACGCCGCGGCGTTGGTACTCACGAAGCTCGGCGTGCACGGTCGTTGGGATGTCGACGCGCTCCGGCGCAGGTCGGTCCATCCCACCAACCAGGGAAGTAAACCACCGGGAACCGGTGAATTCGAGCGGCGACTCCGGCCCGCCCTCCAGCGCAAGTTGGCGAAGCTCCGCGGCGGTGACCGCGCCGTGTTCTTCTGAGGCTTCGAGCTTTTGGTACTCCTCCTCAAGCTGATCTGCGCGAGCAGCAAGGGCCTCCGCATCGTCTGCTCCCGCATCTGCTGCGAGCTGCGCCGTCATCCGTGCCTCTTCAGCTTCACGCTTTGCACGCGCAAGCGCGGTCCCATGAAGTTTTTCCATGTAGCGCTTCGTGCGCTCGAGGTGGCGCGTATCGGCAAGCACCCACTCACCGCGCAACTTGATCAGCCCAGACTTCGACTCGACGAGCCGCTGCATTTCGTCATCCGTCAGTTCAGTGCCGCCGATGCTGACGCGCCAGTCGTAATTGACCAGCTGGCCGAAGCCAAGCCGGGTCACCGCTGTTGCGTCGTACGGGTTCTTCGCTTCCGAAAGGTGCAGCTTCGATGTTGTCTCTGCAGTTGTCCAGGCGCGTGGCAGCATCACCGCGTAGTTCGCAAGCCGAAGCTTGCTCACCTCAGTCTCCACGAATTGCACAATCTCTTCCGCGGACAGGTACACGTCCCAGTCGCCATCGAGCGCAGAGCCCGGCGTTGTCGCGGCACGACGGTGCGTTGCCGGATCAATCAGTTCGGAGACCCTGATGGCGTCGCGAAGCACGGAGTGGAGCTGCTGCACCGTATAGGCGTCATACTCCGACAGCCGGATAGGCCGCGGCGATTCATCGCCGGAGCGCACGTTCACCCGGATCGGCCACTGCGTGAACGCTTCATCGCCCCCATCTTCTGCGTCTGCGGGCTGCTCCACGATGAAGACCAGTTGGAAATTCGTCGCAGTGATTGAGCCGTTCCACTGGCTCATCTGTCGCGAAAACGCGCTAGAGCCTCGCCGTAACGGCGTCCCGTGAAGCAACGACTGTACAAAATCGTGCCACGGAAACGGGCGCTCACCGCGCAGCATAGGGGAGTTACGCAGCTGGGCAGACGCGATCCAGTGCACAAATGTGCGCGAGCAGTCTTCGTCGAGCCGTCGGTTGTTCTCCGTAAGTACGCCTGGCGCAGCCGCAATCATGTCCGCGAGCCAACCGCGTTCCTCCACCCCGGTGCCGAGCTGCCACTGCGCGAACCACTGAAAGTCCTGAGACGGCACGTGAATCGACACCCTCCCAGCCTGCACAAACCGCTCCAGCCCGAGAAACATCTGGATGAGCCACAAAAGATCCGGAGCTACCGACGCCCGCTGCTGCTCCGTGAAACCTTCCGGTGCCGGAACGTCTGGGTCCAGGAGGAAGGACATTGCTCGTAGAAACTGTACTGCCTCATCGGGGGCGAATGCTGCCGTCGGCACCCGGAGCCGCAATAGTTTGCCTTTCGGCGTGCGCAACATGACCTTGCCGCGGTGGCGGAACTTGACCCCTTCGAGCAGTGTGTGGACCGGTTTGGGGAAGGTCCCCTTCGGCACTTCGTCGAGTGTGATGATTTTATGGCCAGCCACCTGCTCGACCCAGACCTGCAAGCCAGAATCTGGCAGCCACAGCCCGTGAAGAAGGAATTTTGGCAAGCCCACCCTTATACCATCCTTGATTTCGCTACATCGACTACGGTTCTAACGGTAATCTTTAAAACTCTACTCGCTTATTTTTTCTATTGCTTTAGGGAGGCAAACATGGCCGATAGCTTCTGGCTTGTCCTTGCCATTGTGTTGTATTTCGGAGTCATGGTTGCCATCGGGTTTTATTCGTGGATCCAGACGAGCAAGTATGACGACTACGTTCTTGGCGACCGTGGACTGCACCCATTCGTAGCAGGCCTATCCGCGGGCGCATCAGATATGTCGGGCTGGCTGCTGATGGGGCTGCCGGGCGCATTGTTCGTTTCCGGCATGAGCGAGCTGTGGATCGTTATTGGACTTTTGGTCGGGTCGTGGGCGAACTGGAAGTTCGTCGCACCACGCCTCCGCGCTTATACGGAAGTGTCAAATAACTCGATTACCTTGCCGTCCTTCTTTGAGAACCGCACCCGAGACTCCTCACACGTCCTGCGGTTTGTCGCGGCCGTGATCATTATTTTCTTCTTCACGTTCTACGTTTCGTCAGGCATGGTCTCGGGTGGCCGTTACTTCGAATCCACTTTCCATGGTGACTACCTCACAGGCGTGCTCATCGTCGGTTCGATTACTGTGCTGTACACGTTCATCGGCGGCTTCCTCGCTGTGAGCTATACCGACGTTGTCCAAGGGGTCTTGATGTTCTTGGCGCTGGTCACGGTGCCACTGATGGCACTGCTCTCGCTCGATACCCCCTCTGATATCTTCTCGTTCGCTTCCCACAACGCCTACGGCCCGTGGGAGGCCGGCAATCCGGACTACTTCAACATGATCGCCGGTGTCTCGTTGGCAACCATCATCGGCAACTTGGCGTGGGGCTTCGGCTACCTGGGACAGCCACATATTGTTACCCGATTCATGGCGCTGCGCTCCCCGGCTGAGGCAGCCAGCGCACGCCGGACCGGAATCAGCTGGGTCACCATCTGCTTTGCGGGTGCGGTGTTCACCGCGCTCGTATCGACGGTCTTCTTCGCTGAAACACCGCACAGTGTCACTGACCAAAGCGGCTTCGAAACCATCTTCTTGGACCTGGCCCGCATCCTCTTCCACCCACTCATTGCAGGTATCGTCCTTACAGCGGTGCTCGCGGCGATTATGTCCACAATGTCCTCCCAACTATTGATCACCTCCTCCGCGCTTATTGAAGACATCTATCGGGCCGTGGCGAAGCAGCGTCCGAGCCAGACGGCGCTGCTGGTGCTCTCGCGCACGATGGTGGTCTTGGTTGCAGCGGTCGCGATGGTACTGGCAATCAACCCATCGGACACGATCCTGGGCCTGGTCGCGTTCGCGTGGGCAGGCTTCGGCGCAAGCTTCGGTCCCGTTGTAATTGCATCGTTGTACTGGCGTCGTCTCACTGCCCCGGGCGCCATCGCTGGCATGATCGTCGGTGCAATCACGGTATTCGTGTGGGGCTCCTCCGACACGCTGTCCGGCATCATCTACGAAATCGTTCCGGGTATCGCATTCGCGACGATCGCGCTTGTCGCTGTCTCCTTGCTGACCAAGCCGAAGCAGGGCGTCGAAGACGAGTTTGACCATGCTCTTGCAGTGACAAACTTTGCGCTCACCACTCCGGACGCAACGTTCGCTGACGCGCTCAAGGCGACTGCGGGAACCGAAGGGGCCTCCCACGCGTCTAACTAGACGTGCGTGTTTACCTCACTCTGTTACTTATCCTGACCATCGCGTACGCCCCGTTTCCAACGGGGTTTTCGCGTATCGACGCCCCCACGACCCGCCAACGCGTTACTATCATCGGCTACGAGCGGGACAACTTCGGACCAGGCTGGCAGCGCCATGCCACCGGATGTACGACTCGCGAGCATGCCATGGCGTACGCGTTTGAGCAGCCTAATTGCAACGTTCCCCACCGGCAGTGGGAGCCGGTTGACGCTATCGATCCGTACACCCGCGAACGCATCAGACCTAAGGATGTGGAGCTCGACCACCTCTTCCCCCTCTCCGCAGCATGGGACATGGGTGCTTTCGCCTGGAGCGACGAGCAGCGACTCCGGTTCGCGAATGACCCCCACAACCTCATCGTGACCTCGAGCAAGGCGAACCAACAAAAGTCAGACATGCTTCCGAGCGAGTGGATGCCTCCATCGATCCCGCAGCAATGCGCATACGCACGGCAGCTGGCACGCGTTGCAAACATGTACGACCTGCGCGTAACCACCAATGACCTTCGCACAATGCGCCGTGCATGCAAGGGATGGCGAGGCGTCGCCGCCCACCTCATTGGAATTGGTATGTTCCCTACCACCAATTCGCCTAGATGATGGTGGACGTATCAAGTACAGTGGTTGCCTATGACTACTCTGTTAACTTTCCTTCACGTCGCAGCCGCCATCTTGCTGCTGGGCCCGATCGTCGTATCCACCTCGATGTTCCCGCGCCAGGCCGCCGAAGCACAGGCGGGCGATGCGGCCGCTGCCGGTCGCGCGTCGATCCTGTACCGCATCTCGCGCACTTACGGCATCGCGTCATCACTCGTTCCGCTGCTCGGTGTCGCCATCCTCTTCGGCGACTGGGCTGCGTACAAGACGAACTACTTCCTGCACACCTCTATCGTGTTGGCAGTCATCGCCTGGGCACTGCTGCTTTTCGTGGTCATCCCGACCCAGCGCAAGATGGTCGGTACACTCGGTGAGCTGGAGCCAGCCGAGGCCGACCCAGCCGATGTCACCGCGAACTTTGAAAAGTCGAAAGCTAAGGCTTCCGCGTTCGCTGGTGTCTTTAACCTTTTGTGGTTCATCGTGTTGGTGCTGATGTTCTTGCCAGCACCAACTGTGTAGTTACTAGAACTTTATCGACGACGCCAGGCTAAGCAACGCCAACACGATCGGAACAACGATCGCGGCAATCTCACCCGGTGTCATATCGCTGGAGCTTTCGGACTTCGACGAGGAGTCCCGCTCCGAGCTCTTATCAGAGGACAGCAGCCGGTCATAGAGACCGGCTTCATTTATGCCAGCAGCTCCAAAAACCAGGTCCGACGCCTCGGACTGGCTGACTGCCTTTCCTTGAGCGATTGGTGCTCCCCAGAGCCAGTCTTTCCCGTCAATCTTTATGCCATTGATCCGAGTGTAGGTGGAGTTTTCGAACGCAGGACCTATAGAAATGACACCAGCGAATTTCTTTGCCCCGTCCTGTTCTTCGATCCAGATCGGTCCACCGGAATCGCCTGACTTTGGTGACCGTATCGTGGCAGAAAACCCGCCTCCACCACGCGCAGCGCGGTGGAACTTCCCGCACGTGACATCGTTTGTCCCCGTATGGGCTGTTTCCCCGTGGTAGCACGTCTTCGCACCCCGCTTGATGGAAGTGGCATCCGCTTTGATGTCACCTGAGTAGATGTTCTCGCCCATCGTGACGCCCCGGTCCCACTCGATCCAGGCGAAGTCGTTCGAGTACTGCCGGTCGTAGCCTGGTGAAATACGCAATGTCCCAATGTCTTTCGACAACGGACGGCTCGTTTTTCGGTCGACCAACAAGATCCTGTCGCCATCGCGTCCACAGTGCGCTGCGGTGTAGCTGACTCCGGCTTCGTGGTCGTTAAAGCCTAGCGTGCATGAACTATATCCAGTGCTAATAGCATCACCCTGGGTCGGCTGGATTGGTGCCGCTGTAGCGCTTGGCACGAGGACTGCAGTCGAGCATGCTGCGACGGCCAGCGAAGATATGAATTTCCTTGTCAACATACTTCTATACTGGCACAGTTCTGCAGGAATGCTAGTGAGCTAGCTGTAATTCACTACACCTGGTAGGAACCCTGCGAGTGCGCTGAACCCGTCCGTCACAGCGCCACGAACCGCATCAGCAGCCGGGCCAACGGCCGAGCCCGAAGCCGGCATCATGAGGTTCTGCGCATACAGGCCCAACAAGCGTGACTCAGCGACGCGAGGCCCATCAGTAGCGTGCACGCCAACGACCAGGTCGCGCGAGCCCAGCAGCGGTACCTTTTGTGCAACCCACTGCGAAGAAACAACGCCAACAAATCCGCGGCCCGGAATCCACAGCGGGCCACCGGAGTCGCCGGGACGGGTCATCGGCGCTTCGACGAAGAACGTATTTCCTTCTGCTCCGCCGAAGCGACCGCACGTGGGGGCGCCCGTCGGCCGGTTCGAGGTTTGCCCGAAGTAGCACACGCGCTCACCGACGGCGATTGTGTTTGGGTTTACCCACGCGTCACCGGAGAACCGGTTGCCGCCGATCTGCACCGGCGCGTCCCACTGGATAGCGGCCCAGTCATTGCCAAGGCGGCCGTCGTACGCCTTCGAGCGATACAGGGTGCCGAGCTGTGGCGAAGCAACCCTCGCGTTGTGGTCCACGATGCGCACACGCGCACCGTCCGGTCCGCAGTGCGCCGCAACCAGGCTTCGCCTGCGAGACGGTTCATTAAATCCGACGGTGCAGTAACCGCCGCCTTCAACCATCACGGCTCCGCCCTGCTCTACTCGCTGCAGGTTCTGTGCCTGCGCAGTTGGCAAGTTCGTTACGACGCCCACTCCGAGCGCAAGCGCCCACCCCAGCGTGAGCAAACGGCGATTCAACTTCATGCCTGTGCAGTCTACTGCACAACCAAGCAATGAAAAACGCACCCGCCGAGTAGTCATTACTCAGCAGGTGCGCTCAGGATCAAGGGCAATTAGTCCCAGTTGCGGTCATGCCCGCGTCCACCGCGGCGATCGTCACGGTCGTAACCGCCACGTCCCCGGCCGCGGCCACCCCGGCGATCATCGCGGTCGTAACCGCCACGCCCGCGCCCGCGGCCACCGCGGCGATCATCGCGGTCGTATCCACCGCGCCCGCGCCCGCCGCGTCCGCGCGGAGGTGCACCGTGATCACGCTGAATATTGATCAGCTGACCGGAAATACGGGTATCCGTCAAACGATCAAGGACCGCGCTGTCCAGGTTCTTCGGCAGCTCAACCAGGGTGAAGTCCCCACCGATAGTGATGCGACCAAAGTCCTTGGAGCTCAAGCCCCCCTCGTTGGCGAGCGCACCAACGATTGCACCCGGGCGAACATGCTGGCGCTTGCCAACATCCAGGCGGTAGGTGTCGAAGTTCTCCGAATCGTGGTCGAAGCGGCTGCGGCCTCCACGACGGTCATCACGGTCACGCCCGCGGCCACGGCGGTCGTCGCGATCCCACCGATCACGGTCCCGCCGATCGCGACGGTCCTTCGGCGGCTCCTTCATCAGGAACTCGTCACCCGCCAAAGCCTGCGTTGCCAAAGCAGCGGCGATGTCGTCCATCGGCACGTTGTTGGCTGCGGAGTATTCGCGGACCATGGACCTAAACACCTGCACCTCGCTCGCTTCGAGCGACTCGGTGATGGAGTCCATAAACTTCGTCTTGCGGCTCTCGTTGACCTCGTCGACCGTCGGCAGATCCATCTCTTCGATGGTCGCGTTGGTTACGCGCTCAATGGAGCGCAGCATGCGACGCTCACGCGGAGTGACAAAAAGGATCGCCTCACCAGTGCGGCCTGCACGCCCGGTGCGGCCAATGCGGTGCACGTATGACTCGGTGTCATTCGGGATGTCGTAGTTCAGCACGTGGCTGATGCGCTCGACGTCCAGACCACGAGCAGCGACATCGGTAGCGACCAGGATGTCAAGGCGGCCGTCGCGAAGCTGATCAACGGTACGCTCACGCTGCTGCTGAGCGATGTCACCGTTGATCGCAGCTGCGGAGAACCCGCGGGCACGCAGCTTCTCAGCCAGCTCCTCAGTCTCCTGCTTCGTACGCACGAAGACAATCATTGCCTCAAACTCAGTGACTTCAAGGATTCGGGTGATCGCATCGAGCTTGTTGCGGTGCGCCGTGAACAGGTAACGCTGGGTGATGTTCGTATTGGTGCGCGTCTTCGACTTCACCGTGACTTCAGTCGGGTTGTCGAGGTACTGCTTCGAGATACGGCGAATTGCATTCGGCATCGTCGCAGAGAACAGCGCAACCTGCTTCTCTTCCGGTGTGTCCTCCAAGATGCGTTCCACGTCTTCCTGGAAGCCCATGTTCAGCATCTCGTCTGCTTCATCGAGGACAAGGAAGCGCAGGTTGGAAATGTCCAACGAACCCTTCTCCAAGTGATCGATGACGCGGCCCGGAGTACCCACGATGATCTGGGCACCGCGGCGCAGACCGGACAACTGGATACCGTATGCCTGGCCACCGTAAATCGGAAGCACGGAGATCCCGCCAAGGTGGTCTGCAAACGACTGGAAGGAGTCTGATACCTGCAGCGCAAGCTCACGTGTTGGCGCGAGGATCAGTGCCTGCGGGTAGCGCTCCTTGCGGTTGATCCGCGAAAGGATCGGCAGCGCGAACGCGGCCGTCTTACCGGTACCCGTTTGCGCAAGGCCGACAACGTCGCGGCCTTCCATCAACAGTGGAATGGTTTCAGCCTGAATCGCGGATGGCTGCTCAAAGCCAACCTTCTTCACGGCATCCACGACTTCTTCAGGCAGATTCAGGTTCTCGAACCCGTTCACTGGCTCTTCAGCGGTCTCGTCTGCCTCTGTGGCCTCGTCCGCCTCGCTCCCAGCGAGGTCCGCCACGTCGCCACCGACGACGTCGGCAAGGCTCAAAATCTGCTCAGTCTCATTAGTTTCGGCATTGGCTGCGTCTTGCGCAGCGCCGGTTTCCTCAGAAACTCCCGCATCCCTGGTGTCCTCACGTGCAGCATCCGCTGCGACATCCTGCGGGTTTTCCTGATTTTCCGACACATTCATATCCGGCTCTTTCTCGCCGCCGGTGGCGTTTTCGGAAGTGATCATTGTTTCCCCACAGTACGCCACCCTGCAGTGATTTTCCTATTCGCCACTGGCAATGTCATCCGCGCCACGAGTCCGCCACCAACTTCAGCGCTTCGCGCCTCGAGCTCCAACTCCCCGTGGTGCGCACGCGCAATCGTATCAACCAGCGCCAGCCCTAGTCCGTGCCCCGGACGCGCACCAGCAACGCGCGCATTCGCCCTGCTAAATGGCTCTACGAGCTGGCTGACTGTGGCAGGGTCCAACACGTCCCCATCATTGACGACGCCCACTTCGGCCCCATCACCGGATCCAGTCCGGCAAACACGCACCTGCACAGTCCCGTCCACGCCGTGGATACGAGCATTCTCGATGAGGTTTTGGATCGCGTGGCGCAATAGCACGACGTCGCCGAGGACGTGAATGTCTGGCTCGATGGTGGCGTCGATACCTTCGGCGCTCGAGGCGACAGTGGTAATGAGCTCTGAGATGTCAATGTCGCGCGCCTCGAGTACTTTGGCCTCGGCCTGGCTGAAGTTCAGCAGCGACGTGACCATCTCCGCAGACGACGCATTCACGGTGCGGATGTCGCGGATGGCGTCGCGTAGCTCCTCTGCAGGCGCATTCGGGTCTAGTAGCGCGACATCTGCGATGGTCTGAATGGTAGCGATCGGGGTTTTCAGCTCATGGGATGCGTTTGAAGCAAAGCGCTGGCGCGCCGCGATGGAGCGTGCCAGGGACTCCAGCATCGAATCGAGTGCGTGCGCGAGGTCAGCGACATCGTCAGCAGGGCCTTCGTAGTCGAACCGCTGGTCAAGGTCGCCGGCAGAGACCAAACGTGCAGTCGTCGCGATGGTGCGTACGGGCTTGAGCAGCGCACCCGCAACGAACCAACCGATGGCGCCGGCTAGAGCGGTCAGCACACACAGAGCGACGAGTGAGGCACCAAGCATCACATTGAGCACCTCGTGCGAGATAGGCACGGACCCATCAATAAATGCTCCGTCACTGCCGGGAACGCCCCCGACGCCCTCGATGACAGCTTGCACAGGTACCGGAGTCAGGCGCAGGTAGAGGTACACCACCGCGGTCAGGCTCAGCCCTGCGGTAAAAACCGTTGCCACGAACAACCACGACGTACGCGCGCGAAGTGAAAGCCTCATTGGTACGGCTCCTCCGCAACGTAGTAGCCAGCGCCGGGCATTGTTTGCACAATCCAAGGCTGCCCCAGCTTGCGCCGCAAGTGCGAGATAGTGACGCGAATCGAATTGGAGAACGGGTCCGCGTTCGCGTCCCATGCCTCTTCTAAGAGCTGCTCCGCGGAAATAACGTGCCCCTGTGCTCGCATCAGTGTTTCAAGCACCGCGAACTCTTTCGGCGACAACGCAATCGACGCGCCACTTCGGCGGACTTGGTGAGTGCCTCGATCGAGGATGACGTCGCCGCAAGTGAGCGTCGAGGCTATTTCGGGTGCGGCTCGTCGCAACAAGGCTTTGACGCGAGCCAGCAACTCGGGCAGCTCGAACGGCTTAGTCAGATAGTCGTCCGCCCCAATCTCGAAGCCTTCGAGACGATCCTCAAGTGTTGCGGACGCCGTGAGCATCAGCACCCGCGTGTTTGGGTACAGCTCACGGACGGTTGCACAGACGTCGTCGCCGTGAACCTCGGGGATATCTCGGTCGAGCACGATCACATCTATCGGTTGTGATTCCAGGCGGTCGAGCGCGGAGCGGCCGTCGTAACGCACATCAACGAGCATGTCCTCACGGCGCAGTGCTTTGCCTAACGCATCGGCGAGCAGCGTCTCGTCCTCAACGATCAAAATCTTCGGCGGTGCAGCCACAACAGCCCCTTCCACGTTGGAATTCTTGTATTCTGCTGTGATTCTAATTGGGGCTTCTTACGGGGTCGCAATGTTAACGCTCTCGCAACATCGCCCTGCATAGCGTGAGGAGCATGTCAAAGACTTCCACACCGGATCTGCGAGTTCACGGTATTGATTACGCGCGAGCCGTAGCACTCGCAGCCATGATCTTCGCGCACCTCACCCATCCTGCTGGCGTCACGGGTCAGTTGCTCTACGGCTTCCCCGCGGCAACGTTCGCGTTCCTGGCTGGCATCTCGATGGAGCTGATGGCCCGGCGCGCCCAAGCGGTAGGCGGCGAGGCTGTCGCGCGCTGTCGCCATGGCTTTTATGTTCGTGGGACGCTACTGATTGTGCTGCATGTGCTCCTCGTGCCGTTCGCTGGCGACATCGAGGTTGTGCTCCTTGTCTTTGGCATCTGCTACCTCTGCTTAGCGACGCTTCCCCACTGGCCAACTGCGCGTTTGGGCTTGCTGCTTGCGGGGTTGCTCTTTGCTTCGGCTGCAACGACGGCGCTCGGCACGGTTGTTGCGCTACCGGCCGCAGTCTTCGGTGCTCCCTACCCGGTCTTTTCGTGGGCGGCACTCATGGTTGCGGGCATGGTGTCGTGGCGTGTCATCCTCCACCACCCATGGCGTCGTTGGGGCGCAGTCATTGTCGCGGCAACGGCGTTGCCTGCGGTGATTGCGGCTCGGCTGCACCTCAACACGGCAGGTGCTGGCCTATTCATCGCCGCGATCGATCCGAATGGGCACACCGGGGGACTCATTTCAGTGATCAGCGAGTGCGCCGTCGCGACTGGTATCACTGCGCTGTGTCTCATCCTCGCACAGTTTGTTCCATTCGGTTGTGACATGGGCCGGATGCCCCTGACGGTGTACTGCGCACACGTTGTCACCGCCAACGGCCACAGCGGGGTGATATACGCAGCACTCACGCTGGCACTTGCTTTCGCCTTCGCTGTGCTGTGGCGCAGCTTCTACGCCCGCGGACCACTCGAGGCCGCGATGCGCATGGTCGTGGCTCGCGCAACCCGGACCGATCTTCCTCCGCTCCAACACTAAAGAAAAGGAAAACTCATGAAACTACACACCTCCACTCGTATTCTTAGCTCCTGCGTCGCTGCCGCGCTCGTAGCACTCCCGGCAGCACCTGCATTGGCAATGCAGTCCGATACGTTCGCTGAGCCTTCGGCAGAGTCCAACGCAGTAGTCTCCGTCCGCACCGCGGACGATGACCCGGACACTGGCGTGTGCACCGGCACCGCAATTGCGTCCCACTGGGTTATTACTGCGCGCCATTGTATGGACCACCTGCCACAAGCTGGCGGGTCCGTGCGTACTGGCCAGGGTGATAACCAGAAGTTTTATGACGTCGATAAGTGGATGACAACCCCGAAAGGCGATATCGCGCTGCTGCACACCTCTGAGGACCTCGGACTCGATGCTTATCCTGAGCTTGCTAGCGATATCCCAGCTGCAGGCAGCGACGCTACTTTCTACGGCTGGTCCTCTGATGGCTCTGGTGCCGGACGCACCCTTCCGTACGCAGACGCTACCGTCGACGGCCCAACTCCGATGATTCTGTTTGACGGCACCGACGGCGTCGAAGCCACCATGAAAGGTGGGGCAGCAACCCAGCCCGGTGATTCCGGCGGCGCGCTCTTCAGCGAAGGCAAAGTCGCAGCCATCGCGTCTGCATCACTATTCATGGATCCAGACAACCCGGACTCCGCTGAGGAAGGAGTGAGCCCGAAGGTCGCGTTTGCGCCAGTTGCTTCGCAGGCGGACTGGATCCGTGAGCAAATCTCCGCCAAGGAAGACTCGGCCGAAACGACCGCCACAGAAAATGACGGTGGTATGCCGACGTGGATGCTCATCACTGCCGGTGCCGCCGTCGTTATCGCACTGGCAGTTGCCGCAGTTGCACGCTCGCGGAAGCGCGATGCTGATACTGCGCAGTAGCGCTGCCTGAAAACGCGACCGAACTCACAGAATTACCTGTGAATAATTTACAGAGCAGCGTAATTAAACGTTATGATGTCTGCCATGACTTCCCGCTCGTCGAAGCCCAAGGGGCTTACACACCGCCATATTCACTTCATCGCCCTCGGCTCGGCGATCGGCACCGGGCTCTTCTACGGCTCCGCCGGCGCGATTCAGGCCGCCGGCCCCTCGGTGCTCCTCGTGTACCTGCTCGGAGGGGCCGTCGTCTACTTTATGTTGCGCGCCCTGGGTGAGATGAGTGTGCAGCACCCGGTTCGTGGGTCGTTCGCGGTGTACACCAGGGAGCACCTTGGTGGCCTGGGCGGGTACATTACCGGGTGGATGTTCGCATTCGAGATGATGATCGTCTGCCTTGCGGACTTGACTGCCATCGGCATTTATATGAAGTTCTGGTTCCCCGACACCCCAGCATGGGTATGGATTACCACTACTCTGTTGGTCATTGGTGCGGCGAACCTCGCATCCGTGCGCTGGTTCGGCGAGCTGGAGTTCGCATTCACGCTCATTAAGGTCGTCGCCGTAATGGCGATGATCGTCGGCGGTGCTGCCATCCTCGCATTTGGTTTGGGTACCGACCCAGAGACGACCGGAATCTCTAACCTCTGGAACGACGGTGGCTTCTTCCCGAACGGCATCGAAGGCATGATCGCAGCGTTCATCCTCGTACTCTTCGCCTTCGGCGGAACTGAGATCATCGGCGTCGCCGGCACCGAAGCAGACGATCCGGACCGCTCGATCCCGAAGGCCGTCAACACCGTACCGCTGCGCATCCTTCTGTTCTATGTCCTCGCCATCCTGGTTATCTTGATGCTCAACCCGTGGCGTGCAATGACTGGTGAAGAAAGCCCCTTCGTTCAGATCTTTGACACACTTGGCGTGAACTGGGCCGCTGCACTGCTCAACTTGGTGGTCATCACTGCTGCCCTTTCTGCAATTAATGCAGACCTGTTCGGCACTGGGCGCGTTCTTACTGGCCTGGCGAAGGAAGGCCTAGCCCCGAAGATCATGAAGCGCACCATCCGCGACATCCCAGTAATGACGACCATTACCCTGTTGCTCGTACTCATCATCGGCGTGGTGCTCAACGCGCTCTATCCGAACGTCTTCGAGACCATCGCAGCGCTGGCCACCTTCGCAACCGTGTTTGTGTGGCTGATGATCCTGCTGGCACACGTCGCATCTCGTCGCAACATGTCCGCGGCAGAGCGCGAGACCTTGAGCTTCCCTGTACCGTTCTGGCCCTACGGGCAGTGGTTCGCGATCATTTTCATCTTGTTCACATTCGGCATCATGGTGTGGCTGCCGCAGTATCACATGGCGCTCGCCGTAGGCGTTGCGTTCGTGGTAATCATGACTGTGCTCTACTTTGTCACCGGGCGCCCAAAGGCAGTTGCGGCAGCGCACGTCACTTACGAGATGAAGTAGCACATAATTTCGAATAAAAGTATCCATTGTCTGCTGTGCACGCTATCCTATGCCTACATATTCCAAGTTTTAGCCAGAAGGAGACGCGATGCGCCTGTCTACGGTTACTTCCGAGCCCACGTTGACCTCTATCGAGATCTGCGCTGGCGCTGGAGGCCAAGCACTTGGGCTCGAGCAAGCAGGTTTCCAGCATCTAGCCGTGGTGGAAATCGACAACTGGGCAGCAGAGACACTGCGAGCCAATCGCGGCTGCGACCATCCCCATCCGTGGCCAGTACACGAAATGGATGTACATGACTTCGACGGCACCGTATGGCGCGATCAGGTCGATCTCTTTGCAGGTGGCGTTCCGTGTCCGCCCTTTTCCATCGCGGGAAAACAGCTCGGCGCAGACGACGAGCGTGATCTGTTCCCGCAAGCCCTACGACTGGTAGGAGAAATCAATCCAAAAGCCGTCATGCTGGAGAACGTCCGAGGCCTTGGCCAAAAGCGGTTTGATTCCTACCGCAATGAAATTGTCAGTGAGCTCGATCGGATGGGTTACACCACCTACTGGTCACTGTTTCAATCGGCAGACTTCGGTGTCCCCCAACTGCGCCCACGGTTTATTTTGGTAGCCCTGAAACACGAGTTTGCCGAGTACTTCGAATGGCCGACCCCGAATATGCATCACGCATCCGTTGGTAGCGCACTTCGCCACCTAATGGGAGAAAATGGCTGGCCGGGAGCGGACGCATGGGCAGATCGAGCCGATACGGTAGCACCGACGCTCGTTGGCGGATCAAAGAAGCACGGCGGACCAGACGTTGGCCCGACTCGAGCAAAGGCAGCATGGAAGAAGCTCGGCGTCCGAGGAACTTCGATCGCAGACAGCGCACCAGGCCCCGACTTCCCTGTCGATGACCCGGACAACCTTCCCCGCCTTACCGTGCGGATGGGCGGCGTTATCCAAGGGTTCCCTGAAGATTGGGATTGGCAAGGTGGCAAGACCGCCCAATGGCGCCAAGTCGGCAATGCATTTCCGCCACCGGTTGCGGCTGCAATCGGAACCGCAATCAAGGACGCACTACTTTCCTGCAATGCCGTAACGAAAGCCCCCGAGGTGGCCCCACAACTGGCGCTTCAAACGCACGCATAGGATCTGCCCATGACACACAACCTTGATGGCGATTTTTCCCATGAACTCGCCGAGCTCTTCCGTAACGAGTTTCCCGACGGCGAAGCAATGGGAAGAATATTTCGACAAACTTTCGACCAGGCCTATGACGGCCAGCACACGGGCCGGTTCGACCCAGCGCAGCTGAGCAAGACAGAACTTGCCCACATTGGATCGTTGGTTGAAATTAACATTCGCCGAGGGTTTGACGGCACTATCACGGACGGCGACAAGATGGATTTCAAGATCCTCGGCCATGAAGTTGACTGTAAATACTCCAAAAACCCCTACGGCTGGATGATCCCGATGGAAGCAGTTGGCCACCACGCCATGCTCTGCCACGCAAATGAGGTTACTTCCACTTTCCGAGTAGGCTTCGTCAAAATCACCGACGACATCCTCACCGCAGGTGGAAACCGTGACCGCAAGCGAACCATCATGGCAGCAGCACGCAACAAAATTGCGTGGGCCTGGTTCGATCACCCGTACCCGAATAACGTGCTCCTCCATGCGGATGAGGAAACTGTCGCCAAAATTATGGAATTGCCTTCTGGGCAACAGCGCCTCGACATGTTGTTTCGCTCAATCCAGCAGGTGCTCATTCCGCGCGGCATCATTTACACTGTCGCTCAGCAGAAAGACCCAATGAAGCGCATTCGATACAACGGCGGATCAAGGTCACGCCTCCAGGAGGAAGGCATCTTGATCCTTGGGGACTACCGGCGCCACCAAGCTATCGCAGAGGCCCTCTGCCTTCCGATTTGCAAGAATGGCGATAGCCTCGCCGTACGAGTAACTCCAGCTGAACCGCATTTTGTTGGTCCTGCAGTAGATATCGAAGGTCAAACTTGGCGAATCGCCACGGGCGCCGACTCACTCCATCGTGCGCCACGCCTCCCCTTTTAATACCCCAAAGCCATCAATGCCCGGTTATGCCCGCCTATTTCCGTTATCTTGGTTACATATTTCGATTGGTATTCCCATTGTGGTGGAAAATCTGCAATGATGGGTAGCGGAACATAGTTTTACTGGATTCAGGAGAGATCACATGACTATCACCAATCCGTCTACCCCGTCGAACAACATCACGCCAGGCAACAAGATTGTCTTGATTGGTGCTGGTGATGTCGGCGTCGCGTTCGCATACGCAATCCTCAACCAGGGTATTTGCGACCACCTCGCAATTATCGACCTGAACGAGAAGAAGACGTGGGGTGAGGTCGAGGACCTCAACCACGCAATGCCGTACTCAGGCCACAACACCAAGATCACGGTCGGCACCTACGAGGACTGCCGCGACGCAGCGCTCATCGTCAACTGTGCAGGTGTTGCACAGCGCGACGGCGAAACCCGCCTTGAGCTCGTGGGCCGCAATGTGAAGATCTTCGAGTCCATCAACAAGGAAGTGATGGCCAACGGCTTCAACGGCATCTACCTGGTTGCAACCAACCCTGTCGATGTCCTGACCTACGCCACGTGGAAGCAGACCGGTCTTTCCTCCGCACAGGTCGTGGGTTCCGGCACCATCCTGGACACCGCACGCTGGCGCTGCAACCTCGGCAAGTACTTCGGTGTTTCCGCAAGCTCTGTCCACTCCTACATCATCGGTGAGCACGGCGACACCGAGCTGCCTGTCGTGGCATCCGGCTCCGTCGCTGGCGTTTCGCTACGTCGTCGTCTGGAGAAGGAAGCAGAAACCGATCCGAAGATCTACGAGCGCATCGACGCGATGTTCGTCGCAACCCGCGATGCCGCCTACAAGATCATCGAAGCCAAGGGCTCCACGTCCTTCGGTATCGGTGCTGGCCTTGCCCGCATCACCCGCGCAATCCTGATGAACGAGGACGTCGTACTGCCAGTCTCTGCTCTCCTTGAAGGCCAGTACGGTCAGGAAGACATCTACATCGGCACCCCGGCTGTTATCAACCGCAACGGTGTCCGCGAGGTTGTCGAGCTGCACCTTGAAGATAGCGAGAAGGAAAAGTTCGATCACTCCGCCAACACCCTTCGTGGCGTGATGGTCGAAGCTGGCCTCACCGAGGCATAAGCCTTTCCCATACCCTTCGATTGCGCCCGCCGGACACACCCCGGCGGGCGTTTTGTCTGCGTTAGTCCTCCGCCCGGAGGTGCCTCGTTACGTCCAGAGCATCATCGCCGCGTGCAAGAGCGTCAAACGTGGCGCAGCAGGCGTCGAAAAGCTTGACGACGTCCTCTTCGTCTACATCCGCGGTGTCGAGCACCAGCGCGTTCGGGTCATCATCTTCCTCGGCAGGCGCGAGCGTCACACACTGCCCACCAGTCTGGATATCACCTAGCGCGACCTGGGCCGCGAGAAGCGAAACGCCAGTAACCGCGGTGGCCCCGACTTCTGCCAGCGGTGCGCACCGTTGCACATCTACCTGCCCCAACGTTTCCGGTGCTGCACAGACGGTGATCGCCACCGGGGTGTCCTGCAACACCACATCGGAGGCTTCTCGGTCGAGTAGAAGGCTGGATTCAGACACAACGATGTGCTCAAGTGCGTCGAAGTACTCGGGGTAGCGCCGTGAAAACTCGGCGAGGTTTGTCAACGGGCCCGTGCAAATCAAGCACAGGTCCCGTGTACCTCGCGCGCACGCGTCGGCCCACAACAGGTCCCAGTCATTCGCAACGTACCGCTCTGGGACTTGGGCGTCGCCCAGACCAGCATCGCGCGTCGGTTGATGTTTTGGCGCGTCACAACCTGCTGCGACCGCAACAGCGGGCAGGCCACAGCGTGCCAACACCCACGCAGCATGCTGGGCACACTGTGCAGCTGAGACGCTACCGCTTGAGGTTGTCACGCACTCCAATTCAGCTCGCCCGCGATGGTGCGCAGCCACGACATATGCCAACGCAAGCGTGTCTTCGACCCCCGGGGCGCAGTCAATAATAATTCGCACCGTGCTCCTTTACGCAGTGGACCTGTGCAGAGATTCCTTACCGTACATTGCCCAGAGCAATAGAGCGACCAGAGCAACTACTCCGCAGGCGCCAAACGCGATAGCAAAGCCGAACACCTCCGCCAGAAAGCCGATCGCAATCGGTGCCGCAATCTGGCCGGAGTCCTGCACCATCTGATAGGTAGAAATTACCTTGCCACCCGAGCGGTCATTGCCGATGATGTCAGCTAACGTCGCCTGCGAGGCAGGACTCATCAGCCCACCGCCAACACCCGCGCACACTGAGACCAGCAACAGCACCCACACTGTCGTGGCGAGTCCGAGTGTGCCCGTGAATATTGCCGAGACCGCAAGACCTGCGAGAATGCAAGGACGACGTCCGATTCGGTCAGCCAGCCGACCAGAAAACTGCAGCGTGACGCCCGTGCCCAGCGCGAACGCAGTCAACGCAAGTCCGGATGCCGCGCCACCATTTGCAAATATCGCCGCAGCGAACAGCGGAAGGACCGAAACGCGCGCACCGAAGTTCACAAAACCATTTGTAAAGGCGACGGCGAGCAACGCACGGTACGTGGGTTGCTTCCAGGCTCGGCGCAGTGGCATTGGCGGCCGCTGTATTTTCGGCGCCTCTGGCTTGTGTTGCCGAGACGTAGCAACCCACACGATAGTTGCCGCAAGAGCGACACCAACACCGTAGACTGCGAACGGAATTCGGTATCCAAGGAAACTGAGGCCAGCGCCGATGATTGGCCCGAAGATGTTGCCAAGCAAGAATGACGATGCATAAAGTGCATTCGCTCGCCCACGGATGCCAGGAGGAATCACGCGAACGATGAAGGCCTGTGCTGAGAGCGTAAACATCGTGGATCCAAAGCCAGCGATAAAGCGCAACGCCAAAATATGCCAGTACGCCTGAGCAAACGCCACGGCAAAGGTTGCAGTCGCAACAATGCTCAGCCCGGTGAGGTACACCGGCCGCGATCCGAGCTTATCCACCAGAGCGCCAGCGCCTGGCGCACCAAGCAAGCGAGCTGCCGCAAACGCGGAGATCACCGCTGCAGCGGCCGCCATGGACACGTTGAAGCTGGCGGCGAACTGTGGCAACACCGGGGCGATGAACCCGTAGCCGAGCGCAATGATAAACGCTGCGGTGCACAGCACCCATATCACTGAAGGCAGCTTTGGTGACGCGCCGCCCTTATATGTTTGTTCCGTCATACCAGCGACAACACTAGTCTTTCTTCGCGTTCGCGTCCCATTACGCAATAACATTAGCACGGTTGTTCGAATCTATGGGTGATTTGGCCACTTCGTGTCTAGCTGCTCTCGTACGCTTCGAAGCATGTTCTACGAATCAACGATTGCTCAAGAAATTATTCATCGCTTTGACGACACCGTCCAAGCCCTCAGCGCCACAGTCAAGCACCCTCGCTCTCTTGCACGACCAACTGGCTCGTGGCGCCCGCCGGTCATCGCATTGCCGCGAGTCATAGACAAGCAACACATCAACCTTGCGCTTACGCGGCGGAGAGTCGGCCCGCGGGCTCAGGCGATGGTGCAAGGTTACGGAGCGTCTGCGCGGCCCGCGTACATCATCGAAGCACGATTCACCGTCCAGTCGGGTGCGCCGGTCAACCCCGCGGTAGCTGAGGGCTGGATGCGTGCGCTCTACCCCGACGCAACGGAGGACATGCTTCATCTACTGCCACATCCATACGCGGCAACGTATGTCTGGCTAGTCGACGGCCACTTCGATCCCGTCCGCTCTCCTTCATCCCTGTTCGCCGGACTGAACGTAGCGTAACCGGCTGGCTACTGCCCTGGTTCGTCGTCAAGCGGAAGCATCTGGCTCTCCCAGTCTTCAGCCTGGTCAGCTACCAGATTCAAGACATCGAAAAGCCTGTCGATGTCGGTGAAGCTTCCCAAGTCAAGTTCTTCGGAATCTGCTTCCTCATCGTCTCCAGGAACCACGAACTGCACGTGGGCAGTGGCTGTGGCGTCGATAACTTCGACCTCCACGTGGACTTCAGCCTCTGTACCAACTTCTGCGAAGACGAGTTGATGGTTTTCGGCGTCCGGAAAGAATTCAAGCCCGGCGATACGTTCATCTGCAGCCTCGAGCAGGCTGCGGAACACGGTAACCACCTCGTCAGTGGCTATGTGCTCAGCGACAGCAGACACAGCATCTTCGGCAGAAAAAATGACTGCGACTAATGCTGCTTCAAAGTCCTCATCGTCTTCATCAACGTCAGCAGCCGCGATATACACGTTCGCCGCTGGCAGTTGCTCGTCGATAACAACGAACTGGATCTCAATCTCGGGGGTGATAGGAACAAACATCGTGTCATCGTGCACACGAGACTCAATACCTTCACGGTCTAGAGCCGCGGCAATGTCTTCTAAAAAGCTCACGAAGAATCCTCTACTCTTCCTCATCGTGGTTGTCACCGGCGGACGATGCCAAGCCTACTGTTCTGGCCCCATGATGCGCATCCACGCTTCGCGGCCCTGCCAGCTACGCATATCAAAAGCCTCCCATGCCCGGCGTTTGTGACGTTTTGGGTCGTACACGATTGACGGATGTTCGTTGATGATCGCGGTCGCGCGCCCGGGGTGGTCGTCGCCACGAAAATCGTAGCGGGGCCAGTTCGGCCCTGGTTCGCCGGTATGAAAGAACGACCCCCAGTTGCGCTGCATCACTTCAACTACTGCTTCAAACGCAACGGTGGAGCCAAACCGGTCGATCTTCGATGAGCGTGTACCTTCCCTATCGCCAAACACCGCCATCAGGTCGGCTGTGTGCATTGCTCCCAACCCGAGCCGCCGCATTGTCGCCGATGCGTATTCAAAGCGGTACATCCAAGTCGGAGCCACCTTACGGTGCTCCCCTGCAGCGATCACCGACGGTCCCCAAAACACGGCGTCAGCGAGAAACTCGGCGAAGTCCGTTCGCTGGCTCACGTCGCTATACGCCTGGATGACCGCTGTCGCGTTCTTCGCGTCATACGCCTCGAGCAAGCGGCGTGCTGCACGCTGACGGGCTTTCGTCCGCTGATACAGCGCCTTTGCAAAGCTGGCCTCATCCGCATTGGTCCCGATGATCAACGGCACCGGCGCCTGTTGCCCGGCGCGGAACATGTCCAGCGGGTGAGCTGGTAGCGTGGTGCCATCGACCGTCGGCATGAAGCTCAAATTCAGTTCGCGCAGCTCGCGGCCAGTAAACAGCATGGACTGCCCCACTCTAACCAGTTCCTCGGCAGGTACCTCCCGGAGGTGCTCGAGGGTAGATAGTCGCGATAGCCCCATGCCGTCAAGAAGTGTCGACGTCCACATCGCGGCTTGTGCCTTCGTATGCACGGAAGAAAGCGGAGTGGACTGGGCGATTGCCCGGTGGAACAACCCCCGAGCCGCCGGGGCGCACATCATATGGATTACTGAAGCTGCCCCGGCTGACTCGCCCATGATGGTTACGTTGTTCGGATCCCCTCCGAAGGCCGCGATGTTTTCGTGTACCCACTGCAGCGCGAGGATCTGGTCCAAAATGGCGGGGTTGGCAGCGCAGTCCTCGCCGATACTGCGCAGATCCAAGTACCCAAGCACCCCGAGGCGAAAGTTTAAGGAGACATAGACGATATCGGTGGCATTAGCCAGAAAGTGCCCCTGGAGTACTTTCTCATGACTCGATCCGCTTACGAACGATCCACCGTGAAAATAGATGACGACGGGGAGTACGTCGTCCGTATCAGGCCGAACGATGTCTGCGTGTAGGCAGTCCTCGGTGCCGATTACTGTGTCTTTCCACCCGAAATTCGTCTGCATCGCAGGTGGCCGATAGTTGGTTGTGGTGCGCACACCTGACCACGAAGGCGCAGGCTGTGGGGCCCGAAATCGGTTCTCACCGCCCATATCTGCACCGTAGGGTACCCCGCGCCAAGTGCGAACCCCGGTTTGTGGATCAATAGTGCCAGCAACGATTCCCGAGGTGGTCTGCACCTGGAGGTGCTCCTGCGGATTGTTGCTGTTGAGATGCATGCCTTTTAGCCTAGCCCGGAATTCTGTCTATTCTCGTGGAGTTTCTAAGGCGGGTACGATGAACGCTCGTACCAATAATTAATAAGGAGAAAAACACACAGCATGTTAGAAAAGTTCCGCAAAGACAAGCACGAAGACGACGAACCTGTAGTCGAAATTATTGAAGACGCCCGTGCTGAAGACTTAAGCTCCCTCGAGGAGGAAGCAGGCCCAGCAGGCCGAGCGTTTATCGCAGCAGTAGATAAGGCTGTCCATCTTCAGTCCGGTGCCATTCGGGCTTACGTGAACTGGCTTCGCCGTCAACACCCGGAGCAAAGTCCTGCGGAAATCCAGCACACGATGGACAAGCATTTTAAAAACGTAGTCTCCGCAACAGGTGCAGGCGTGGGCGCAGCAGCCGCGGTTCCTGGCGTAGGGCTCGTCACCGGCGCAGCAGCCGTTGCTGGCGAATCGGTAGTCTTCTTAGACCTTGCCGCGTTTTACACCCTCTCCTCCATGTACTTGCGCGACGTCAATATCGAAGACAAAGAGCGCCGACGCGCAGGCGTGCTCACGGTCATGATGGGCGCCCAGGGCGTTGCGATTGTTGACACGCTGCTCGGCGCGGACCGAGCTCGGCCGAGGGAGTTGGCGTCGAAAAATGTCCTGACGCGCTTTGCTGGCCCGGGCCTCGCCGAAGTCAATGGCATCCTGTCTCGTGTGGCCATGAAGTCGTTTACGAAGCGGTTCCGCCGAGCATGGATTGGCAAGATGCTGCCTCTGGGGCTCGGCGCGATCGCGGGCACCGCCGCCAACCGCAAGCTTGCCGACCACCTGATGGATAACATCGCCGTCGCCCTCGGCACTCCTCCCTCCCAATTCTTGAGCCCTCTTCCGGAAAAGCCTGACCAGGAGGAGGCTGGCCTCAGTGCGAATCCAAAGAACCTTCTGCGCTGGGTACTCCGACTCTTTGGTGACGACGACAAAGTACGCGACACCAATCAGCAAGAAATTACCAAATAGCTTCGGCTCCGAAGTTCATTCCCGCCTCCCCCAAAACTGAGGCGGGAATCACGCACTTCCATCTTTCGCCTACCCCCGGTAGCACCTCTGCTTTAGTTGGAGATCCACACCCTGCACCGCCGCCGAAACACAGCGCCCCCTCAAATACGCGAGCCTGCTTTGGCCCCACCTTCTTGGTCCCCCCGAGACTGCACACGAGCGCTTCTCGACAGCTGCCACCGTGAATACTGCTCGACGCCCACTCTGCACTTCCCCACGCACCAGGCCAAAGTCGACGTGCCCGCCCCACCTCTTCAAGAGTTCGAAATCAATCAATCACGAGCAAGCAACCGTTCAAATACTTGTTGTCGAATGAGGACGTATCATTGATAACGGTTCTCATGAGACCCTTCTCACTCAAAACGGAAGATATGCCCATTTGTGGTGTATCAACCGCTAAAGGGGGTAGATCTCACAAGTACGAGGGCTTTTCGGGAATGTAAGGTAGCACTACCTAATCCCAGACAATTAAAGTCGTTGAAAAGTTACATACAACCCAAGAAGAGAGGCGAGCACCTGCCGTGAGCAGCGAAGATACGTTCGGCCAGAACGACTGGCTGGTTGAGGAGATGTTCCAGCAGTACAAACAGGATCCCAACTCCGTTGACGCGGAGTGGCGCGATCTTTTCAAGAAGAAGGGCACCCCGCCGACGGTGACAAACACCCCGGCGCCAAAAGGTTCCTCGAAGACTGCGACGAGCGTCACCAGCTCCACGAGCGCTCCTACCCAGGACGGCCGTCAAACCCAGGTAGACCGCGCAGCCGCCGAAGCAGCTCCAAAGCGCACCAAGAAGCCGACCGCTTCCCCGTTGGACAAGCTCGATAGTGTCAAGGTCACTCCAGGCGAGGAACAGCTCAAGGGTGCGTTCCGCGCTATCGCGAAGAACATGAACGAATCGCTCGAGGTGCCAACCGCCACCACCGTGCGCGATATGCCGGTCAAGCTCATGTTTGAAAACCGCACGTTGATCAATGAGCACCTCAAGCGCACTCGCGGCGGCAAGGTTTCGTTCACGCATATCCTTGGCTACGCAATCATTCAGTCCACCAAGCTCCACCCGGACATGAATAAGAACTACAAGGAGGACGGCAAGAAGTCCTTCGCAGTTCAGCCTGAGCACATCAACCTGGGTCTAGCAATCGACCTGCCGCAGAAAGACGGGTCCCGCTCCCTGGTCGTCGCTGCGATTAAGGAGTGCGAGAACAAGTCGTTTGCGGAGTTCGTCGAAAGCTACGAAGACATTGTGCGTCGCGCGCGCGACGGCAAGCTCACGATGGACGACTTCTCTGGCGTAACCATTCAGCTGACCAACCCAGGTGGCATCGGTACCCGCCACTCGATTCCGCGTCTGACAAAGGGCCAGGGCACCATCGTTGGTGTCGGCGCAATGGACTACCCTGCAGAGTTTGCAGGTGCCAGCGAGGACCGTTTGGCGGAGCTGGGCGTCGGCAAGCTTGTGACACTGACCTCCACCTATGACCACCGCGTCATCCAGGGTGCAGAGTCTGGCGAGTTCCTGCGCGATATTTCGCAGCTCCTCGTCGACGATAAGTTCTGGGATTCCATCTTCGAGTCCCTCGAGATCCCGTTCCTCCCGATGCGCTGGGCGAAGGACCTGCCGAATTCCGGCGTGAACAAGGACACCCGTGTCATGCAGCTCATCGAGGCGTACCGCTCCCGCGGCCACCTCATTGCTGACACGAACCCGCTTCGTTGGCGCCAGCCGGGCCTGCAGCAACCGGACTCCCGTGACCTGCTGATGGAAACCCACGGCCTGACGCTGTGGGACCTCGACCGCACGTTCCACGTCGGTGGTTTCGGGGGCAAGGAAACAATGACGTTGCGCGAGGTGCTTAGTCGCCTACGTGCGGCCTACACCCTGCACGTCGGTGCTGAATACACCCATATTCTCGACCGCGATGAGCGTGAGTGGCTACTCGAGCGCATCGAGGCTGGCATGCCGAAGCCGACGAATGCTGAGCAGAAGTACATCCTGCAGAAGCTCAATGCTGCTGAAGCATTTGAGAACTTCCTCCAGACGAAGTACCTCGGCCAGAAGCGCTTCTCCCTCGAGGGTGCGGAAACACTCATCCCATTGATGGACGCGGTGATTGATACCGCCGCTGGCCAAGGCCTCGACGAAGCTGTCATCGGCATGCCGCACCGTGGTCGCCTGAACGTGCTGTTTAACATCGTGGGCAAGCCTGTCGCTACGATCTTCAACGAGTTCGAGGGCAACATGCAGTCCGCACAGCAAGGTGGCTCCGGCGACGTGAAGTACCACCTCGGCTTCGAGGGCAAGCACATCCAGATGTTCGGCGACGGCGAGATCAAGGTCTCGCTGGCTGCGAACCCGTCACACCTCGAGGCTGTTGACCCAGTGCTCGTCGGTATTGCCCGCGCAAAGGCGGACACGCTGCGTGAAAACGGTGTTCGCGACGACAATCCAGTGGTTCCGATTATGCTGCACGGCGACGCCGCATTCGCTGGCCTCGGCATCGTGCAGGAGACACTGAACCTGTCTCGCCTCCCTGGCTACTCCGTTGGTGGCACCGTCCACATCGTTGTGAACAACCAGATTGGTTTCACCACTACCCCTGACTCTGGCCGCTCCTCCTACTACGCCACCGACCTGGCCAAGGGCTTCAACTGCCCGGTGTTCCACGTCAACGGCGACGACCCGGAGGCAGCCGCCTGGGTTGCGCACCTGGCAACCGAATACCGCCGCGCTTTCGGCAAGGACGTCTTCATCGACCTCATCTGCTACCGTCTGCGCGGTCACAACGAGGCAGACGACCCGACCGTGACGCAGCCAGTGATGTACGACCGCATCCACTCCCACGACTCGGTGCGTACCCGCTACACCAAGGACCTCATCGGCCGTGGCGACCTCACGCAGGAAGAAGCCAAGATCGCGGCACAGGACTTCCACGATCAGCTTGACGCAGTCTTCTCCGACGTCAAGTCCGCTGAGGGCAAGCCAAGCGAGCAGACCGGCATCACGGACTCGCAGAAGCTCACTCGTGGCCTGGATACCTCGATCAGCGAGGACACGTTCAAGCGCCTTGCGGATTCGTACGGCAAGCTGCCTGAGGAATTCGAGCCGAACAAGCGCCTGAACAACGTGCTCAAGAAGCGCGGTGGTTCCTTCGAAAACGGCGACATCGACTGGGGCTGGGGCGAGCTACTCGCTTTTGGTTCCCTTGCAGAGCAGGGTAAGTTTGTCCGCCTTGCAGGTGAGGACTCACAGCGCGGTACGTTCACGCAACGCCACGCGGTGCTCTACGACCCGAATAACGGCACTCCGTACAACCCACTCGACGCAAACGCGGAAGAACAAGACAACGGCGGACGCTTCGAGGTGTTCAACTCTGCACTGACCGAATATGCAGGTATGGGCTTCGAGTACGGCTACACCCTTGGCAACAAGGACGCTGTGGTCGCATGGGAGGCGCAGTTCGGCGACTTCGCCAATGGCGCGCAGACCATCATCGACGAGTACTTGTCCTCCAGCGAGACCAAGTGGGGCGAGCTCTCCAGTATGATTGCCCTCCTGCCACACGGCTACGAAGGCCAGGGCCCGGACCACTCCTCCGCCCGTATCGAGCGCTTCCTCCAGCTGGTCGCCGAGGGCTCGATGACGATTGCCCAGCCTTCTACCCCGGCAAACCACTTCCACCTGCTGCGCCGTCAGGCGCTCGGCGAGATGAAGCGCCCGCTCGTCGTCTTCACCCCGAAGTCGATGCTGCGTAACAAGGCGGCGGTCTCGCAACCTGCAGACTTCATCGAGGTGGACAAGTTCCAGTCAGTTATCGACGACCCCGAGTTCGTACAGCGTGGCAACGTCAAGGTTGACGGCGCCGATCACGACAAGGTCACCACGATCTTGCTGTGTTCCGGCAAGATCTACTACGAACTGGAGAAGCGTCGTAAGAAGGATAAGCGCGACGATGTCGCCATCATCCGTATCGAGATGCTGCACCCGATTCCATTCAACCGCATTCGGGATGCGTTCAAGAACTACCCGAACGCGAAGGAAATTCGCTGGGTTCAGGATGAGCCTGCTAATCAGGGCGCATGGCCGTTCTACAACGAGCACCTGCGCACACTGATTCCGGACATGCCTGAAATGGTCCGCGTCTCTCGCCGTGCGCAGTCGACCACTGCAACCGGCGTGGCGAAGGTCCACCAGGAAGAGGAGAAGACTCTGCTGGATGAGGCGTTTGCGAAGTAACTAGCGCTACGCACAATGGCGCCCCAACCGCTTACTGCGGTTGGGGCGCTTCCCTGTTGCGGATTCACTCATTTGGCTTGCGCCTACGGAGTAGTTGTCGCTTCGGCTTCCCCGCCGTTGGCATCGGGGTTTTCAACGTTGATGCTGGCGTATTCACGGAGCCAATCCGCAGTAACAGCGCGGGGTTCTTTGCCCTGCTCGACTTCCTCGCTCATCTCTTCCAACTGCGCTGTGCTGAGCACGCGCGTCATTGCGTTGATGCGCCTGACTTCCTTGCGCGCAAACTTTGATTTGTAGAACAGCGGGATGACGCTGTTAGGAAGGTGCTCGAGCTCCACGTGCGACGCACAGCCCTGCGCAGGGGAAGGGTCAACCGATTGGATGTTGCCGGGCAACGCACCCGCAAGAAGAGCGAACGTCGCTTCTGACGGATCCGCACCGTCGAGACGATCGTGCGCTATATCGTTGTCGAGCTCCTTCGCTCCGTGTGCGTCTAGCGCTTGCAACAGAACACCAGAGCACGCAACGACCATATCGACGTCTTCTTCTTGCAGCAGTTCGGCTGCATTTCGGGAGTAGACGTCATTGAACGGGACTACTCCGGCAGGGTGCCCCATCGCTGTAATGATCTCGTAGTAGATCTCCCCCAGCACTACCTGTTCAGGTTCTGAGGTATCAATCCCGATTTTGACGATGTTGCCGCGGGATTCGCCGTTGACAAACTTCACCGGTGAAAGCGAGTCATCTGTGCAGCCAGTCAACCCGCCGACAAGGCTCGTTGCCAGTGCCGCAGCAATCAGTGTACGGAGAGGACGCAGGGACACCATAAATACCTTCTTCGTAGTGTGCTCAGACGAGCCTGGAAAACAGAGCTAGTCTAGCGCGCTGCGTTGTCTTCGGAGGCGTCGCTATCGGTGGACGACGGCTCAGTTGGCCGTCCAGTGTCGCGCTGTGGGCGCATTGCGGCGATCATGTCGCGGGCTCGACGCGCAGCGTCAGGTGCACACAGCACATCGTATCGGCGCGCGACGATGCTTGTCGCTGAGGCGAAGTCACGCTTGCCACCGGTAAACGCGTAAGCGATAGCTGCGAAAATTGCTCCGAACACGCCACCCATCGCGACGCACGAGGCGAAGATGCCCCACCCACCTTCTTCCGCGAACAGCGAGAAAATGATGCCGATGAACATGCCCATCCACAGGCCCGATAGTGCGCCGCCACCAAGTACCTTTCCCCACGTGAGGCGGCCCGTAATACTCTCAACCTGCATCAAGTCCACACCGACAATTGTGAGCTTCTCTACCGGAAATTCCTTGTCCGACAGCGTGTCAACAGCTTCTTGCGCCTCCTGGTAGGTATTAAAACTGCCTACCGGCCACCCTGTTGGCACTTCGCGCGCTACCAGGCGGTTGTTGCTGAGTTGGGCCATTCGTTGTCACTCCTCTGCTCGTATGAACATCCAGCTTCTCTGACTATACTGAAGCCCGTTATGGCAAACGCAGAACTCATTTCAGAATCCCAGGTCCGCGAAGCGCTTGCTCGCGTTGACGATCCCGAAATTGGAAAACCCATTACCGAACTCGGGATGGTGGAGTCCGTACGTATCGACGGCCCCAACGTCACCGTCGGCATTTACCTCACCATCGCCGGCTGTCCGATGCGTGACACCATCGAGGGCAACGTCCGCGCAGTCGTAGAGGAAATCGACGGCGTGGAGAACGTGACAGTCACGCTTCACACTATGAGCGCGGAGCAGCGTCGCGAAATGGCTTCGAAGCTGCGTGCACAGCAGCCCGGGCCCGACATCCCTTTCGCTGACCCGTCGTCGCACACCCGGGTGTTCGCGGTAGCTTCAGGCAAAGGTGGCGTCGGCAAGTCCTCGATGACAGTGAACTTGGCCACTGCAATGGCAGCACAGGGCCTCAGCGTCGGAATTGTCGACGCCGACATTTACGGACACTCCGTCCCTGGTCTCCTCGGCTCTTCCGACATGGGGCCGACTGTGGTCGAAGACATGATCATGCCGCCGATCGCACACGGCGTCCGCCACATCTCTGTGGGGCAATTTGTGGAGGGCAATGCCCCTGTGGTGTGGCGTGGACCGATGCTCACCCGCGCAATCCAACAGTTCCTGTCTGATGTGTACTGGGGCGATCTTGACGTACTCTTCCTTGACCTTCCACCGGGGACCGGCGATGTGGCGATCACAGTGGCGCAACTGATTCCAAATGCCGAACTGCTCATTGTTACCACTCCGCAAGCAGCCGCAGCTGAGGTCGCTGAGCGTGCCGGCACAATTTCTCAGCAGACTGAGCAGCGAATTGCTGGCGTCATCGAGAACATGGCCGGGATGGTCATGCCTGACGGCTCCGTCATGAATATCTTTGGTGAAGGTGGTGGCCAGCAGGTTGCGGAGCGCCTGACCGCGCTCACAGATAGTGACGTGCCGCTGCTAGGTTCCATCCCGTTGGATCCGAAGCTACGAGAAAACGGTGACACCGGAACCCCTGTCGTCACAGCAGAACCAGACTCCCCTGCCGCTGCGGCGATCCAGGAGATCGTCACCAAGCTGAAGATTCGCCGTAACTCACTTGCTGGCAAGTCCCTCAACCTTGGTGTGAAGCACACTGACGAATAGATCGGTGGGAACTAGGTAACGTCAGCCCAGGAGAATCCCCCTCCACTGGGCTGTCCCCCGTCCTCCGGCCCTTTCTTTGCCCGGGACTGTGGCTTTGATGGTTGGCGAGCCAGAGGCGCATCGTCTTCCATCATTTTGCGCGGATCAAAACTTTCGAGAAATTCCTCGTCATCTTCGAAGAAAAACTTCGCCATCGCGCGCTTTGGCCCCATCGACGCGTACTGCGACACCGTATCCAGTGGCTTGCGTAGCTCCTCAAACTCCTCGAGCTCACCGTTGAGCTCCCGCTTCGCGTTGTTGATCGCCTTGCGCGCAGCGTAAATGGCTGCGCGGACATCCTCGATAACGCTTGGGAGCCGCTCCGGACCAATCACAATGAGGCCGATGATCAGGATGAAAAAGACTTCACCCCAGCCAATACTGGAAAACACGGATCACATCCTACTCTCGGTGCTGCAGCGCCCGAAGCGTGGCGTCAACGGCGGCCACAATCGGTGATCGTTCCTTGTGATGAGCATCTTCACCGCAAGGCTCGGCAGGTTGCATCTCGTGGCACAGACCGCTGAGCTTCGCCACCAGCGAATCTGGGGCTCGCAGGTCGTCATCCTTGCAGGCCTTTACACGTGCGGACGCTCGCCGCTGCACAAGAACATCTTGGAAGCACTCTGGGCACTCCAACATATGTTTCATAGCGCGACGGCTTGCAGAGCGCGAAAGTTCACCGTCTGCGAAAGCTGCAATTGCTTCAGGGTTCAAATGCTCAGTGGAACAAAACGCTCGCATCGGTAACGCTCCTTTCGCATCCGTAGTCAACCACTATCTCGCGCCCTAGCGTAGTCGAATTAACTCTTCGGTGGCGATGTCATGCCGCGCCTGCTCCTCGAGCGATTCACGCAGCTGAGTTCTACCGCGATGGATGCGTGAACGGACGGTACCCATCTTGACTCCAAGCGTCTCAGCGATTTCTTCGTACGTCATACCGACGACATCGCAAAGCACCACGGCAACGCGGAAGTCCGGACTCAATTCATCGAGTGCGTGCTGCAGGGCAGGATCGAGGTGCGCGACGTTATACGCCTGCTCCGGAGTCATATCAGTGCCGGGAACGCGCTCATAGTCTTCCGGGAGTGCTTCCATCCGGATCTTCGCCCGGTGACGCACCATATCAAGGAACAGATTCGTTGTAATCCGATGAAGCCAGCCACCGAACGCACCCGGTTGGTAACTCTTTAAGTTACGGAACACGCGGATGAAGGTTTCTTGCGTAAGATCTTCCGCGTCGTGCTGGTTACCTGAAAGACGGTACGCAAGACGATACACACTGTCGGCGTGCTCTGCGACGAGCTCAGCCCACGAAGGCATCGCCCCCACCCCAGCATCAAATGCAGCCGTACCGCGCAAATCTTCGGGCGCGACGGAATCATGTTGGGCGGCAGCATCATCAGGTTGCATGCTTCATATTGTGGCAGATTGAAATCCCATTCACCAACGGAAAAACGTAAAGGTTACTGCATGCGCGTAGCGCACACGCTGTGAGGACAGTTCTGGTTATGATGTTGGCTGTGAGTGCGACCGCTTTTGATCAGTTGACAAATTACATCCATCAGTCTTTCACTGATGCCGAGCAACAGCCGTTCCCTGCTGCTTTCCGCGAAGCGTTGAAGTACGCCAGCGTAGAAGCGCAGGAGAACGGAGTCCGTGCGCCGTCGGTCATCGTCGGCACGTTACTTTCGACGCTCGCTGCAGCCTGCCCAAATGGTCAGTCGCAAGGCGCAGTCGCCATCACTCCGGCTGCAGGCGTCGTCGGGCTCCACTTGCTGCGTGGTCTTCCAGAGCGCGCATCGCTTACCTGCATCGAACCCGAGGTCACGCTACAAACCGGCGCAAAGGAGGCATTCCGTGCCGCCGAGTACCCAACCTCCCGCACACGTTTCCTCACCGCGCGCCCGCTTGAGGTTATGGGCAGGCTTGCGAACGACGCCTACCACCTCGTTTACGCGGATGTCTCGCCGATCGAGTTCACCGCGGTTATTGATGCCGCCTGGCCGCTCCTCAGCGAGGGCGGCACGCTGATTCTCGCCGACTCTCTGCTGGACGGTACCGTCAGCGATTCGACACGCAGGGACCGCGAAACCGAGGCAGCACGAGAGGCAGATAGGTACGTGAGCAGCCTCGCCGCCGACCACGGAGCGCTCGTAGCTCGCCTGCCTCTCGACGGTGGCCTGACCATCATTACGAAGCGCTAGCTCTACGTACGCACGAACAAGGCCCGCTCGAACTTCGCTGAGCTTCGAGCGGGCCTTGCCTATGAGTGTCAGTTATTCCTGAACCACCTGATTTTTGCCGACGACCACTACGCCGTTGTCCGAAACAGTGTAGCGTTTGCGGTCCTTTTCAAGGTCGACGCCAATAATTTCACCGTCAGCTACATAGACGTTCTTATCGAGGATGCAGTGGCGGACCACCGCCCCTTTACCGATGCGCACACCTGGCATCAGCACAGAACCTTCAACGGTCGCGCCTTCCTCAACACGCACATCCGTGGAAAGCACTGAATTGCGTACGGTAGCGCCCGAGATGATTGATCCCGACGCGACCATCGACTCCTGTGCGATACCGCCCACGACAAACCTCGCTGGTGGAAGGTTGCCGTCCTCTGTGGAGTGAATCGGCCACGTCGAGTTGTACAAGTTGAACACTGGGTACGAAGAGATGAGGTCCATGTGCGCCTCGTAGAAAGAATCAATCGTACCGACATCTCGCCAGTATCCCTTGTCGCGCTTTGTCGCGCCGGGTACTTCGTTCTGCGAGAAGTCGTACACGTTTGCTTCGCCCTTGCGCACGAAGTACGGGATGATGTCGCCACCCATATCGTGATCAGAGTCCTCGTTCTGCTCGTCCTCGAGCAGCGCTTGAATCAGCGGTTCCGTAGAGAATACGTAGTTACCCATCGAAGCGAACGTCATATCCGGATCGTCCGGGGTTCCTGGTGGATCCGCGGGCTTCTCCAAAAACTCGGTGATGGTGCCGTCCTCTTCGGACTGGATGCAGCCGAACGCCGTAGCTTCTGATCGAGGCACGCGGATACCGGCCACCGTTGCAGCCTTGCCTGACTTGATGTGGTTCTCCACCATCTGCGAAGGATCCATCCGGTAGACGTGGTCTGCGCCAAAGACCAGCACATAATCCGGCTTATCGTCGTAGATGAGGTTGAGTGACTGCACAATCGCGTCTGCAGAGCCGTTGTACCAGCGCTTGCCACGGCGTTGCTGCGCCGGCACCGATGCGATGTACTGCGGAGTCGGGCCCGATACGTTCCAAGCCGTCGCCACGTGCCGGTCCAGCGAGTGCGACTTGTACTGTGTCAACACTGCGATTCGCATGTACCCAGCGTTGACCAAGTTCGACAGAACAAAATCAATTAATCGATAGTTGCCTCCAAAAGGAACGGCCGGTTTGGCTCGGTCGGCGGTCAACGGAAACAGGCGCTTCCCTTCGCCACCGGCAAGGACAATTGCAAGTACTCTAGGCTGACTTCTCACGCTTCCGAGCCTATTGAAAACTTCGTGACCTTGCAGCCTTTTGCCTCCTAAAGTGGGCAGCGCTACATTTCAGTTTTTGCTTTCCTGCACCGACGTGAATTCGTCACTATGCTCGGGCGGTATGAGAGTCGGAATGATGACCAAAGAGTATCCTCCCGAGATTTACGGGGGAGCCGGAGTCCACGTCACAGAGCTCACTCGCTTTATGCGGGAGATCGTTGACGTCGATGTTCACTGCATGGGCACTCCCCGCGACATGAAGGACGTTTACGTCCACGGGGTTGACCCTGCCCTTGAAAACGCGAACGGTGCCATCAAGACCTTATCGACGGGCCTTCGGATCGCCCACGCCGCCAACAATGTTGACGTGGCTCACTCCCATACGTGGTACGCCGGGCTCGGTGGCCACCTCACAGGCCTCCTCTACGACATTCCGCACGTTGTCACTGCGCACTCTCTCGAGCCTGACCGCCCTTGGAAGCGCGAGCAGCTCGGCGGTGGCTACAACGTTTCCTCGTGGAGCGAGAAGAACGCTTTCGAGAATGCGGACGCAGTCATTGCCGTTTCCGCGGGTATGAAAGAAGCCATCCTTCGTGCGTACCCGAGCATCCCGGCGGACAAGATTCACGTCGTACTCAACGGCATCGATCCGGCAAAGTGGTATCCCACCGAGGGAACCGTCCTGACAGACCTCGGTGTAGACCCGGCGAAGCCGATCGTCGCGTTCGTTGGTCGAATCACGCGCCAAAAGGGCGTCGCGCACCTCCTCAAGGCGGCGTCGCACTTTGAGGAAGGCGTCCAGCTCGTGCTGTGCGCAGGTGCGCCTGATACACCGGAGATCGCCGCAGAGACGAAGGGGCTCGTCGAAAAGCTGCAATCTGAGCGCGATGGTGTGTTCTGGGTACAGGACATGTTGCCGGCAGAAAAGATCCGCGAGGTCTACTCCGCAGCCGACGTCTTTGTGTGCCCGTCAATCTACGAGCCGCTTGGCATCGTGAACTTGGAGGCCATGGCATGCGAAACCGCTGTTGTGGCATCTCGCGTGGGTGGCATCCCGGAGGTCGTCGTGGATGGTGAGACGGGTGTGCTCGTTGACTACGACAAAACTCAGCCGGAAGCCTTCGAGCGCAATCTCGCCGAGGCAGTCAACCGGGTGGCTGGTGACAAGGATCTCTCCCGAAGGCTGGGCCAAGCTGGCCTGACGCGCGCCCGCAATGACTTCTCGTGGAAGACAATTGCGCAAGACACCGTCAAGATTTATGAACAACTCACGAAATAACGCAGGGGTGAACACCACTTAACGATGAGTACTTTCCGACCAGAACTTCACGTCACCGCAGACAGTGGCATCCTCGAGGGGCCAGCTGGTGTCATTTTCGACGGGCGCGAAGGAGAAAACAATTGGCATATTTTCTACCAATACCGCCCCACACCCGAAGCCCCGAGCCGCTGGGGCCACAACGTCAGCGACGGCGACCCGTTTAGCTGGGTCGAATGCAACGATGCCATTGTCCCCGCCGGTGGCGAATCCGCGGTTCGAGCAGGTGCCGTAATTGGTGCGCCGGAAGGCATCTACCTGTATTTCACTTCAGCAACTGCTGCTGGCAACACCATCCAGCTCGCCCACGCGCCTGAGCTGGAAGGGCTGTGCGATGAACTCCTCGAAGATACAAACGCCACACCTGGCGTGCAGCGACTTGGCGATATCGTCGAGGACACGCCTGAGTACAACAACTTCCGCTCGCCCTGCGTCGTTCCTGACTGGAAAGATGACGAGCGCGAGGAGCACGATGGCTGGCTCATGCTGGCGATCACGGGCAGCGTCGATACGCCGAAGCCAGTCGTGCTTCGCTCTATCGATGGCGTTGAGTGGCGCTTCGAAGGACCTCTCACTTTTGATGGCGACCCCGGAATCGACCTCGATGAGACGCTGGTAGCGCCACGTATTTGCAGGCTCCGCGATGAAGTTGATTCCAAGATCTACGACGTCTTCTTCTTCACGCTTGAGCGCGGTGGCAAAGACCGTTCGGCCTACATCATCGGCAAGCTGGAGAACAACACGTTCCGGGTAACCACACCTGCACAGGCGCTCGATTTCGGGCACGATTTCACTCGCCCCCGCAACACCAACTACCTCCCGGTTGCGATGGACCCGGCGCAGCGCTACCAAGGCACCTATCTCTTTGGCTTTATGACGCCCTCTGGCCGCCAAGGGTCCCCGACGAAAGAGCCGAACTGGGAAACCGAAGGCTGGGCAAATACGCTCACACTGCCACGCTATGTCACACTCCAGGATGGCCACCTGTACCAAGTACCTGCGCCAGGGCTCCCCGAGGCGGTGAGCACGACGCGCGGCGCCCATTTGTGGACTGCGCTATGCGAGATCTCCGCAGGTGGCAGTGTCGTCGCTGAGATTGTCGACGGTAATGGTGAGGTCGCGGCTCGGGTCACCCATGCTGGCGACAAGCTCACCGTCGATCGATTCGATGGCCAAGTTGCGGAAGCCGAAATCGGCGAGGACGAGGAAGATACCATCACGGTTATCGTGGACGGTTCGACGCTCGAGGTCTATGCCGACGGCGGTGCAGTAGTGATGTCCTCGCGCATCTGGCCGGAGAACGGATGCATCGGCATCCGCTCCCGCGCAAAGGGCGACGCCAGCATCTTGAACGAGTGGCGTCGTAGTCGCTAGGTGCTTCCTGAGCGGAACGGCTTACGCCTTGCGCAGGCGCACGAGCTGTGCATGCGCGGTTACGGTCATGTGATCCGGCAGGGCGTCAAGACGACGCGCCAACTCGCCCCGCTCAATGTGGCGGGCGGATGGGCTCATTCCGACCTGGGCCGCGATAGATTCGCGGTCCAAACGCATCGGGAAGACAAGTTCCTTTGGGTCTTCGGCCAGCTCCAGGTGGCCCTCTGACTGCTCGACGAGGCGGTCCAGCTTGCCGGGCTCGACGCCTAAGATACCGAGGGGTTCACGCAGCTCATCGAGGTGGCCTTGATCCGCAATGAGCGCTACAACCTGGCCGTCATCCGCAAGCACGCGAGCGAATTCTGCTGGGTTACGCGGGGCAAACACCACGGTAATCGCGTGGATGCTCCCGGTCGCAATTGGAAGCTGTTGCCACACATCGGCCACAATCGAGCCGATTCGCGGATGTGCCTTTGCAAGATACTTCGCAGCTGGAACCGAGATATCAAGTCCGACGCCGCGCGCGCCAACCACGGAGTCCAGGGTGTGCGACAGGTAGTAGCCGGTCCCCGCGCCAACCTCGAGGATCGCCGGGTGGTCTTCCTCAGGCGCGCTGAGGTCAAGCACGTGTTCTACGTGCTCCGTCATCGCTTCAACGAACGGGGCGAAGTGCCCCTGCGACAAAAATGACTCGCGGGAGAGGACCATCTCCAACGAGTCACCGACATGTTGCAGACCTTTTCCGCTCGCCAGCGTAACGTAGCCCTGCTTCGCCACATCGTACGAGTGGCCACTTTCGGAAACGAGGCGTGAAAACTCCTCTTCACCACAAAGAGGGGTAAGGTCTATAGGATCTGCCAGCACATCAATTATGTCTTTGAGCATGCTGGATATATTACCTTAAGTTTAGAGAATTCTTATCCTACGGCTTCAATCAGCAGATTTCCGAGCTCAGTTGCCTCTTCCTTGCTCATCTCGATGACCAGGCGGCCGCCCCCGTCGGACGGAATTCTCATGACAATCTTCCGGCTTTCTTCTGCGGCTTCCATTGGTCCATTACCGGTGCGCGGCTTCATTGCTGCCATCTGTCGCTTCTCCTTCAGTCAAAACGTTTGTATCCAATACTACGCTGTTTTCGGTTAGCTGACTGATAGTCGGAGCAAAGCCGTACTTTTCACCGAGTGCGGTAAGCAGGTCATCGACCTGGTCCATCCGGTAGCCACGGTGCACCACTTCAAGGTGCACGTCTCCAATGTTGCCCTCCTCAACTGCGAGCCGGTTCGCGGACTTGACGTCCTCGGTCTCCATCATGGGTGGCAGCTGTTCGCCGCGCCCAAACAGCTGGCTAAAGAGCAAGAAACCAAGCACGCAAAAAACGGCAATGGCGATAATCAGGATGATCCAAGAAAGCATGTCATCATACTAGCGTTCAGTGCTCAGAATTTCGCACCAGGGCAGCCGTTGCCTCGTCTTCTGCTCGGAACCAAGCTGTCCGGATACCAACGCCCTGTCGAGAATTGTCGACGCCACCACGTCCGCCATCGGCCGCAGTTCCTCAAGCGGGCGGTTGCGGTGTACGCGAGTTCCAAGATCCGCTTCCGCAATAGCATTGCGTCCATACCTTGCAAAAGTGTCGATGAGCAGCCCCGACTCAACGCCGTATCCCGCAACGAACGGCAGCTGCAGCGCTGTATCTCGACGTATTGCATATTCGCCGGCCAGTGGCTGACCAATATCACTCAATGCTGGGAAAAACTGTCGTAGCAAAGGCTTTGCAGTCAGTTCCGTGACACGCCCGCCGCCAGAAGGCCGCCCGTCCAGGGATCTTTTGTAACGAGCTTTCACAAGGTGGATCTCCGGGGTCTTGAAGGGCTCGATGAGTGCATCGATCCACCACGGCTCGAGGGAGGTGACGTCGGCGTCGATAAACACGACGAACTCTCCGCGCGCGGCCTTCACACCGCGCCACAGTGCTTCGCCCTTGCCTTCCTGCGGTTCAATCGCGCTGACCTCGCGCCAGTTCACCACACGGGCCCCCGCCCTGGCGGCAAGCGCCGCGGTGTCGTCGTGTGAATCTGAGTCGATGACCAGTACTTCCCCATCACTCCGAACTGCATCTGCAACGCAGCAGCATCGCACAACGTGTCCGACGGTTGCGGCCTCGTTCAGCGCCGGGATGACCACACTGACGCGCACTACGCAAGCCCCCGCACGGTATTGATCGGTGGCATATGTTCCTGGATGGCGGCGGTCATTCGGATCACGTCGAGGGTTTCGGCGACTTCGTGGACGCGAAAGGCTGCGACGCCGCGTGCGGCGGACCACGCTGTCGCTGCGAGCGTCCCTGCGACTCGCTCGCCAACTGCACGGTCGAGCGTCTCGCCGACGAAGTCTTTGTTGCTCAGCGCCATGAGCACTGGCCACCCTGTTGCGACGAGCTCGTCGACTCGGCGCAGCAACTCCAGTCCGTGGAAGGTGTTCTTGCCGAAGTCGTGCGTTGGGTCGATCATCACGAGCTCTTCGGGCACGCCGCAAGCAACGGCGCGCTCGGCGAGCGCTGTGGTTTCCCGGATGACGTCGGCGACGACATCGTCGTAGTGGACGCGGTGTGGGCGTGTGCGAGGTACCGCACCGCCGGTGTGGGAGCAGACGTACCCTACGCGATGCGCTCCGGCGACCTCGACGAGCTCGGGATCGTAGCCAGCCCAGGTGTCGTTGATTAGGTCGGCACCCGCCTCGATTGCAGTCTGTGCAACGTCGGCGCGCCAGGTGTCCACGCTGATGCGTATTGACGGGTGCCGGAGGCGGATGCCTCGGATGACAGGGACGACGCGTTCGATCTCCTCTGCGGGGTCGACTTCGTCGCCGGGACCTGCTTTTACCCCGCCGACGTCGACAATCGACGCGCCCTGCGCGATCACCGTATCGGCTCGATCAAGTGCTCGCTCTATCGCGAACGTTGCTCCTTTGTCGTAAAACGAATCTGGCGTCCGGTTGATGATCGCCATTACCTCTGCGATGCGGCCAGGCATCTGTTAGACGTCCTCGTTGTGAGCATCTCGCAGGCGCGCGTCTGTCATCACCTTATGTGCGTGCACGATGTGCGCGATCGCGTCGTCGACGGAATCGGTGACGTAGAACAAGGATTCATCGCCCGGCGAGATGAGGCCGCGGCCGAGCAGCTGCTCCTCAATCCACGCAACCAGGCCGGACCAGAACTCGGTGCCCATGAGCACTATCGGGAAGTTGGTGACCTTTTGGGTTTGCACCATCACGAGCGTTTCGAACAGCTCGTCCATGGTCCCGTACCCGCCCGGCAGCGCGATGAACGCCTGCGAGTACTTCAAGAACATTGTCTTGCGCGCGAAGAAGTAGCGGAAGTTCAGGCCGAGGTCGACCCAATCGTTAAGCGTTTGTTCGAACGGCAACTCAATGCCGAGCCCCACCGAGATGCCGTCGGCATCGTGAGCACCGCGGTTCGGCCCCTCCATCAAGCCTGGACCGCCACCAGTAATGACCGCGTATCCCGCCTCGACGAGCGCCTTGCCTACCTCGCATGACAGCGCATACTCTTCCGTGCCTTCGTTGAGGCGCGCGGAGCCAAACACAGTGACCGCCTTCGGCAAGTCGCTCAGTGCGTCGAAGCCTGCGACAAACTCAGACTGGATTCGCATCACACGCCACGGGTCCGCGTGTTTCCAGTCGTGGTCGCTGTAGCCCAAGGACTCCAGGAGGCGACGGTCGTGCGTCGTCGGCTGTTCGGTGTCCTCGCTTCGCAGCATGATTGGGCCGCGCAGTTTTCGCTCCTTGTCCGGTCGCGGTGACTTGTGAGGTGCCATGGGTCCTTCCTTCCTCAAAACACGTTGAGTTCGACTCTGCCAAAAACTTATATGCTAGGCCAACCCCTCCCCCGCTTGTCGTCCGAGTCCGGCCCTTTGTGACTGTGCGTTTAAGATGACAAGCATGTTACAAGGAGCGCAGGCCACAGGTATTGCCAATATTTCGCTGGACGGTACGGTACTCGACACCTGGTACCCTTCCCCTTCACTTATCGACGACCCCTCCGGCCTCACTTCCGGATCCCGCAGAGTCAGCGCGCACGAACTTGGGGACGCATTCCTCAGCCTGGTGGGCATGGACTCGGACCGGCTCGTCGAGCACGTGCCGGTGCGCACCACAATCGCGGACCTGTCCCAACCCCCTGTGGATGCCCACGACGTATACCTTCGGCTCCACCTGCTCTCCCACCGTCTGGTGCGTCCCTTCGAAGTCAACATGGAAGACTGCCTCGAACACCTCGAGCCGGTGGTATGGACGAATAAGGGCCCATGCTTGGCGGATAACTTCGAATTCGTGCGAACTCGCCTGCGTAGCAGGGGCAACATCCACGTCTACGGCATCGAGCGGCTTCCCCGCATGGTCGACTACGTGGTGCCGACTGGGGTCTCAATTTCTGAGGCGGAGCGCGTCCGCCTCGGGGCCTACTTGGCTCCGGGAACGTCCGTGATCCGTGAGGGCTACGTCTCGCACAACTCCGGAGCTCTTGGACCGGCAAAGATTGAGGGGCGGCTCTCCTCCGCTGTCACGGTTGGTGAAGGTACCGAGGTTGCGTTGTCGGCGGTGCTGATGGCTGCGCGCGGCAGCGGACATAACCGGATCCCGCTACGAGTCGGACACAATTGCACGCTTCACCCCGCATCGGGTGTAATCGGGGTGGATCTCGGGGACAACTGCGAGATCGGTGTCAATGTGATGCTGGAGCCGTCGACAATTATCTACGACACAAGAAATGAGACACACATTCCAGCAAGTGAGATTGCTGGTCAGAGTGATATCAGCATCCACCAAGAGCCGGCAAGCACCACGCCCGTACTGCGCGCGCGAAACAGCTAACGCTCTACTTTTACGGGCCGAATTCGCAGAGCACGGGGCGACACAACTGCGAATGATAGGCATGAAAGTACATGAGTGTTTAAGGTAATTGCCATGTCTTTGAAAGCTTCACCGGTTGTGGCCCCAACTCGGGCGTCGACATCGTTACAGCGCGGACTGAAGACCCGGCACCTGACCATGATGGGCCTCGGCTCAGCAATTGGCGCCGGGCTCTTCCTTGGCACTGGTGTGGGTATCGCCGCAGCAGGCCCCGCTGTCATCATTGCGTACATGATCGCTGGCGCAATCACCGTGTGCATCATGCAGATGCTCGCGGAGATGGTTGCCGCGCGCCCTTCTTCGGGCACGTTTTCTACCTACGCGGAGCAGGCCTTCGGTCCGTGGGCAGGCTTTGCCATCGGCTGGCTCTACTGGTTCATGATGATCATGATCATGGCCGTCGAGATCACCGGCGCTTCCGCCATCATCGCATCATGGCTCGCGGTGTCTCCGTGGATCCCGGCGCTGACAGCGATTGTTATCTTCACGGCGATTAACTTCGCCGCAGTGCGAAACCTCGGCGAATTCGAGTTCTGGTTTGCCCTGATTAAGGTCACCGTGATTTGTCTCTTCCTCGCCCTCGGCGTGGCGCTGTGGCTGGGGCTCCTGCCGGGAACGTCGTTCGTCGGCACGACGAACATTGCCGAGTTCGGGTTCATGCCGAACGGCTGGGGTGGCGTCGCCACGGCACTGCTTGCAGTTGCGTTCGCATTCGGCGGTATTGAGCTGGTCACCATCGCGGCGGCCGAATCTGAAGACCCCGAGGTTGCCGTGCACTCTGCGATCCGCTCCATCATCTGGAGAATCGGCGTCTTCTACATCGGATCCGTGTTGCTCATCGTCTTGCTGCTGCCATACGAAGACATCGGTGGGGCGAACGACGCTTCCGAGTCCCCGTTTACCGCCGTGCTGCACTTGGCAAACATTCCGGGCGCGGTAGGCATTATGGAAGCCGTCATCGTCATCGCGCTGCTTTCCGCGTGCAACACACAGATCTACGGTTCTTCCAGGTTCCTCCACAACCTGGCCCTGCGCGGCGACGCCCCCGAGGCTTTCGCACGCACCGACCACCGCGGCGTACCGATGCGCGCCGTCGTGCTCTCCGTGTTCTTCGGCTTCGTAGCTGTCGCACTACAGTACTGGAATCCCCCTGGACTGCTCGCATTCCTGCTCAACGCGGTAGGCGGCTGCCTGATCGTGTTGTGGTTCGCCATCACATTCTCGTTCCTGCGCATCCACCCGCAGCTAGTGAAGCGCAACGAGATCACGCACGTTCGCATGTGGGCTCCAGGAGTCTTGCCGTGGGCAACGGTTGTACTGGCGGGAGCCATCGTGGTGCTCATGCTGACCAACCCTGACGGCCGCTTCCAAATGTTCGCGGTAGCAGTCGTCGTGGGCATCATTTCAATCGCTGGCGTCCTCTGGACCCGCACCGACACTTTCCAACAACGCGCTAAGGACGCCGCCGAGAGGAACATCCGATGACAACTCAACGCAACACTGAATCCGACGACGCCACGCTGGGCACCGGCCTCAAATCGCGTCACCTGACCCTGATGGGTCTGGGCATGGCGGTAGGCGCCGGTCTCTTTCTCGGAGTGGGCGTCGGCATCCGGGCCGCAGGCCCCGCCATCTTGGTCGCATACGCGATCGCAGGCCTGATTGTTATCTCGGTTATGCGCATGCTCGGCGAGATGGCTGCAGCCCGCCCGTCTTCCGGCTCGTTCGCGACGTACGGGCGCCAGGCGTTCGGCCACTGGGCCGGCTTCCTGTTGGGCTGGCTCTACTGGTTCCTCCTCATCATGGTTGGTGGCGCCGAGATCACCGGCGCAGCCGCAATTATGTCTGGCTGGTTTGGCGTCCCCCAATGGGTTCCAGCGCTGGTCACAGTGGTATTCTTCGCTGTCATCAACCTCGCGCAGGTGAAAGGCTTTGGCGAGTTTGAGTACTGGTTCGCCATGATTAAGGTCGCCGTCATTATCCTATTCTTGGCCATCGGCGCCGCGCTCTTCCTCGGCATCCTCCCCGGCCACGACTTCGTCGGCCTGGACAACGTCCGAGAGTCGGGCTTCATGCCGAACGGCTTCGCCGGCGTCGCCGCTGGGCTGCTCGCCGTGGCGTTCGCCTTCGGCGGTATCGAGGTTGTCACCATCGCGGCGGCGGAGTCGGAAAACCCCGCACAGGCCGTCAAGCGCGCGGTCAACTCCATTATCTGGCGCATCGCACTCTTCTACATCGGAAGCATCATCGTCATCATCTTGCTGATCCCATACGCACAGATCGACGGTGCCGACTCCGCAGCAGATTCACCATTTACCCAGGTGCTCAGCATGGCAAACATCCCAGGCGTGGTCGGGTTCATGGAGGCCGTCATCGTCCTGGCGTTGCTCTCCGCGTTCAATGCCCAGATTTACGGCACGTCTCGCCTCGCCTACCAACAGGCGCTCGAAGGCGACGCGCCGCGCTGGCTTCGCGCCACGAACAAGAACGCCGTCCCAATGAACTCCGTATTGGTGTCGATGTTCTTCGCCTTCGCCGCAGTCGGCCTGCAGTGGTGGAACCCACCAGGGCTGCTCGACTTCCTCATGAACGCCGTCGGCGGCTGCCTCATGGTCACGTGGGTAATGATCACGCTGAGCTACATCCGACTGCACCCGCAGATCAAGAACTCCGCAGTGCAGGTTCGCGGAGCGACCTGGGTTCCGTGGGCAACGCTGATTGCCCTCGTGGGACTCACCGTCCTCATGCTTTTCGACGCCTCCACCAGAGGCCAAATTATCGCGGTCCTCATCGTCTCCGCGGTATTGATCGGCGCATCTTTCCTGGTGCGCCCATCCAAGGAAAGCGTCTAACGGGCAAGCAAAACTAGGAAGACGCGGACGTTTTCGGAGCTGTTTTCGGCTTCGAAAACGTCCAAATTTTATTAATGATGTAGTTCACCGGTGTCGCGATCAGCGTCGCCAGGCCCTGCGACCAGTAGGACTTCGTGCGAAGACCGGTGGAGTCGTCGAAAATACTGTCCGGCAAGCCAATTGGGGAGTTCGGGTTCATAAACAACGTCAAGAACACCAGCGAAACAACGAATGCCATCACGCCGGTGGTGAGGAACGGGAAAAACCCGCGGATCCACGAACGCCGCTGCGGGCCCCGGAAGGTCCACGACCTGTTGAGCTGGTAGTTCCATGTGTTCGCCACGAGAAACGCCACGGTAGCAAGCACGTGATACCAGCGGACGTTAAAGCGGGTGCCGAAAAGGTTGAAGAAGATATCGCTCTCATGCAGATTGAAGCCGACTTCGATCGCTTTCTTGGTGAGGTAGAACACCAAAAGATTGACCAGGACGCCGGAGCCTCCCACAATGCCGAAGCGCAAAAACTCGCGCAGGCTTCGAAGCGCACGCATCCCACGATGCTCTGTTGGAGTGGTCACGTGTTACTCCGAGAGTCGCTGTGCGGCCTCAGCGATGGCCTCGTCGGAAGCCGTGAGGCCAACTCGAACATGCTGCGAGCCGCCAGGGCCGTAAAAGTCCCCTGGCGCAACGAGGATTCCACGCTGCGCGAACCAGTCGAGCGTCTGGCGGGCATCTGCGCCTTCCCTGCGTGTCCACAGGTACAGCCCGGCCTCGGAATGCTCAACGCTGCACCCTGCCGCGAGCAGCGCGCGCAAGAGTGTCACCCGACGGTTGGCGTAGCGAAGCCGCTGGAGTGTTTCGTGCTGATCGTCGCGGAGTGCAGTCAGCGTTGCTGCTTGGATTGGTCCTGGCACCATCATTCCGGTGTGCTTGCGCAACAGCAGAAGTTCTTGCACCAGCTTCTCGTCACCAGCGATGAAACCGACTCTGTAGGAGGCCATATTCGATGTCTTTGACAGCGAATGCAAGACCAAGAGGTTGGTGTTGTCACCACCGCTGACTGCCGGGTCAAGCAGCGATACCGGCCTGCGTTCCTCATCCCAGGCAAGGCCCATGTAACACTCGTCTGAGGCGATGATCGCGCCGGTTTCCCGCGCGTAGTCAACCCATACGCGCATCTCCTCTGCGGAGAGGACGCGACCGGTTGGGTTGCTCGGGGTGTTTAAGAATACTAGCGACGCACCATCGACTGGAACGTCAGATCGCACGACCTTGCATCCCGCTATGATCGCGGCCACCTCGTAGGTTGGGTACGCGATCTCCGGGATCACCACTATGCCACCGCGCAGGTTGAGCAGGGTTGGAAGCCACGCGACAGCCTCCTTTGTGCCGATGACGGGAAGCACGGCGTCTGCGTTCAGGCCCTGAATGTTGTATCGGCGCTCCAGCGAGTCGGCAATCGCTTGGCGTAGTTCCACCGACCCCTGCGTCGGCGGGTAGCCAGGCGCAGCGGCATGCTCAGCCAGGGCAAGCTGGATGGAAGGGTCGACTGAATCTACCGGTGTCCCGACGGAGAGGTCAATGAGTCCGCCGGGATGGCTGGCTGCCTTCTGCTTGACATCGAGGATGGTATCCCAAGGGAACTCCGGTAGCTGCTCCCCTAAGCCGGCGCGATGGTGCGTGCTCATGCAGGTTTAACCGTCCTGGTTCTGCGGTGGTAGCGCCTCCACGAATGGGTGGTCGAAATCCTGTGGCCCAAGCTTTGTCGCCCCGCCTGGCGATCCGAGCTCGTCGAAAAAGCCGACGTTTGCGTCGTAGTACTCGGCCCATTCCTCCGGGGTGTCATCCTCGTAAAAGATGGCCTCTACCGGGCAAGCTGGCTCACATGCACCGCAGTCGACGCACTCGTCTGGGTGAATGTAGAGCATGCGCTTGCCCTCATAGATGCAGTCGACTGGGCATTCTTCGACGCAGCTGCGGTCCATTACGTCCACGCATGGTTGAGCAATCACATAAGTCATGCGTTCCAGTATGTCACTTTCGACCGAAAAGGGGCCAAACGCCCCCACCCAAACCCGCAAAAAGGAGCAGCAGCGTCAGCGGGCTCGCGGGGAGCACGACCGCTCCCCGCGCCGGGAGAGCGATAAGCAGAACAAAGAAACCTACCACCCAAACAATGAGTGGAACGAGCTTGACCAGCAGATGATCTGACCACAGCGCCGCAGTCTTCGTGAGCACCGCATTAAAGAGCGCAGCGATGACTACCGTAAACGGCACCGCGATTCCAACAATACGTGTGTCCAAGTTGACAGCTTCTAACAAAAGTGAAATGAGCGCGCCGACAGAAAGCCAGATGAGACCTGCTGCTTTCTCGCCGCGGGCAATGTCCGCCTTGGAACGGGTTTCAGTCATCGCTCAAGTCCGCTGAGCACATCCGACGTATCGACGACTGCTTCGCCACCGCCCAGTTGGAAATGCTCCCACGGCTGAATCGGCTGCACAATCAAGTTGGACAGCGCGTAGTACATGACTGGCCCCTTGCCCAGCACCGCGTGCGGGTTCGTCGCGCTGGTCCGCCCGTCCGCAACCCAGATTTGTGTCGCATGCGTCGCCATCGCAGCGATTTTGGCGCTGTACGCCTCACCGTCCAGGCGCACCGAAACATCGACGCTGTCCACGCCGTCGAGCTCGCCAGGCTTTGGCAAGCGCCAGCCTTCAGGCGCGACCTCAGGCAAAAGTGCGTCGGTTTCCTCCCTCTTGCGCACTGCCCACAGGATGCGCGGGATATCAAACTCCTCAGCGGCCTCGTGCACAATCTCGTGCGCACGAATATGATCCGGGTGCCCGTACCCACCGTCGGGACCGTAGGTCAAAACGAGGTGTGGACGCTCCCGGCGCAGTACTTCCAGCAACGCGTCGACTGCGCGACGCCTGCTATTGACAAATGCACGTGGGTTCTTGCTGGCCTCCGACCCCGCCATCCCACTGTCACGGAAGCAACCAGCGCCACCAAGGAACTCACCGCGGACGCCGATCGCCTGGAGCGCGCCGTGCAGCTCCGCAATGCGGAACCCGCCTAGCTGATCACCATGGTCATTCGTCAGCAGTTGATATGGCTCTCCAATGACCTCGCCTTCCTCCCCTAACGTGCAGGTCACCACTAGTACGTCCGCGCCGCGTCGCGCAAGGTCAAACAGCGTTCCTGCCATGGTGATGGACTCGTCGTCGGGGTGCGCGTGCACGGCGAGCACCCGGTAGCCCTGTAGGTCACGGGAGTTGTGCATGATTAATCCGATCTCCTTCGTTTCGTTTCGGTTGCAGGCGCCACGAAGCGGCCGTCGATAAGCCTGCTTTCCAGTTATTCAAATCTGCATCCGGCCCGATGATGCCCTCCCCGAGGGCGATAATACGACGCTCGCGCGCAATCGGCATCCATAGCGCCTCTTGCTCGAGCACCTCATTGACCGCCTCGGTGGCTTGCTTAAGCCCGTACGAACCGGCCAAGATTTCTTTCGCAAGCCCCACCGACTGAGGCTCACAAAAACCGGCGAGGTTACCTGCACGAGGGGCGTCCGCGACGCAGTCCAAGCGACTCGCAGCATCCGGCAAATTTTCCGGATCGTGTTGCCACGCCACCAAAACATCGACGGTATTTCCCTCGAGACCTGAGCGAATCAGCGAACCGAAATCCGTCGCGACAACTCGTGCCGACACTCCACGATCGTGCAGCATGTCCGCCATCGATCGAGCCGCTGCTACCGCTGCAGGATCTGCAAGATCGGCACCAATGCGTATCGCACCGTGAGCCGCAACGTGTTGATACACCGCGTGCGGCTCATGCGTGCTCACTTGACCGTGCTTTGCAACCGAAACATCAGCCGTGCGGTCCAACGCAATGCTTGCAAGCAGCGGAACGTCGATCAGCGAACGAAGCTCCGAACGAACCTCAGGCGACATCCCAGACGTCGCAGAAAGCACAGCGCCTAGCACCCGTGGCGTATCGAGCATCCGCGTCTGCACACCCGGTACCAGGCTGAGCACACGCCCGGTCGTCTCGCTAGGAACCCGATCCACAAACACCAGCTGGCCGGTGCGCAGCTGATCTGCAATCTGGGTGGTCCCGCGTACCGCATGCAGCGTCAAGATATCTATCTTGGCAGGATTGGCCGCCCAAAACCTATCATTGCGGTTCAGCGTAATCGTTCCACGACCACGGTCTACCCCGCGCACCATGTACCGGCCAGCAGAAACCGGAATCGTGTCGCGCAGCGCCACCCCGAAATCAGAGCCGTCGGCTGCAAACACATGCGCCGGCAACAAGTGGTCGAAAAGGCCACGCCAATCCGCAACCGGCTCAGCGAAGTCAACGTCGACGACCTTGCCCGTCGCGCCACTGACACGCACGGCATCGATCGCGCGATACCCGGCCGGGTTTCGCACTCCTGGCGTGTCCCGCATCCCCCGCCACAGGTACACAAAGTCCGCACCGGTCACCGGCGTGCCATCAGACCATTGCGCGGTCTCGCGAATGATGTAGCGCACCGTCATTGCACGCGGCGATTCTGAGAGCACCGTCGCCCCATTGAGCAGTGCGGAATTTCTCACCCCATCATGAAATGCGCTGGGAAGCACCAGATTCGCCACACTCTTCACAACCGCAGATTCATCAGCGATAAGGTGCGGGTTCAGCCCGTTTCGGAGCGAATCCACACCAACCTCCACCTGGGAGCGCACGCGAGTCTTGCCCTCCGGTCGAGCGGAAGTAGTCGTGGAATCCTCTTGCTCGTACATCTCACGAGCAGCAACATCGTTCGGATCAACGAGAGGCGGCGGGCCAGGCGACGCGGCACATGCAGAAAGCGCAACCACGCCAGAGCACGCAAACAGCGCCACGCCGACTCGCAGTGATCGCGAGCGACGTGGCGCTGAAAAGATGTGCGGATTCATCGCAGTAGATACTACCGCACCAGTGCGTAACTACTTATTGCGCTGCTTTGCACGTGAACGGGCACGGCCACGCTCCGTGGAGTCGAGGATGATCTTGCGCACGCGCATCGCCTCCGGAGCGACCTCAACGCACTCATCCTCGTCGCAGAACTCAATTGCCTCATCCAAGGACAGCGTACGGGCCTTCGCCAACGTGACGGTCGCGTCGGCGGTTGCGGAGCGCATGTTCGTCAGCTTCTTTTCCTTCGTGATGTTGATGTCCATATCCTCATCACGGTTGTTCGCACCAACGACCATGCCCTCGTAGGTCTCTGCACCAGGCTCCACGAAGAAATCGCCACGGTCCGCGAGCTGCGTCAGCGCGTACGCGGTGACCTGGCCAGAGCGGTCAGCGACCAGCGAACCAGTCGGGCGACCCTTGATCTCGCCCGCCCATGGGCGGTGCTCAATCGAGTAGGAGTTCGCAATGCCAGCGCCACGGGTCTCGGTCAGAAACGTCGTGCGGAAGCCAATCAGGCCACGAGCCGGAACGTCGAACTCCATGCGAACCCAATCGCCGGAGCCCGTGTTGCCCATCGCCGTCATCTGGCCCTTGCGGGCCGCCATCAGCTGGGTAACAGCACCCTGGTGTTCGGAGGGGACGTCGATAACCATGTGATCGTACGGCTCGTACACCTTGCCGTCGATCTCCTTGGTCACGACCTGTGGCTTACCAACGGTCAGCTCAAAGCCTTCACGACGCATCGTTTCAATCAACACGGTCAGGGCCATCTCACCGCGTCCTTGCACCTCCCAGGTATCCGGACGCTCGGTCGGCAACACCTTGATGGAGACGTTACCGATGAGCTCCTGGTCCAGGCGCGCCTTGACCATGCGGGCGGTCAGCTTATCGCCACCGTTGCGCCCAGCCATCGGCGAGGTGTTCACACCGATCGTCATAGAAATTGCGGGATCGTCAATCTTGATGCGTTCGAGCGGCTCAATGTGGTCGACGTCGCACAGCGTGTCACCAATCATGATTTCGTCGATGCCCGACACTGCAGCGATGTCACCCGCGACGACGCCGTCCTTCGCCGGAACTCGGTCGAGCCCCTCGGTGACCAGCAGCTCGGCAATCTTCACGTTCTTCACGTGCTGCTCACCCTCGGCGTCATAGTGCACCCAAGCAACAGTGTCGCCCTTCTTGACGGTGCCCTTGTACACGCGAATCAGCGCGATACGGCCCAGGAACGAAGAGGAGTCAAGGTTCGTGACCTGCGCCTGCAGCGGTGCATCGATCTCAGCGGAAGGCTCCGGCAGCACGTCGTAGATGACGTTGAACAACGGGAGCAGATCATCATTGTCAGGCAGATTACCGTTGCCTGGGTTCTCGAGCGAAGCCCGGCCAGCGCGACCCGACGTGTACAGCACAGGGAGCTCGAGCAGGTTCTCCGCGGCCTCTGCTGCCTCCGGATCCTCCAGCCCCGCACCAAGCTCGAGCAGCAGGTCCTGGGCCTCTTCAACAACTTCGTCAATGCGGGCATCCGGGCGGTCGGTCTTGTTTACACAGATGATGACCGGCTTCTTCGCCTCCAGTGCCTTGCCCAGCACGAAACGAGTCTGCGGCAGTGGGCCTTCGGAGGCGTCGATAAGCAAGACAACGCCGTCAACCATGGACAGGCCACGCTCGACCTCACCACCGAAGTCGGCGTGACCCGGCGTATCGATCACATTAATAACAAGGTCTGTACCGTTCTTGCCCTTCCCCTTGCGGCGGATAGCGGTATTCTTCGCCAAAATGGTGATGCCACGCTCGGACTCGAGCTCGCCGGAATCCATCACGCGGTCACCGTGTTCGCCGTGGTCAGAGAATACGCCGGACTGCTCCAGCATTGCGTTGACCAATGTAGTCTTGCCGTGGTCAACGTGAGCGACAATCGCTACGTTTCGAAATTCAGGATGCGACACTGAAACCGGTGCTCCTTCGCATAGGTGGAAATAACGGTTAAATGCTACTCGCAAAGCACAAAACATGCACCTTGTAGCCCGCTCCCCACTTGACCCTGTTACAAAAGTGACTATTGTGACTAGGGTTATGGCTTTTCGACGGCCACCCTACCTGTCATGCGAAGGAAAGTTAGGTCACCACGTGCGCCCCTCCCACTTCACGCGTCGCGCCGCGATCCGCCTTACTACGCTCTGCGCTGCGTGCGCCCTCGTTACTGCACCACTCGCGAGCGCTCAACAGCCCAGCATCCCGTCATCTCTCTCATCCGCGGTTGATGGACTCGGACGCCCCACGAACAACACCGTTGCTCGCGTCAACCAATTCGCAGATCAACCCTTCGTACCGCCACAGGTAGCTAACGCACTGCGCACCGCCGTAAACTTCTTCGCCGGTACAGGCGAACTTGGCGGCCCGCCACTGCCAAAAGACGCACCGGCGTTTACGCAGTTCTACTGGCCGACGGTCTCTAGTAACTGTATCGGTCCAGGCCTGCACTCCACGGCCTCCGCACTCGTTGTACCTGGACCCGCACCCGCACCAGCCCCAGGCGCCAAAGCTGGGGAAGCCACATTCGTGTTTACCGCCCTCGGTACTCCACCAGCGGCAGAGCGTCAAGGCCTCATGAACGCGTACTGGATCAACCTCAACTCGGGCAAGACCGGTGTAACGCCGCTTGCGAATAATCAGATAAACCCAACAGGACCAACCACCCTGTCCGCAACCGCAAAAACAGGGCCCGGCAAAGTCCTCGCAGTGATCAATGGTGCCGCGCGCACCGAAAACAATGTCTGTCACTTCGCCCCAACAGCAGCACAGTTCAACGTAAGGTAGCCAGCCTATGACCGTCGATCTTCATCCAGTGAAGCAGGAAACCTTCGACATCTCCGCGAAGGTCAACACCGATCCGAAGGGGTTCCTACGCCAGGTGGATGTCTTCACGACGACCAACTTCGGCCTCTACATGGCCCGAGGCGCAAACCACCCACGGTTTGGATACTTGGAAAGCTGGCTGCTTCCATCGCTTGGTCTCCGCGCAAACATCTTCCACTTCCGCCAAGGCATCGATGTACAACAAGATTTCTACTTCGACGTCGCAGATATCACCGAAACAGATGGCGTCTGGCAGACGCGCGACCTCTACGTCGACCTAGTGTCCCTGACCGGACGTCCGATCGAAGTCCTTGACATCGACGAGCTTGCCGCGGCGACGTCCGCAGGGCTTATCACTGCAGAAGAAGCTGAACGCGCCATGGAAGTGACCCTCAACGCCGTCGAGGGAATTACCCGCCACGGCGACGACGCGATGCGGTGGCTCTCCAGCCTCGGCATCGACCTCACTTGGGCAGAGCGCGTCACGCTCACCCCGGCTGACTAACGCCGCTCAATAGTCACGTCGAAGTAAACGGCACCTCGCCTAGCTCTGTGCTCCTGCTCCTGGGCCGCCCACATATCCCAAAACGGCGCATACCCTGGGTCACGCTGCAACGCCCGCGAACGACGCAGCGACTCTGCCGCCTCTACCCACAGCGTGTTCACACAGCCACGCGCCCGCGCCGCCGCGATCGACGCCTCGGTCACTGCACCAACGCCCTCAATAATAAGGTCGCCTTCTGGGTCAAGGCTGACCCACTCCCCGCGGCGTTGACGCTCCCAGTCCCAACGCCAGTATCCCGGCTCATTGAGCGAAAGTACATCCCGCTCCACAATTCTGGATCCTTCTTCAAGCCCGCTCCAGCCAGGATAAAACTCATCGCAATGCACCACTCGAACGCTGAGCGCAGCACCAATTTGTTCAGCCAATGTGGTTTTGCCGGCGCCGGAGGGGCCGTCGATAAGCAGTGTGTAAGCCATGAGCTACGAGACGCTCCACACTGGCCGGAAGTACCCAGTGGCAACTGAAAGCCCCAGCGCGACGCACGCGACAGCGATGCATACAACCATGACAACCCAATCGCGCCTGGTAAGCCGCGACTCTCGAGCCCACGTACGCTTTTGCGGGCCGCCGAATGCGCGAGCCTCCATCGCGGTAGCAAGCTTGCCTGCCCTGCGCAGAGACATCACCAGCAAGCCGAAAGCCAACGAAAACCAATACTTCACGCGTCCCGTATCCGCGATACCTCGGGCACGACGCGCCATCCGCATCGCCTCAACATCCTCACGAAGTAGCGTCAACATACGAAACGCAGCGACTGATCCCAGGACAAAGCGCTCTGGCAGCTTCAACACCTGGGACAGCCCATCGCCAAGATCCGTTGGATCCACGTGCGCAGACAACACAATGACGGGCAGCGCAATGGCAAACACGCGAAGCACCATTGATAATGCGAGCGAAATGGACAGCTCCGTCACATGGATGAGACCCCACTCAAGGTAGGTTTCCCCACCTGACTGGCCGTATAGCGCCATCGGGATACCCGCGAGCGGGGCAACAACAAGAATTGGTAACGCGCGTTTGAAAAACGTCCTAAATGACAGCCCGCACAGCGGCACGACTGCCAGCGTAAACGCAATGGCGACAACTGCAGAAACCCAATCGATCGTCACCATAAGCGGTGTAGTCAGCAACGCCAATCCCAGAATCCGTGTTACCGGATTCACCCCATTGAGCACGTTCATTCCCGCACCCCGCCTTCCGCATTCGTCTCGTTGCGCAGCTCCTCCATATGGTCGCCCAACGAACTGACGAAGGCCTCATCGTGAGTAATTGAGATGATGGTTTTCCCCTCGTCGGCCAACTCGCGGATCAATGAAACTATCTCTACAAAGGTTTTGTCATCCTGCCCAAAGGTCGGCTCATCAAGAATGAGGAGCTCAGGGGCATTCACTAGCGCAGTCGCTACCGAAAGCCTGCGCTTCTCTCCTCCTGAAAGTGTAAAGGGATTTGCTGCTACTACGTGTTCAAGCTTCAGTCGTTGCAACAGCTCATCGACGCGGTGTGCCGACGCACCCGACAACGCAACTTCATCGCGCACATTCGCGGTCACGAACTGATGCTCCGGTTCCTGGAACACATAACCAATCCGTTGGGCCAAGTCCTTCGACTTCCAGCGGTGCGACGGTGTAGTCAGCCCGCTTCGAATCCGCGGCGAGTACTCCAAAGTGCCACTGAGTGGCGCGACGAGCCCAGCGAGCGCTTGCACTAGCGTCGTCTTTCCAACACCGTTCTTGCCTGTAATCACGGTAGAAAAGCCCTCTGGTACCGCGATGTTGCGGGGTGAACCGAATGCAACCCGGAGATTCTCAGTACGCAGCGCGCTTACCGCGCTGGCAGGGACCTTCAACGCTGGCGGCAACTGCGGTGGCATTGGGAGCTGATCCGGGCCGCTGCGCTGTAGCCCATCCGCGGTGAGGTGATAGAACGTGTCCACGAAGCCTACCCAGTGTGCAGGTCGGTGCTCCACCACAATCAAGGTCGCCCCTGTGCGGCGACACACGGCATCGACTGCCCGCACAACATCGTCGCGCCCTTCCGGGTCAAGGTTTGCCGTCGGCTCATCCAGCAGAATGATGTCAGCGCCCATGGCCAATACTCCCGCCAATGTGAGTCGCTGCTTCTGCCCACCAGAAAGGTGCGCGGTGTTGTGGTCCAACGGCACATCCAGGCCCACTGCATCCAGCGCAGCGCGCACACGGGGCCAGATTTCCTCTGGCGGAATCCCCATATTCTCGGCACCAAACGCAACGTCGTCGCCAACGCGAGTCAAAATCGTTTGTGCCTCTGGGTCCTGCATCACCATGCCAACCGTGCCGTTGACACTCACGGAGCCAAGAACTTGGCCTTCCTCACCATCTGCCGCCAACCCAGCTAAAACGGCAAGCAGCGTTGACTTGCCAGCGCCAGAGTCTCCCGTGAGCAGCACGCGCTCCCCACGAGAGACGGTCAAGTCCACCCCGGTAAACGCAGGCTTCGGGCGAGTCGCGTGTTTATAGCCCAGGCCCTGTGCCTGGATGACCTGGTCCCCCGTAGCCACCGAGGCTACACCTCCTGTTGGAACCGCTCGCGTCCTGCACCGAAGCGGTCAAGCGCACCAGTCTTAGCCAGAGCATCAACCAAGAGTTTTGCAACAATACCAGCAAGCAACGCGCCCGATACCAGCATGCAGCTGAGGTAAATCACGTTGAACGCCAGGCCCATCGCGAAGTTGGCGGACAGGAACAGCTCAAGCACGAACGCGCCCACTGCGCTGCCCATACCGGCAAGCACCGCCACAGTCGTCGAAAGCTTCTTGTAGGCGAAGATCAGGAACACGATCTCTGCACCGAGACCCTGTGCCAATCCTGAATACAGCGTCTCGATCCCCCACTGGCTTCCGATGACCGCGGACACAGACGCCGCCAGCACTTCCACGAACACCGCAGCGCCAGGCTTGCGAATTACCAACCCACCAAGCGTGCCACCGAGGAACCAGATACCGGTGAACAGGCCACCAAGCCCCGGGGTGAGCGCATCAAAGGCCTTAAATCCTGCGTACCCGACGCTGTTCCACATCCAAAAAATGAGCCCGCATGCCACCCCCAAAACGGCTGCAGTAACAATATCAATGACACGCCACGAATGGCTTCCACGCGTATTCATACGCTTACATTCCTTCCTAAACGCCGGCATTACCCGGATCAGGTTCAACGGTTCGCTTGTGCATCTCAGCCTTCGCTTTTCTCTCCAACGAAGACACCCGTGTATGAAGTTGTGACAATACTGTACATTCCCTAAACGCTACGCCACAATCGCAGTATTCATCGCTGCGATTGTGGCGTAGCACACGTAACAAATCAGCAGGTGGGACCTACTCTCCTACTCCCAATTCAATGTTGAGACCAGGCACCGAATTAATCAGGTTCTGTGTATACGGATCCTGAGGGTTATCGAAGATGTCATCGGCCCGGCCCTGCTCCACTGCCTTACCCTGCCGCATCACCACGATGTCATCAGCAGTCTGGCGAACCACCGCTAGGTCGTGAGTGATGAACAGATATGAAAGGCGCATCTCCTCCTGCAGCTGAGTCAGCAACTGGAGAATCTGGTTTTGAACGAGCACGTCCAACGCCGAAACAGCCTCGTCGAGGACAATCACTTCCGGACCCAATGCCATCGCGCGTGCAATTGCGATGCGCTGGCGCTGGCCACCGGATAGCTCATTCGGGTATCGGCGCATCGCCGATCGCGGCATCTGCACCAAATCAAGCAACTCGGCGACTCGCGCCTCGCGCTCCTTTCGGTTACCGACCTTGTGCAGCGTCAACGGTTCCTCAATGCAGCGGTAAATGGAATACATCGGGTCCAGCGAACCATATGGATTCTGGAACACCACCTGCATTTTGCGGCGCATTTCAAACAACTCGCGCCCTTTAAGCTTCGCGATATCTTGTCCTTCAAACAAGACACGGCCACTCGTTGGCTCCAAGAGGCGAAGCGCCATGTTCGCCACCGTGGACTTACCGGAGCCGGACTCACCGACGAGCGCAAGCGTTGTGCCACGGCGAACATCGAACGTGACGTCGTCTACAGCACGAAGCACCTTCTGCTTGCCCTTCTGCCCGCGGACGTCGAACTCTTTCACCAAGTTCTGCACGCTCAGCACCACTTCTTCGGAGTCGTGGTGTCCCGAGGCGAGCTCCTCGCTGGACTCAATGCCCTGAGCTTTCGCGCTCTGGATACGAGCGGATGCCAAGGAAGGTGCGGCAGTAACGAGGCGCTTCGTGTACGGGTGCTGCGGGTTGCGCAGAATCTGCAGGCTCGGGCCTTTTTCAACGATGCGTCCGCGGTGCATGACTAGCAGGTGATCTGCGCGCTCGGCGGCCAGTCCCAAGTCGTGCGTGATGAACAGCAGCGCTGTGCCGAGTTCCTCCGTCAGCGTCTCCAGGTGGTCGAGAATCTTCTTCTGCACCGTCACATCCAACGCGGATGTTGGCTCGTCGGCAATCAACAACTCTGGGCGTGCCGCGAGACCGATAGCGATGAGCGCACGCTGTCGCATACCACCCGAAAACTCGTGCGGGTACTGTTTGGCGCGGCGTTCGGCCTCTGGAAGTCCCGCTTCCTCGAGCAGTTGGACGACGCGTGCGTGACGTTCAGAGCCCTCCACAACATGGTTTGCGCGGAGGGACTCCTCTACCTGTGTGCCAATCCTCCACACTGGATTGAGGTTGCTCATCGGGTCCTGTGGCACCAGACCAATCTTGTTACCCCGAACCTTCTGCCACCCCTTCTCATCAAGCTCGGTGAGCTCTTCACCGTTGAGCTTGATGGAACCATTGGTGACCTTGCCTGTTCCGGGCAACAATCCCAGGATGGACATCGCTGCAGTGGACTTTCCCGACCCGGACTCGCCCACGATAGCGATCGACTGGCCTGGATACACCGTCAGGTCGAAGTCACGCACCGCTTCGACAACACCGGTAGTTGACTCGAATGTAACTTTCAGGTCCGCTATCTCGAGTAGCGGTTGATCTTGTAACTCGCTCATCGTTTCCTCGATTTAGGGTCAAGGGCGTCGCGTACGGCGTCACCCATCATGATGAAGCTCAGCACTGTCAGTGCCAAAGCAATTGCAGGGTAGAACAGCACCATGGGCTGGGTCCTCAGGGATGCCTGTGCGGCAGAAATATCGCCGCCCCACGACACGACTGTCGTCGGCAAACCGATGCCGAGGAACGACAGCGTTGCCTCTGCGACGATGAACGTACCCAGCGCGACGGTAGCGTACACAATGATCGGTGCTGCCGCGTTGGGCAAGATATGCGAGAAGATAATCCGCACGTCACTCGCACCCAATGCGCGGGCGGCAGTCACAAACTCGTCGTTTTTCACACCCATCACCGCGCCGCGCGCGATTCTCGCGATCTGCGTCCAACCGAACATAGAGAGCGCGAACACCACCATCCAGATGGAGCGCTGGTTCTGGAACATGGACATCACCACGATCGCTGCCAGCACGAGTGGTACAGCGAAGAAGATATCCGTCAGGCGAGACAGCAAGGTGTCCCAGATACCGCCGTAGAAACCGGCGATCGCGCCGATCAGTGAACCTAGGACCGTCACGACGATCGTAGTAAGCACACCGACTGTGACCGATGCCCGCGCACCATAAATTGTGCGAGCGTAAATGTCACAGCCTTGACGGTCAAAGCCAAACGGGTGACCGGACTCCGGCGCGCCAAGTGAGCGCGACAACATGCACTCACGCGGGTCCACGCTAGTAAACAGGCCCGGCACCAAGGCAAGCAGAATGGCGAACAAAATCAGGAGTGCGGATACCCAAAACAGAGGACGGCGTCGCAACGCGCGCCAGGCCTCGCCCCACTGGCTTGTAGGAGCGGACTCGTCCTGGACTGCGTCAACAGCACCGAGTCCGGTTTCGTCCGTTTCCGCGATGAAATACTCCTGCCCAGCGCGGGCAGCTGCTGTGAGATCTTGAGAGTTATGCATAGCGGATCCTTGGGTCAAGTACTGCGTAGAGCAGGTCAACTATCAGGTTGGCAACGATGTAGATGATCACCAGCACGGTGGTAAAGGACACGACTGTCGCGGGCTCACCTTTAATGATGGCCTGGTAAATCGTGCCACCGACACCGTTGATGCCGAAGATGCCTTCTGTCACAATCGCACCGCCCATGAGCGCACCGAGGTCAGCACCCAAGAACGTCACCACTGGAATGAGGGAGTTTCGCAGCACGTGGCGGGACATCACTGTGCCCTTAGACAGACCCTTAGCACGTGCGGTGCGCACATAGTCCGCGCGGAGGTTATCGCTGATGGATTGTCTGGTCAACCGAATCACGTACGCGCACGATAAGGCGCCCAGCACGACGGCCGGCATCAACAAGGCAATGAAAGACTCATTCCTGCCCACTGTCACGGGGAGCAAGCCCCACCGCACGCCCACGAGGTACTGCAGCACGAAGCCGATGACAAAGGACGGCACTGCGATTACAAACAGGGACACAACCAGCACGGTCGAATCAAAAATTCCACCGCGGCGGATTCCTGCGAAGAATCCGAAGAGAATGCCGAAGAACGCCTCAAACGCGAGCGCCATCAGGCCGAGCTTGATGGTCACCGGAAACGCATTTGCCATCACAGAGGCGACGGGCTGGCCAGAGAATGTCTTTCCGAAGTCGCCAACCATAATGCCCTTCAGATAGAGCAGGTACTGGACGATGAAAGGTTTATCGAGGTTGTATTCGGCTTCAATGCGCGCTCTCGCGGCCTCGGTCAAGCCACGATCGCCGCCGAGGGCCTGGACAGGATCACCGGGCATGAGGAACACCAGCGCATAGAGCAGCAGCGTGGCCCCAAAGAACACGGGAATCATCTGAAGGAGCCGTCGCCCGATATATCGCAACATGGTTGCAGGCTCTCCTTAATTCTTCGTTTTGAACATGAGCTTATGGACGCACCCAAACCCAACACCCCGCATGCTTGTACGCAGGCGGGGTGGGATGGGTCAGAGCGTAGGGGTTTTGTTACTTCTTGGTGATTTGCGTGTACACCGGAACGGACTTCCAGTTGAACGCGACGTTCTCAACGTTCTCCGAGGAGCCACCGTTGACGTTCGCGTACCACAGCGGAACTGCCGGCAAGTCCTTCAGGAGCTGCTCCTGCACCTTGTTGTAGATAGGTGTAGCGGCTTCGACGTCGCCCGCAGCAGCGGCTTCCTTCAGCAGGTTGTCCACCTCAGGGTTAGCGTAGTCACCGTCGTTGGAACCACCATTGGAGGCGTACAGCGGGCTCAGGAAGTTACCCAGCGATGGGTAGTCTGCCTGCCAGCCGGTACGGAATGCGCCCTTGATGGTCCTATTCGTGACGTCATCACGCAGGGACTTGAAGTCTGGGTATGCGTTGCCAACTGCATCGATGCCAAGGGTGTTGCGGATGGAGTTTGCAACTGCATCGACCCATGCCTGGTGGCCGCCATCAGCGTTGTAGGACAAGGAGAACTCGCCGGTGAATGGTTTGATCTTGTCTGCTTCAGCCCACAGGCGCTTTGCTTCCTCTGGGTTGTACTCGAGTACCTCTGCCCCGTTGAGCGAATCAGAGTGGCCAGGGATGACTGGCGAGGTGAAGTCGGTCGCCGGGGTGCGGGTGCCCTGGAAGATCGTCTTCGTGATTTCATCACGGTCGATCGCCATCGAGATAGCTTGACGACGCAGCTGTCCTTCCTCACCGTTGAAGTGCTCCAGGTTCTCCGGAATGGTGAAGGACTGGAAGATTGCCGAAGGCTGGTTTACTGCGCGGTCACCCAATTCCGTTTCGTAGCTTGCGAATGCGGAATCTGGAATAGCGTCGAGAACGTCCAGGTTGCCCGCGAGCAGGTCAGCATATGCAGCATCCTGCTGTGCGTAGAAGACGAAAGTCACGCCATCGTTCTGCGGCTTCTTGTCGCCAGCGTACTCCTCATTCGGAACGATGGTTGCGTCCTGGTTGTGGTTCCACTCCGCCAGCTTGTATGGGCCGTTGGAGATCGGGTTCTCACCGTAGGCGTCGATGTCTTCGAACGCCGAAGGGTGCATTGGGAAGAACGCGGAGTAGCCAAGGCGGGTTGGGAAATCCGCCTCAGGCTGGCTCAGCTCGATGGTAAAGGTCTTATCGTCGATGACGTTGAGGCCCTCAAGGGTTGGCACGCCTTCTGGGTCGTAGCCCTTGATGGATTCAAAGAAGCTCTCGCCGAGCAGCGAATTCGCAACGATGTAGTTCCATGCGTCAACAAAGTCGTTCGCCGTAACTGGAGTTCCGTCCTGCCACTTCACGCCGTCTTTCAGCGTGACTTTGTAGAGGGTGTCGCCCTCAAGGTCGATGGACTCTGCAAGGTCGTTGTGGATCTTGCCCTCGGTGTCGTAGTAGACGAGGCCCGAGAAGATCTCATCAATAATGCGTCCGCCACCAGTCTCGTTCGTGTTGCCCGGAATCAGTGGGTTCTGTGGCTCGGTGCCGTATGCCAGTACATAGTTGTCGCCGCCGGTCGACTCAGTCTGACCGCTCGCAGCCTCATCGTTGCCGGATCCACCACACGCAGCCAATCCGAGTGTGAGGGTTCCTACCGCCAAGATCGCTGCAGCTTTTACTGTCCGCACAGCGCCTCCTTCAGATTGTTGTTAGCTAGCTTCAATTACCTTCATTCAAGTGGACTACATCACACCCGATGAGATGCATTCTATTCCACCACATAAGATTGCGACAATGGTAAATAATTCAGGTTTCTGACATGGTTCTACACTTTTGGGGGTGCTTACTGACAGCCTTTTCACAGTTCCTTCGCCCTTGAGCGCACAAAGGTATCTAGAGAGCGCCGTGTAGACTTTCGGTCGCCCACCGCAACGATTCCTAGGAAGGGAAATACACATGGCCGGAGGTCTCCTCGCCCTCTTTGACGACGTCGCCCTCATCGCCAGAACCGCAGCTTCTTCTGCAGACGATGTGGCTTCCCTCACGGCGAAAACGTCTGCCAAAGCCGCAGGTGTCGTCATCGACGACGCCGCCGTCACGCCCCAATACGTTTCCGGCGTCACCCCGGCGCGCGAACTTCCAATGATCTGGAAGATCACGAAAGGTTCGCTACGGAACAAGTTGCTCATCATTTTGCCGATCGCGTTGGCGCTCAACGCGTTTGCGCCGTGGGCAATGGTGCCAATTTTGATGATTGGTGGCACATATTTATGTTTCGAGGGCGCCGAGAAGATCGTGCACAAATTGACCAGTGATGTTGAGGCTGACGAAGATGCGGCCGTACACCGTACTGCTCAGGACGAAGATGCACTCGTGAAAAGCGCAATTCGAACAGACCTCATCTTGAGCGCGGAGATCATGATCATCTCCCTTGACGAGGTGGCGGATCAATCCATTTGGATGGAAGCTGCCGTGCTCATTGCGGTGGGCATTTTCATCACCCTTGCGGTCTACGGCGCTGTGGCGCTGTTAGTCAAGATCGATGACATCGGCCGAGCGATGATCCAACGCGATCGCGCAGCGGGGCTGGGGCGCGCGATGGTGAAGTCAATGCCCGTTGTGCTTTCGGCGATCGGTGTGATCGGCACCGTTGCGATGCTGTGGGTTGGCGGGCACCTCATCCTTCGTGGCCTCGACGAGGTCTTTGGACTGCATGTGATTCATGAGGTGATCGAACGCGCTGTGAACACCGTGCATAACGGTGTCCTTGGTTGGTTCGTGGAGACTGGGATTTCTCTGACCGCGGGCCTGGTAGTTGGCCTGATCGTGGTCGGTGTGGTGTCCGCGATTCGGCGCGTCCGGTAAGGGGGAGGTTCCATGGCAGCGCGCTCGACCCGTACGTTGGTTCGCCCCATTGGCCTTATCTTCGTTGGGTCCCTGGGCAATCAGGTCTCCGCGTTGCTAGCTGCTTCCCTGTTCGTCGTCGCTAGTACCGTCAGCATTTCAACACTGCGCTTCTTGCTGGGCGCCGTTATTCTTCTCGTACTTTTTCGGCCGAACCCTGGTGAGATGTCGAAAGAGCAGTGGAAGCAGGCATTCATCTTCGGCGCGTCGATCGCGCTGATGAATCAGTTTTTGTACGCAGCTATCGCACGTATCCCCCTGGGTGCTGCAATCACTATCGATTTCTTGGGCCCGTGCTGCGTGACATTTTTTGGTATTCGGCAATGGTGGATTCGGCTGTGGGCGCTGGTTGCTCTCGCCGGGGTTGCATTGATTGCTGGGCCTTCGTCGGGGCTCAATCCCCTGGGAGTGGTGTTCGCGTTGTGCGGCGCCGCGTTCTGCGCGCTCTACACAATCTTCGCGGAAAAGGTGGGCAAGTCCTCGGGTGGAATGGGAGAGCTTGCAATCGCAATCACGATCGCAGCTCTGCTTACGTTGCCTTTTTCAATTCATGATGCAGTCAGGCTCGATGCGCATAGCTGGATGCTCCTGACGTTGGCGGGCTTCGTTGGCGTCGTCATCCCCTATATGGCGGACACGCTGGCTGCACGGTTTACATCGGCGCAGATTGTCGGCACGTTGTTCGCGATGGAGCCGGTGCTGGGCACGGTTCTCGGCGTGGTGTTTCGTGGTGACGTGCTCACTCCCCATCTGGTGTTAGGTATCTTGTGTGTCACGGTCGCGGGTGTTGTAATCGCATGGTTTGGCGCTGCTCCCCCACCGCCTGTTGAACAGGCCCCGCGGCGCTGGCCGCAGCAATGAGGTTGTGACTTTTTGGATGCAGATAGGAGTATGACGCTGTGGAACTCTCTCTCCCCGTGTACCCGCTTGCGCCATCGACGTGGGGCGCCGGCGAGGAGGTGACTGTCGTTGACGTCGTGCAGTCGCCTTTGTTTGCTGAATTCGGCGGCACGCGCCACACGTCATACGTGCCGGTAGTGCTCGAGCCAAACGCGGTCGAGGAGAGCTGGCGGGTGCGCAGGCTCGGCCATGGCATTGTCGGAGAAATTTCTCAGTTCGATAGGGCCCGCTATGTCGACCTGGAGCGGATCCACAAGTCTCAGCTCCTGCCGGTGACTTTAGCTGCGGTCAAGTTCGACGCCGAGCAAGGCAAATTCGCTGTTGATGTAATTCTGCCGCCGCCCCAGCTGGCGGTACCGCGCAACAACGCAGGTCTGCATAGCCTGGTACTGCCAAGTGGTGACATGGCTATCATCGATACGGAACGGGGCGAGTTCAGCGCAGAGCAGCTCGCAAGTCTCGCGCCGGGCCAGTGGTTTGTTGGACTACAAACCGCGGGTGACGCCGACGTCGTAGTGACGTTGGGTGAGCGCGTGCTCGGCTGCGTCTCGGCAGCTGACCTTGACGATGTTCGTGCCATGCTTCTCGACGCCCCTTCGCCCGACAACGGATGTGTAGTCGCCCGCGCATTTTTCTTGGATGGCATGGCGGCCCTCGACATTGCTGATTATTCAGACGCAGCAGACCCGATGTGGCTGCACGTGCCTGACCTCACGCACTCTAGCCCGGACGGTGGGAAACAATTTGAAACGGTTCAGTTCCCCGACGGCTCGTGGGCTGTCACCGTTGATCGTTCCCGTGCCGCAGTTCCTACCCGGCCGCGAACGAACACTCAGGGTGCTGAGCCTGCACCGCTGGTGGACATCGACGTCGTGGAGGACGAAGAGGCGTCGATACTTGCTGAGACAGCTACTGCTGAGCCCCCTAGCAGCGACGACGGCGATTACCTGACCGAGGTTCAAAAAGCACGGCGGCGCCGCAGCCAAGACGCAGGCCGGCACCGCAAGCCCTAAAGCGCGCTATGCTGTGGAGTGAAACCGAACCTATTTGCGAGGAGGAATCATGTCCAAGATTTTGCGCACTGACCACGGGCCGAACCCAGTTACGTTCGACATTGAGCAGGCAACGCTTGATAACGATGCATTTCGTGACACTCTGTGGACCGGAAAGCACCTTCAGCTGACGGTCATGAGCATCCCAGCAGGTGGCGAGATTGGCGCAGAGATTCACGACGATCACGACCAGTTCATTCGCGTCGAATCCGGCAAGCTGCGCGCGATGATCGGCCCATCCGAAGACAATCTGACTGTTGACAAGGTCATCGGCGACGATGACGCAGCGTTCGTTCCTGCTGGCCAGTGGCACAACTTCGTGAACGAGTCCGACGCCCCGGCGAAGGTGTACTCAATCTACGCCGCTCCAGAGCATAAGCCTGGCACTGTCCACGAGACGAAGGCCGACGCGGACGCAGACGAGCACGAACACTAGAACAGCCGAACGAGGCTGCTACGTCAGTACTCGAACACCCGCCTCTATCTGGCGGGTGATTCCGCGTGCGTCTAGAAGCTCGAGCAGCGGGATGGCAACGCGGCGGGTCGTTTCGAGCGCCTGGCGCGCGTCCGTCGTGCGGAAAGGCTGAGGCAAGTCCCGCAGCCTCGCGGTTGCAAGCGTGATCGCATCTGCGGCAACGACTACGCCGCCACCGAGTCGTAGAATCCTTCCGGCCCGCTCCGCTGCCGCAAGCTCTTTCGCCCCCAGGCCGAGCCGTTCGAGATCGCGCGCCTCGGGCGCCTTAAATGGATGGGCAAGAAGCTGCGCCTCGAGTTTCTGGACCCCTGGCTCTGCCTCCCCGAGATCGACCTCGGAGGTGTTGCAGACGTACCCGTCGCGAGTGTTGAGTTTCGCAGCGGCGACAGCAAGCGGCAACAGCTTCGCGTCTGGCAGATGCAGAGCTTCCACGGCCGCGCCAGTAGCTAACCCAGCCGACAGTGGATGCGCCGCAAGGTGTGCTTGCAATGCCTGCAGCAACGTGTCTTTCCACTCCATTACCTGCTGCGCGCGAATCCAGTACCCGGCAAACGCCACGGTACCTTGCGGGGGCTTATCGCCGACCTCAAATCCAAGGCTTGCCAACAGTTCTGGCCGCACGGCCACCCGTCTGGCGATCTCCACGTTGATATCCGGCAGCTCCTCAAGCTGCGCCGAGCGCCTCCGCCCGTCGCCGCGCCGGGGAAGGGCGGGCGGGTCGACGTCGATAGCCTCTACCCCGCCGAGAATTTGCTGCGCACCGGAGCCTCGCAGCACCAACCGGTCCCCGATGCTCAGCACCAGGTCGTGCTCGAGGATGAGCCTGGCGTGCTTTGCACCGAACGGTCGCACTTTCGCGCTGACTCCTGCAGTACCGACGTGCACCACAACCTCCTGCGGCACGTCGTTCAGTGCAGCCCCGTGGGTATGGCGCACATCCACCACAGAGGTCGTGTGCCACTTCTCTGGCGTGCACAGCGCCGCGCTACGCGAAACTTCGTCGACGCTCACTCCGCGAAGGTTGAGCGCGACGCGCATCGTCGGCTTGGCTTCTTCAACTGCGGTGTCCTCCGACTGGATACCACGCACGGTGACTTCGCGTTGACCTGCAGCGGTCTGTAGCGTCAGCGTCTGCCCAGGTTGAATTGTTCCGTTGGTGAGCGTCCCCGTAACAACGGTGCCGGCGCCTTTGATGTGAAACGCCCTGTCGACCCACATCCGGATTCGCCCGGCGGGGTCCGCCGTCGGCTGTTGCCGCAGCATCGTCACAAGCGCGCTCCTGAGTTCTTCAACCCCCTCGCCCGTCTTGGCAGAAACTTCGACAACAGGCCAACGCTCCATACTGGTACCAGCGACATTCCGGCGAGTTTCTTCAGCCACAGCTTGTCGACGCCCAGCATCCGCCTTATCCACCCGTGTCATCGCGATAACACCGTGCTGGACGCCGAACGCGTCGATAGCGTCCCGGTGATCCAATGTTTGCTGCATCCAGCCCTCGTCCGCAGCGACGACAAACAAGACATCCGTGACTGGCCCAACACCCGCGAGCATGTTCGCGATGAAGCGCTCGTGCCCAGGGACGTCCACGAACGCGATGTCTTCGCCATCGACGTTGGTCCACACGAACCCGAGGTCGATCGTGAGCCCCCGGTCTTTCTCTTCATCCCAGCGGTCCGGCTCCATTCCGGTAAGCGCTTTGACCAGGGTGGACTTTCCATGGTCGACGTGGCCAGCTGTCGCAACTACAAACACGTAACACTCAGTCCTTTCCTTGGGCCGCTCGAATCGCGGCTGCGATCTCGTGGTCGCGCTCGGGTGGCACGCAGCGCAAGTCAATCAACAACTCATTCTCGTGGACACGTCCGAGCACAACCGGGGTACCTGCCCGTAGCGGGGCTGCCAACGACTGATCAAGCGCAACAGCCCAACCGGGCAGTGGGAAGCCCGGCGCGCCGCCTCCTCCAACGCGGCCGTCGTGCGGAACCACACTGCCTCCAACCTCCGCTGCAATCGCTACTGCGCGGGCTTTGAGCTGGTCGGAGTTTGCGTGTAGGTAGTCGTGGACTGGTGTGCTGGCGATGTTCAGGCTTGCCTCCAGCGCCGCGAGGCGCAGCTTGTCGATGCGCACTGCGCGCGCCAGCGGGTGCCGCTTCAGCTTCGCAATGGCGTTCTTCGTTCCGACCATAACGCCTGCCTGCGGCCCACCAAGTAGTTTGTCGCCGGAAAACAGCACCACGTCCGCGCCATCGCCCAAAGCTGTGGTGGCATCTGGCTCGTCCGGCAGCAGCGGATCAGGGTGAAGCAGGCCCGAGCCGATGTCAGCGATCAGGGCGCAGCCGCGGGGCCGGACAAGCTCGCGAAGCTGCGCGATAGTGGTCTCCGCGGTAAACCCGTGCACCCTGTAGTTCGAGGGATGCACCTTCAGCACCGCTCCCGCGTTGTCGAGCGCCCGCTCATAGTCGAAAGGATGCGTACGGTTTGTCGCGCCGACTTCAACCAAAGACACTCGCGCGCTCTCAATGAGCTCAGGCAGGCGGAACCCCGCCCCAATCTCGATAAGTTCGCCGCGAGAGATAACGACGTCACGCCCCTCGGCGAACGTAGCCACGGCAAGGAGTAACGCTGCTGCGCCATTATTTACTACCAGCGCGTCCTCCGCCGCTGGACATGCAGCCAGGATTGCATCCGTGGCCGCCCTGCCTCTATCGCGGGATCGAACGCCTGCTGCGAGGTCCATCTCTACATCCACATATTGCGCAGCATCCACCATCGCGTCTATTGCCTGCGGGGCAAGCGGTGCTCTGCCGATGTTGGTGTGCACAACCACGCCTGTTGCGTTGAGGACTGGCGTCAGGGACCCGGGGTGGCGTCGACAAGCGTGGAGAAACTCCGGGGTGACCTCTTCAGGGGTGATCTCGCCGTCGCGGGCGCGCTGCTGCAACTTCCCTGCGAGCGCCTTAAGCGCGTGTGGCGCCAACGCGGTGTGCTCCTGCGCTGCAAGCGCAAGCAGTGCGTCTGTGCGAGGGATTCGACGGCGAGGATCATTCATGTGCTTCCCCTTACAACAACACAACGTTTTGGCGGAGACGGACAGGAATCGAACCTGCCAGGCCGAGATGCTCGACCTCACCAGTTTTGAAGACTGGGGTGGCCACCAGGACACGTACGCCTCCGAAAAGCAACGCTACCATGTGGGTATGACTGCTGATAATTCTAAGATTCGTTTGACCCAGTACGCATCCGGTGGCGGGTGTGCGTGCAAGATTCCACCCGGTGAGCTCGAAGAAGCCGTCCAGGGACTGGTTGGATTCGCTGACCCGAACGTGATCGTTGGCCTCGACGACGGCGACGACGCCTCCGCGATTCACGTCCGCGACGACCTCGCCGTCATCTCCACAGCCGACTTCTTCACCCCGGTCTGCGATGACGCCTACACCTGGGGCAAGATCGCGGCCGTCAACGCGCTCTCAGACGTCTACGCGATGGGCGGCACCCCAATCACCGCCATCAACCTGCTCGCCTGGCCACGGGATGTCCTCCCCTCAGAGCTCATCCGCGACGTACTGCACGGTGGCATGGACGCCGCCACCGCAGCCGGCATCAGCGTGACCGGCGGGCACTCGATCACCGCACCCGAGCCGATCTACGGCATGGCTGCCACCGGCATCGTGGACCCGGCCAAGCTCATGCGCAACGACGCCGCAGAGGCCGGCCTGCCCATCACCTTGACCAAGCCGATCGGCTCTGGCCTACTGAACAACCGCCACAAGGCAACCGGCGATGTCTTCCCGCAGGCCATCGAAGTAATGACCACGCTGAACAAGGAAGCCTCCGAAAAGGCAGTCGCCGCCGGTGTGAAAGCCGCTACCGACGTCACTGGTTTCGGCCTCCTCGGCCACTTGTTCAAGATGGCACGCGCTTCCGGGATCGACGCCGTCATCGACCACACGAAGGTCCCATTTATCGACGGCGCCCGTGAAACGCTCGAGGCCGGCTACATCCCTGGCGGCTCGAAGCGCAACCTTGACTGGGTACGCCCCAACGTCGACTCCGATCTGGACGGCGACGAGTTGCTGCTCCTTGCGGACGCCCAGACTTCCGGCGGGCTGCTCGTCATCGGCGAGATCCCCGGCTACCCCGTCATCGGCGAAACTGTCGCAGGCACCGGCCGCGTTCAGGTGAAGTAGCCGAAATACCAAACTAGAAATACAACACTGCCCCTCCAACACGGTGTGTGAGAGGGGCAGTGTTGTGTGTTAGCTCCAGTCGCAGCTAGGCGGTAGTGATGCCGTCATCAACCTTGCCCGCTTCACGGCGCTTGCGCAGGCGCTCCCGCTGCGGTTCAACGACGTACTTCGGGTCCTCGGTGGACTGCTTACCGGCCTCGAGCACCGCGAAACGAGTCAGGCAGGAACCCGCCATCAACGCGACACCCGAAATACCTGCGAGTACTCGACTCTTTTTACTGAACAGCGCGCCAACGCCACCAACCGCGAGGCAAACCTCGGAAGCCTTGAAAAGCTTGCCTGCCTTGCCCGTGGAAAACGCTTCCTTAGAGACGTCGTCCAGTTGGCTCGTCATGTAGGACGTCGCTGCTACATCGGCGGCTGCGCCCACGACACCGAGTGCTCGCGGCACAGCAGCATTCTCCGTCGAAGTGGTGAGCAAGCCCATGCCACCCGTCGCTGCGGTCGCAGATGATACGAACACGAACGGTAGGTTCTTGCCCGCCTCCTGCCATGCAGGCACCGACGTGTTGCCGATCAGCACCGCGGTGTACGCCGCGAGCGGCGAGGCAAGCACACCGCCAGCAATACCAGCCGGGGTCGCTGCGAACTCAATAAACGAGCGCAGCGGGCTTGGCAGCGGCAGCTTCTTGCCAGTCAGCTCGTCGAGCTCCGGAAGCATAGCAAGCCCCTGCAGCGCGGAGAACGAACCCAGCAACCAAGAGCCAACGCTCATCGGGGACGACAGCTTGAACACGCGGAACATGTTCAGCAAGCGCTCCGGGCGACCAAGGTCGAGCACCAGGCAACCGGAGCCCACCGCGGCGGCAGCCATCGAACTAATCCGCATGTTGCGACGCAGCTCCTTGTTGCCTGTCGCGTCAGCTCCCACGGCCAACAAGGAGGAGCCTCCGGCGAGGCCGCCGAGGAAGAAGTAGACACCAATCGGCCACTCCCACGGCGGGAACTTCACAATCGGCTTACCGTAGTAGGAGTCAAAGTGCTCAAAGCTTGCCTCCGGCACCATTAGCTCCTCGCCACGACGCTTCTTCGGGCCACGTGGGCGCTCGCCTTCCGCTTGATCACGTCGCCGCGGACGACGCGGCTCCTGCGGTGGACGGTAGCTATCAAACTCAGCCATTTACTTCCTACCTCCGATCAGGACCGCGGCTGCAATAGTGCCAACCATTCCGGCTGCGGCAATGACGCCGCGCTTCGCCAGCTCCGGCAAGTTCGCCGTTGGAACCACTGGGTCTGGCGGAAGCCCGTAGACCTCTGGCGCATCCAGCAGCAGGAAGATTGAGCCTGTACCGCCTACACCGTCGTTCTGGTTTGCGCCATACAGGCGAGCTTCCGTCATGCCCTGCGCGTGCAGTTCCTTCACGCGCGCCTTCGCAAGCGCGAGCATTTCGTCGTACGTGCCGTACTTGATCGACGTCGTCGGGCAGGTTTTGGCACATGCTGGCTGCTCGCCGACCTGAAGGCGGTCGAAGCACATGGTGCACTTCTGGGCCACCCCGATGTTCTTAATCGGCGCGCTCTCACCAGGTGTGAAGTCCTCGCCCTTGCCGGAACGCTCGTTGCGCTTGCGAACGCCACCATCGCTACGACGCTCAATGACGCCGAACGGGCAGCCAGCAACGCAGGTACCGCAGCCATTGCAGACGTCATCCTGTACGACGACGGTGCCGTGCTCGGTGCGGAACAACGCACCCGTCGGGCACACGTCCAAGCAACCAGCGTTCGTGCAGTGCTTGCACACGTCGGAGGACATCAGCCAGCGGAAATCCGGTGTATCCGGCAATACCGCGCGGGTGGAAGCCTCTTCGGCAGGCTTGACGCTCGGCATTCCAAGCCCGACGAGCTTTGCACCCTCTTCACGAGCCTGCAGAATCCGGTCCTCGCCTTGCTCAATGAACGCCACGTGGCGCCACGTGTCCGCGTTCAGCGAACCGGTGTTGTCGTAGGAGTTACCAGACAACTTGTAGCCGTCCTGCGGGTTTCGGTTCCATTCTTTACATGCAACCTCACACGCCTTGCAGCCAATACAAATCGACGTATCCGTGAAGAAAGCCTTACGAGCTTCCTTCTCGTACCCGATGTTGGCTGGGGATTCGGTGATCTGATTCTTCGTTTTCATCGTCAAAACCTATCCTTCCCCGTTCGCCATATTCTTCTTCGTCGAGTCGTACTTCGCCGCCTCTGTGTCACCGAGCTGCTCACCAACGATGACGTCTTTCGACTCGTCGGTCAGCTTGGTACCGGTGTCCTCCGTCAGGCGCGCACGGCGCTGGTACTCACGCACCAGCTTCATGCGGTCCTCGCCGCGCGGGCGTCGGCCCGGCCGGATATCAACCGCGGAAACCTTCGACGCCTGGATGTTGACGTTCGGGTCCAGCATGATGCCCAAAAGGTCGTTCGGTCCATCGCCTTCGACCTCGGCGTAGGAACCTGCGCCGAAGTGATACGGCATACCGATCTGTTGGAACTCATGACCGTCGATGACCAGGGTCTTCATGCGCTCCGTGACCAGCACTCGCGCCTCGATGGCGTTGCGCGGCGAGATGATCGTCGCCCAGTCACCATTCTTGAGCCCGACCGCTTCGGCCAGCTTATGCGAGACCTCACAGAACAGCTCCGGCTGCAACTCCGCCAAGAACGGCAAGCTTCTCGTCATCGAACCAGAGGTGTACGCCTCCGTCAGACGGTAAGTGTTCAGCATGTACGGGTACACGCCAACACCCGGCTCGCCAAAGTTCGGCGCCGAGAGGTTGTCCTCCCCACGCATCACAATTCGCGACGGCGACTGCTGCTGCTTGTACAGCGGGTTCGCAAACGGGGACTCCTGTGGTTCGTAGTGCGTCGGCATCGGGCCGTCAACCATTCCGGTTGGCGCGAACAGCCAGGCCTTGCCGTCCGCCTGCATGATGAACGCATCGTCGCCTGCAAGCGCTGCAGGACCGACCGCGTCGCGCTCCGGCTTGAAACCAGGAGCACGGTTGACCGGGAAGTCCACAACATCGTCGGACTCCCACAGCTCCTTGTCCTCGTTCCACCAGACCAGCTTCTTGCGCTCCGACCATGGCTTGCCATCCGGATCCGCAGAAGCACGGTTGTAGAGCACGCGGCGGTTCATCGGCCATGCCCAGCCCCACTCCAACGCCATCGCGTTCTGCTCCTGGCCTGGGCGCTTGTTCGCCGAACGGTTGACGTCGTCAGCGTACACACCACAGTAAATCCAGCAACCAGAGGAGGTTGAGCCGTCAGCCTTGAGATCCGCAAACTTGTCTACAAGCTGTCCCTTGCGAGGACCGTCGAGATAGTAGCCGTTGATCTCCTTCAGCACCGACTCCGGCAGAATCTCACCGTGCTCATCGCACTCGTAGTCCCAGGTGATCTTCTGCAACGGCACGTCGCGCGGGTCGGTCGAGTCCTTGACTCGCTCCTTCAAGCGAAGTCCCAAGTCGTAGAAGAACTCGAGGTCACTCTCGGCATCGCCCGGCGCATCCTTGGCCTTGTAGCGCCACTGCAGCACGCGCGAGGTCTGGGTAAACGTACCTGCCTTCTCAACGTGGTTCGCAGCTGGGAAGAGGAACACCTCAGTGTCGATCTCCTCCGGCGAAATCTCACCGGACTGCACCTCTGGAGAGTCCTTCCAGAACGTTGCCGTTTCGATTTCAGAGAAATCACGTACGACGAGCCACTTCAGCTTGGTCAGCGCCATGCGCTGAATGCGACCGTTCGACTGCGCAACCGCAGGGTTCTGGCCGAAGACGAAGTAGCCGTCGACAAGCCCCTGGTTCATCAGCTGCAGCGTGTGGTACGTCGAGTGCGCACCAGTCAACCTTGGCATGAGGTCCATGCCCCAGTTGTTCTCCTCGGTTGCGGCGTCACCCCAGTAGGCCTTCATCAACGACACAGCGAAGGTGTCGCCGGTCTGCCAGAAGCCCTTCTGATCACGCTTCGACACTGCTGCCAAGTACTCGTCCCACGTCTGGTGCGTGGACTGCGGCATCGGCAGGTAGCCAGGCAGGATGTGGAACAGCGTCGGCACGTCCGTGGAGCCCTGAATCGATGCGTGGCCACGCAGCGCCATGATGCCCGAACCCGGACGGCCGATGTTGCCCATCAGCGTCTGCAGGATCGCACACGTACGGATGAACTGTGCGCCCAACGTGTGCTGAGTCCAGCCAAGCGCGTACGCGAAGCAGGTGGTGCGATCGCGGCCAGAGTTCTCCGCAATCGAGTTCGCGAGGAAGTAGAAGTCCTCCTCGGAAATACCACACGACTCAGCAACAACCTGCGGGGTGTAGCGGGAGTAGTGGCGCTTCAAAATCTGGAAGACTGTTCGCGGATCCTGAAGGGTTTCATCCTTCTCAACGTCCCACGAAGTCTGCGCATCCCACTTCTTACGCGTCTGCCACGAATCGTTGGAGTAGCCACCCGTTTCAGGGTCGTATCCAGAGAACAGACCCTCAAGGTCCTCCGTATCCTGGAAGTCTTCACTGATCAACGTCGAAGCGTTGGTGAATGCCTTGACGTACTCCTCGAAGTACAGGTTGTTTTCCAGCACGTAGTTGATGACAGCACCCAACAGAATAATGTCGGTACCACCACGAATCGGGATGTGCTTATGCGCCATCGCCGACGTACGCGTGAATCGAGGGTCAACGTGGATGATTCGTGCACCACGCGCCTTCGCCTCCATGACCCACTGGAACCCAACTGGGTGCGCTTCGGCCATGTTTGACCCTTGGATGACAATGCAGTCCGCATTCGCCATGTCCTGCAGTGGCTGGGTCGCTCCACCGCGTCCAAACGAGGATCCCAAACTGGGAACCGTGGAAGAGTGTCATATACGAGCTTGGTTTTCTACCTGCACCGCGCCCGCTGCAGTCCACAGCTTCTTGATCAGGTAGTTTTCCTCGTTATCCATCGCGGCGCCGCCCAGGCCTGCGATGCCCATGGTTCGACGCACAGGGCGCCCCTTGTCGTCGAAGTCCTGCCAGCCGTTTTCACGGGCTTCGAGGAACCTGTCGACGACCATTTCCATGGCGGTTTCGCGGTCAAGCTTGACCCATTCCTTGGAGCGCGGTGCTCGGTACAGAATGTTGGTCACGCGGTTTTCCGCGTTGACGAGCTGCTCGGAAGCTGCACCCTTCGGGCACAGGCGTCCGCGTGAGTGCGGAGAATCCGGGTCGCCTTCAATTTGAATGACCTTATTGTCTTTTACATATACGCGCTGGCCACAGCCAACAGCGCAGTACGGACACACGCTCTTGACAACGCGGTCCGCTTCTACAATGCGGCCTTCCATTTCTTGGCTGCGCGCAGATTCGGTATTTTCGCCTCGGGCGAAGGCGTCACCACCGCGTATCTGGCGCACAACCGGCCAATTTAAGGGACTAAAACGAGACATACCGGCAAGGATAGCCCATTTTGCGAAGGTTCCCCATCGACATACCCCCAGGTCATTGATTAGGATACCCTTACTTTTGATGCATTTTTGCCTCGCAGGCGTAAAATAGCGCCGTAACATCAGTTTTCAACTACACCTTCAAAGGAGCTTGACTATGGACAAGAAATTGCAAGATGCAATGAACGAGCAGGTCACTGCGGAATACGAGGCGGCATTACTGTACCGCCAGCTCGCATACACGATGGAGGCACAGTCTTTCCCGGGCTTCGCCTCTTGGTTTGCAGAGCAGGCGCAGGAAGAGTGCGACCACGCGGAGAAGTTCGCAACGCACCTGATCGACCGCGGCCACGACGTCACCTTGCACACTGTCGCACTCGACGCCCCATCGATCGATTCCCCGCTCGCAGCGTTCAAGGCAGCGCTGGAGCACGAGCGCAAGGTCTCCGCGATGATTCGCAACATCGCCGGCATCGCCGATGAGGTCAAGGACTTTGACTCGCGCTCACTTATCACCTGGTTCCTCGACGAGCAGATCAGCGAAGAGGCAACGGTTTCCGAGATTGTTGACCAGCTGACACTTGTCGGCAATGATGGTTCTGGACTGCTGCGCCTGGACTCGGGTCTTGGTCAGCGTAACGATTCTTCGAACTAACCCAATATTCGCCCAATAATTATCGACGTCCACTTCCCCACAGCCTGCTGCGGTGAAAGGGGACGTCGAATATTTTGCCTCACGACGTTTCATCCCAGGAGCCCCATGCCTTTGCCGCCTTTGACCCGAATTATCGCCTGTGCCACTACTCTTGCTCTTGCTGCGACGGGGATTTCGGTTCCCTGCGCGCAGGCGCAAACCAACTCGATTTTGCCCGCGTGGCCTACTGTTCGTCCTAATGGACCCGAAGACCTTCCATCGAAGCCAAAGCAAAAACCGATGAAGATGCCAGATGGCACCGTCGTCCAAATCATGGGTGATGTGCTCGGCCCGTGGGCCGCGCACGTCGGTATCGGGGCTGGCGATCTAGGTACGATGACCCCGCTCAACGGTGATGAGTTCGCGATGATCTTCGGCGACTCATTCCGCGGCAAAAAGTTTGGGGAAGGCGACTGGATCAGCCCCATTGGCGTGGTTGCACGAATGAATAACGGACAGATCGAAATCCTTCGCCCGCTCAAGGGGCACCGTGACGCATACGGCCTGATCAACTACTACCGGAAAGAAGGCGACAACCTGACCCTCATCCCGTCCGACGTGATCAACATCAACGGAACGCTGTACATGCAGGGCATGTGGAACCGTGGCATCGGCAATGTGCTCGAGACACAGACATGGAAGTCCACCGATGAAGGGAAAACGTGGAAGAGCATTGGGCGCACTCCCAACCATTACCTCAATGGACTTGGCCAGCTCATTTCCTGGGAAAAGGGCCCGGACGGCTACATCTATGCAGTGATGTCGGGCTTCCAGCGCAAACACGACGTGTACCTGGCTCGCTTTACCGAGGACCAGATCGGCGACCAGCCAAGTTGGGAACTGTTTAATCCGAACACCGGCGAGTGGGGCAACGAAGCTGGCGCGATCCTGCACGGTAACAAGATCAAGGCCGGCGAGATGAACCTGCGCTTCATCGACAACCACTGGGTGTTCGTGATGTTCAACGAGGCCACGCTCGCCGTCGAGGTCCGCATTTCGGATACGCTGCCACAAAGCTGGAACGACGTGCCTGTCGCGACAATCGCCAAGAATGGCTACTGGGACTTTCAGCAGACGCCGATGAATTTCTCCCAACCTTACGGTGGGTACATCGTACCGGGTTCCACGATCGCGAACCTCGACGTCGTCATTTCGCAGTGGAACACGAACACCAACGAGCGCTACATGTCGACGCAGTTCAACGTCAAGGGCCTGGACACGTTCTTCGGTATTGACCCTGAATCGATGCGCCCGCACGACCAAAACGATGTCGACGTCAACGTCACACCAAACCCACCGCAGACCGACGACATGGACGCCGAAGATAACCTGATGTCCTCGGAGGGCAGTTCCAAGACGAAGGCGGCGCTCATCACGGTTGGTGTGCTCGCCGGGCTGGGCCTTATCGGTGCGGTGGCATGGCCCACCATCCGCGAGTACCTACCACCGCAGTTACAGCAGCTTGTGGGTTAGCGCAGTTCTTCCTTGACGTAATCCTCGACGTTTTCCATGAATGTTTTCGGCGGTGCAAAGAAGTTGCAGCCCGTCAGCGCAGTCGAAAAGTCTAGGATTCTGTCATAGTTGCCAACTGGTTCGCCGATGAACATGCGGCGTAGCATCCGCTCGGTGATGGCGACGTCCTTCGCGTAGCTCATGAAGAACGTGCCCTGCTGGCCGGCTGCGTCACCGAAGGTGAGGTTGTTGCGGACGATCTCGAGCGATTCTCCATCCTCGTCCTCGATGGAGTTCACCGCGACGTGGCTATTGGCAGGCTTCGCGTCGTCGTCAAACTCGATGTCCTCGTGCTTCGTGCGGCCGATGACGCGCTCCTGTTCCTCGACGGGGAGATCGTCCCAGGAATTCAGGTCATGAACGTACTTCTGCAGGACGATATGGCTGCCACCCGCCCACTTTCCTTCGCGGATAATCGCCGTTGCGATGCCGTCTTGGCCGCGCGGGGACTCAGTGCCGTCGACAAACCCGAGAGGGTCGCGGAAGTCCTGGTACTGGAAAGCGTGCGTCTCGTCAAAGTCTTCGATGGCGTCACCGAGCTGTTTCGTGATGCGGCGAGCAAGCTCGAATGCGACGTCATATTCGTCGGCACGGATGTGGAAGAACAGGTCGCCTGGTGTCGACGGCGCGTGGTGCTTCTCTCCTTGCAGTTCAACGAACTCGTGGAGGCCCTCAGGCTTTTCCACGGTGAAGAGGCGATCCCACATCTTGGCACCGATGCCGAGCACTGCGCTCAAGTGAGCCTCGGGCCAGCGGAAGCCGACGCCGTTGACGAGCCCCGCGAGGCCACCGATGATGTCCACCACCTCCCCCTCATGACCCGGCGCGATGGTCAACGTCAAAAAGATTGCGTCTTTTGACTGCGGGAGGATGACGTTCTGGGAGACTTCTGTCGAATGTATGTCGCTCATAGGTGCCATCATATGCCCCTATGCTCTTTCGCCACTGGCGACCACCCGGTAGAGTCAGTGCGATGGAGACTTCCCGCAGCACAGGGCCTTGGGCGGCGTTGTGGTCGATGATGGTCGGGTTTTTCGTGATTCTGGTGGACTCGACGATCGTTGCCGTCGCTATTCCTGCGATTTCCACCGCGTTTGACGCCACCTACAGCCAGATTATCTGGGTGAACAGTTCGTACTTGCTGGCGTACGCGGTGCCGCTGCTGATTACGGGGCGGCTAGGAGACAGGATCGGACCGCGGACCGTGTACCTGTGTGGCTTGAGCCTGTTCACGGTCGCCTCGCTGGCGTGCGGTTTGGCGACCTCGATCGAGGCACTGATTCTTGCCCGGGCTGTGCAGGGCTTTGGCGGTGCCCTAGTGACACCGCAGACGATGTCGGTGATGCTGCGCACGTTCGCACCGCAGCAGCGGGGTGGCGCCATGGGCGTCTGGGGCGCAACGGCAGGGGTAGCGACAATCGTTGGGCCGCTGCTCGGCGGTCTCCTCGTGGACGCCTGGGGCTGGGCGTGGATCTTCATCATCAACGTCCCGGTGGGCATTGTTGGCATCGCATTGGCGTGGGTCTTCGTGCCGAGGCTCGAGCAAAATGCACGGACGTTTGACTGGGTTGGCGTCGCTCTGTCGGCTTCGGGCATGTTCTGCCTGGTGTTCGGCATCCAGGAAGGACAGACATTTTCGTGGAGCTTCGCCATCGTTGCACTCATTTGCGCCGGCGCCGTGTTGCTGTCGCTCTTCGTATGGTGGCAAGCGAAAACCACCCGGGATCCATTGGTGCCGTTGGAGCTGTTTTCTGACCGAAACTTTTCCCTCGCCTGCGTAGCAATTTCTACGGTTGGGTTTGCAATCTCCACCTACGTCATTCCGTGGATGATCTACGTGCAAAACGTGCAACACTACTCGCCAACCCAAGCAGCGCTGCTCCTGCTTCCCGCGGGATTGATTTCTGGATGCTTCTCGCCTTGGGTCGGCAAGCTCACCAACACGCATCAGCCCAAGCCGTTCGCGATCGCAGGGCTCTCGCTCGTCGCGGTCGCGATTGGTGCCGCGGCCTTCATTACCGACCCGAGTGTCTCCCCAATGTGGTTACTCGCGGTCTCCGTGATCAACGGGTTTGGCAACTCCATGGTGTGGGGGCCATTGTCCATGATCGCGACGCGAAACCTCGATCCGCGCCTGGCAGGGGCGGGCTCCAGCGTATATAACACCGTGCGCCAACTTGGCGCGGTCATTGGCTCTGCAGGTATCGCGGCAATGATGTCGCAGCAGCTCACGCGCCAGCTCGGGCCGACGGCTGCCGACTTTTCCGGCGGCGGGAGCACCCAAGCGCTCCCCGACGTGCTTCACCAACCATTCGCGCAGGCGATGTCCACGTCTATGCTTCTGCCGTTGAGCCTCGTCATCGTTGGTGTACTGGTTTCCACCAGATTTGTGCGCACCCAGTCTTGGAACGATTAATCTTCCAGGGAAATCATGTACACAGGTGGCTCAATCTTGAAGTAGCCGAGGTGCTCCCAGAAAGCACGCCCTGCGTCATTTCCTTCCGCCACCATCAGGTGCACTGCGGGGGCCTTGCGCTCGCGCAGCCAGTCCACGCAGCCGTCGGAAAGCAGGCGTCCAACGCCGCCTCCCCGTGCGTTAGGACGCACACCGGTCATGTGGATCCACCCGCGGTGGCCGTCGAAACCTACGATGGTCGCGCCGTCGACGACACCTTGGGGCGACTCCGCTACGAGTACTGTGCTGCCGGGGCTTTCCATCGCAAGATCGAAGTCAGTCGGCGGGTCATTCCATTCCTGGGTAATGCCAGATTCGTCCCAAACATCCACGACCGCCTGGCGGTCCTCAGGGCGGGCTTCACGCAATGTGTACATAACAGGTAAGAATAAACGCTGAAAGGTAGAGCATGAAATGCGACGTAAACCCCGCACCCCAAAGAAATCCATTACGGGAACATTCCCCGTAGACACCGGCAGAGCGACCATCATCGCCGACAAACTTCGCGACGGCGGCTACACCCTCGAACTCAACCGCGTCCCTAGCTCCTACGTTGTACTCGGTGCGCCGGAGGTGCTCACCTTCGACTACATGCAGTGGATCACGGGATTCATCCGCCCCGGCGACACCGTGCCCTCAGACTTCCGGGCAGTACATCTCGGCGGGGCCGCGTGCACCCTGCCTGCGCATTTCGCGCACCGCTACCCCGAAAGCCATCAAACGGCGGTGGAGATCGACCGCAAGCTTGCGCAGCTCGTGCGTTGGGCCTTTCACGAAAACGTCGAGCCTGTCACGATTCGCTGCGCAGAAGCACGCGCGTTCACTCATGCCTGCCAACCACGCAGCCTCGACGTCATCATTCGTGACGTCTTCAGCGGCCCCGACACTCCACGCCCACTGACCACCGTCGAGTTTTTCCGCGCGTGCACCGTGGCACTGCGCCCGGGAGGCATCTACATCGCGAACATCGGCGATAGGCAGCAGCTTCCCAACACCCGAGCCGAAATAGCCGGGCTCCTCGAGGTCTTCCCCCACACCGCGGTTGTCGCACCACCAGCGATGCTCGACGGCCACGAGTACGGCAACGTCATCGTCGCCGCGAGCAACGCACCCTTACTTTTCGACGCCACCTCCGACCCCACCGTGGCCGTGAAAGACGGTACGGCCCTGCTCACGGGCGTTTCCACTGACAGCCTTGCCCGGCGCGACTAGGCTAACTGCTGCGCTTCCGGCACCCAAAGCTTGCGGGCACCGCGGAACGTTGCGCTCACTCCGAGCAGCACCAACAATGTGAACACCGGCACAGAAACAAAACCGTAGCCGTAGGAGCCGAAGTAGTCTTTCACCCACCCCCAGACAGCCGCACCAATTGAAAGCCCAATTGGGTAGGCCATCCCCAGCGTGCCCCAAATCTTCGAGAACTCTTTCTGACCAAACGAGTGCTCTGCGATCAGTGGTGGGGCGACGGTGCCGCTTGCAGTACCGAGGAAGATGAAGATCACGAAGAACACGTAAGGCAGGAGCGTGGTCATGTATGCCCACGCCGCGGTCGCGCCGGCCGCAATCAGCAGCACGATCCACAGGGCCCGCTCCAGGCCGATTTTATCGATGAACCAGCCAAGAAACGGTTTGAACACGATCAGACAAATCGTTGCCGTGATAATGATTGTTGAAATTTCCTCTGGGCGAAGCTCCACACCCCACGGCTTGCCAGAAAGATAGTTCACGAAGTGTTGCGTCATCCCGTAGATCGCGCCCAACAACAGCAATGAGGCCGCCAATACGTAGAACCAGATGCTGCCAAAAGCCTCCCGCTGCGTCATTCCCGGCTCGTTACCAGTTTTCGTGGTCACTTCATCTGCCGGTGCCACCTCCGCACCGTACGGGCGTAGGCCGAGATCCTCAGGATTGCTGCGGAGCAAGAACAACGCCGGTCCCGTTGTCAGCACAACCATTGCGACGGCCATAATCACCATCGAGGTCCGCCATCCAACGGTCCTCAGCAGGATCGGCACTACTACGCCGAGGATCACACCGCCCACTCCTGTTCCCGCCAGGACGATGCCCAACACGGTTCCTCGTTTAGCCACAAACCAGCGATTGATAACGACGATCGGGACGTACTGCAGCGAAAGCCCCACGCCGATACCAATGACGATTCCGGCTGCATAAAACCACCACAGAGATTGTGCGGCGGAAAAGACAACCAAGCCACCCGCAGCAATGAGACCACCAAGGACCAACAAGCCAGGCGCCTTGATTCGGTCAATGAGCATGCCAGCCACCGGCATTGACGCCGCGGAAGCGAAGCCATACAAAGTGAAATGAATCATAAACGCACCTGCACGGGTCCCAGGAAAGTCCCCGAGCACCGCCGGTGTAAAGAAACTCAGACCAGTCAGCGTTATTGAAAACGCCACCTCTACCAGCAAGGCACCGATAATGACCATCAGGTGACGTGCCGGGATTTTCCCAGCGGATTGAATATGCCCTTCAGTCGCAGCCATGTCCGCTACTCCCTCGCAGTCAAAAGAGAATTTGAATGGACTTAGTGTACGTCCGCCTCCGACACAATTGGCGTTTTTGGGTTCTGTGACAGAGGGCTGGCAGAGGGCTAAGGTAACAACTCTGTTACTTCCGGGAGAAAGGGCTGATCTTTGAACCATTTTCGCGCCATGTTCACGATGGCACCCGCACGCCGGGACCATATCCCTGCCTTCCGCACAGCCGCCGGAGTAGCCATCCCACTCCTACTCCTGCTCTGGATCGGCCGCTTCGACCTTGCCATCTACGCCAACTTCGGCGCGTTTACGGGTGTTTATGGACGCCACGAAACCCGACAGGATAGGGCACGGCACCAGCTCCTTGCAGGTACCGCCATCGTGGTCGCGATCGCAATTGGCGCGACGATGTCCTGGACCCACACCAACCAATGGCTCATTATGCTCATCTCTGCCGTCGCGTCCTCCGTGTGGGCGACCATCGCACTGTGGTCAGGCACACGCCCAACCGGGTCCGTATTCGTACTCTTCGCAATCGCCGCGGTAGGGTCCCTTGCCCACCCGGCACACCCACTGATCGCTACAGCAGTCGCTGCTGCGACGGCCGGTCTTTGCTTTGGGCTCGGGAGAATATCGCACCTCATAGGGGAAGGTCCCAATGTGCGTGAACCGCGAGGGGAGGAAGTGGGCGTCGATAAGCAGGCGCTGAAGCGAGAGGCAGCGCGATTCTTCCTCGCTCCCCTGCTCGCTGGAACGATCGGCATCATCTCCGTCGCTCTCATTGACCCGCTGTCGCACTTCTACTGGGCGATGGTCGCTGCGGTAGTGCCGCTGGTCAACAACCGCTACCGCGTGCAGTACTTTCGTGCCTTGCAACGTATGCTCGGCACCCTTTCCGGCATTCTCGTCGCCGGGTTCCTCCTCTCGCACCACATGCAGGAATGGCAGTTCGTGATATGGATCATCATCCTGCAGTTCTTGACCGAAACCTATGTCACCCGCAACTACACGCTGGCAGCGAGCTTCATCACCCCGACCGCCCTGCTGATGATCCAAGCCGTCGAACCTGCCCCCGTCGCGCCAATGCTCCTTGCGCGCAGTGCGGAAACCATCCTCGGTGCTGCCTCAGCGCTCGTAATTATCGCCATCGGATATACCAGAACCAACCCGCACTTGGTACGCCAACGCCTCAAGGCTGCCACCCCTAAAGCCTAAGGCATAAACCTCAAACCGATACTCGGAGCCATACCGCGGCTGGTACAGCGCCGCATACTCCACATCCACAGCCCTGAAGTGTGGCGATGTCACTTCAGCAAGTGCCTGGATATAGTCCCCTACGATCGCCTTCGGCAGGCGCAGCCCCATCGTTAGGTGCGGAATCCACCGAGCACCACGGCCATCGGGATTGAGCTCGTTGAGCTCCCGCGCTGCTCGCTCAAGCTCGTCCGGGCCCTGCAGCAGCCACGCCACCGTCTGCTTCGACTTCGTCCCGAACACCACCGTGCCTACCCTGTCCAGACGCGCAGGCAATAACTGGGGCAGGAGTTCCCCTGCTCGGGCGATCACCTTTCGAGCCATCTGAGGAGCGAACGTCACTGACACGTGCGGGCGCTGCTGCTGAACGGGAAATCCGCGCTGCGCCAGCTCCTCATAAATCTTGCGAATCTCCTGCTCCTGGGATTCAGGCAAGCGCAGCAAAATATTCTCTGGAGACATTCACTCAACCGCCACGGCTTCCTTTTTACGCTTCCTTTTTACAACTTCAGGCGTTGTTGTGCCGCGGGGCGGAGCTCGTCTGCCGATTCATTTAAGTCTTTCAACTCCACAATCACGTCGGGGTTACCGAATGCACTGCGGACGCGCTCGAGGGCCTCGGGAATGCTTAACCCGTCGGCGGAAGCGCCTAAGATCACGTCTTGTAGGGCGTTTTCTCGGCCCCAGTCCACATAGTCTTCAAACCCATATTCAGTGCCGGTAAGCACTTCGTCATTGTTGAACTCGAGCGCTATAACACCGTTTTCAACCCGCCACATCCATCCTATTCCCGGGCAGGGCTCACTGGTTTTCGCGTCGTAGCGTGGTGTCGGAATCATCTCGAGGCCCATGTAGCGGTAGCGGTCTTCAATGTCGTTGCTCACCATCCTGTTCAAGCACCTCCGCCCTCAAGTTTGTGTCGGTTATGTCCAAACGTACCAAACCCCTAGGAAGTTCGCTCATTTGTTCGGATGCCGGACGTTCATGTCCGTTTGGGTTGATAGGGTGATGACAACTCAGGAAAGGAGGGGCCATGACCAGCGAAATCACCCAATGCGTCAACGACATTTCCGCAGCGCTACGCACGTTAAGCAAGCTTTTCGAGGACCCCTCCACTCTCACATTCGACGACATCCGACACGACATTGAGCGCCTCGAGGAGCAGTTTAAAAAGAAAGCAACTATCGACGCCGCCTTCGCCTTCATCGCCGAACGCGAAAAGGCGGGTCGCATTGTCGGCGCCAACTACCCCAACGCATACCTCCAACAATGCCTCGACTTATCAAAAGGCGAGGCCTACAACCGCCTCGAACGTGGCCGGCTCCTCTTCGGCCCACCGCCAGAGCCCACTGCTCATCCCGAGAGTGGAGAAGGCGCCGAAGACCTTTTCTCCCGTACCCATGAAGTGGAGCAACAGCAGGCAACTGCCAGAAAGACGTCTCCCCAGGTCAGTGCGGAGAAACAGAACATCATCCGGCGTGAGCTCGATAGGCTGCTCAAAGCGGGCGCAGGTGAGCGCACCCGTATCTACTCCGCCGCTATGACCGAAGGCTTGCAACGAAACCCGGAAGACCTCCGCCAGTTCGTCCGCCGCGCAGTCGACGACATCAACCGGAAGCATGCCCCACGATCTAACCCCAATGCAGGCCACGAGAACCGCGGTCTATCCTTTGGCCGCCGGAAAGCAGACGGGACCGTAGATATCTACATCAATGCCACGGCCGGTGCTGCGGCGCTGATCAAGGCACATACGGACAAAGGCCTCGCGCCGAACTCCAACCTGCCCGCAGCACTACACGGCGAAGCGGACACCCGCACCCCACAGCAACGTCGCTTTGACCAGTTCTTCGCCATTTTCCAGCAGCATGAGCAATCGCACCAGAAAATGAGCGGTGGCGCTGCCTCGGTGGTCATTTCACTTACACTCGACGATCTCGCCGACGGCGACGCCTCCATGCTATACGACACCAACACCGGCATCGAAGTCGACTGCTTCGACCTTGTCCGGCTCGGCATGGACGGAACTACAGACTTCCTCCTCCAAGTGGACGGTGTCATCTCAGTACCGCTGTGGATGGGCAGAACCACCCGGCTCGCCTCGGTCGAGCAGCGCATCGCGATGTTTGCCATCCAAGGGGTGTGTTCCTGGCTCGGGTGCACAACCTCAATGACAGAGTGTGAGGCGCACCATATTCTCGCCTGGGTAAAGGGCGGAACGACCGACATCGAAAACCTCACTGGGCTCTGCCGCGAGCACCACAGATGCAACAACGACAACAGAGACGGATCCTTCAACAAGGGCTACATGGATTTCGACCCACAAACCGGCAAGGCTGGGCACCGAAAGCACCCGTTTGCCCCGATGAAGTTCAACCAATCCGTCCCAGCAAAGCACTCCGCTGTGAGCAGGATATTCGCAACAAAAGGGAGATGCGACTGCGCTCAGATCGGTGAACGAGACCCCGTGCTGTATCCACGAAGCCAGGCACCACCCAACACCGCACCTTTATCAACAGGTGCCTAAGGTCGGAGTCATGCGCATTTTCACCGTCGGCCATTCCAACCTCGAGTTTGACGAATTCGTAAGCATGCTCGAAGCCTCCGGCGTGCGTGCAATCGTGGACGTACGCAAGCTTCCCGGGTCTAAGAAGTATCCCTGGTTCAATGACAGCTACCTCGCCAAGCACTTGCCTGACCACGGCATCCAGTACTCCCGGAGCGAAGGGCTCACTGGGCGACGCAACGTGTCCAAAACAGTTCCCTTCGAAATCAACGGCAACTGGCGCAACCGAAGCTTCCACAACTACGCAAACCATGCTCTTGGCCACGAGTTCGCAGAGGCACTCCAGCAGCTCAGGACACAAGCCGCCGAAACCCCGACGGTGATCATGTGCTCAGAAGCTGTTTGGTGGCGTTGCCACCGCCGCATCATTGCAGACCACCTGCTTGCCCACGGCGACGACGTGCAACACATCATGGGAATAACGCAGCACGGCCCTACTTTGAACGCAGCAAAGCTCAATGACGGAGCCGTAGTCGGCAAAGATATGAAAGTGCGCTACCCACAGCAAGAAACCAAATAATGCTCATTCCCCTCCACACTCCATCACAACTCGCACGCATATAGAAGCATTCGGGAGCCTTGCTCAATATTGGTCAGTCCATGGCGTTCATAGAAGCGTCGCGCATCGGTGTCTACCTCGTCGACGTTGATCTGCAATTCGCCTGCATTGCGGTTCTGGATCTCCGAGAATACCCGTCGCAGCAGCGCCGTACCGATGCCTCGATTGCGGCAGGATGGTGCAATGTAGAGCTCCTCAAGCATCGCTACCGGACCGTCATAATAGGGGCTGGGGCGCAGCGTGAAGAATGCAAACCCGATATCGTCGGCGAGCAACACGGTGGCGTCGTCACATGCAATGATCTGCCGGAACCTCCGCTCGAGGTTGTCGGGCACCGGGGCGTCGAATTCAACGTTGAAGTCGCGCAAAAGCTTTGCGACGAGCTCCGCATCCCCCACGCCAGCCACTCGGATTTTACTTGCTGTAGTCATAGATGCAGATGGTACCAGGCCGATACAATCACATCCTGGCCCTATCTCCCATCTCCAGTAGTAATGTTCCAGGCCAGCCCAAACTTGTCTTCGACAACACCGAAATGCGCACCCCATGGAGCTTGCGCGAACGGCATAGTGACATTTCCGCCGTCGCGGGTGAGCTTCTCGATGAGCTACTCACCTTCCTCCACCGAATCTACTTCGGCGGTAAAGCCGAAAACTCCGCGGTTCAAGATACTCGCGTTGTTTTGCAGGTCGTCGCCGCCCCCAAACGTAAACGGACCAGTCAGGGTGCCGTGAGCGACAGCGTCGCGTGGCGGGTCGAACGGGAACTGCGCGCCACGGTCGAGCTGCTCGCCATACGTGATGATGTTGAGCTCACCTCCAAACACCTCATGGTAAAACTTGAGCGCTTCGCGAGCATTGCCGGGGAAAGATACGTAAAGCGAAGTCTTCATGAGTGCCAGTGTGGGGAGACAAGCATCCGCAGAGAAGTCCCCGAGCCCCTGGCGGTACCTGTGGGGCTGTGCTTGTAGGGTGGACGGCATGAACGACCTGACCATCGCACCCGGCCCGGGAATCCCCGACGGTGTGGTCATCGCCGCCGCCAACTTGTCGGAACGGTTCGCGAAGGCGTCGGGGCCAGGAGGACAAGGTGTGAACACCACGGACAGCAAGGTCCAGCTATCCCTTGATATCGCCACGTGCACCTCACTTACCGACGTCCAGCGGCGCCGCGCGCTCCGCAACCTCGAGCACCGCCTGGATGGCACCGTCCTCACCGTGGCGGTGTCGACCCAGCGGTCACAGGTCCGCAACCGCTCCGAGGCACGTCAACGCATGTCTGCCCTGTTGCGCGAGGCGCTCGCACCGCCGCCTCCTCCGCGCCGCAAAACGAAGCCAACGCGGGGGTCAGTACGGCGCCGTCTCGAAGCGAAGAAGCGGCGCTCGGAGCTCAAGTCCACAAGGCGACGGCCGCAGATCCCGTAGAGCAAAGAGCGGAATCGGCAGCCACCGCTCGCTTCCAGGAAACGATTTCGCTACACGTTGAAATTGAACTCGACGGTATGTAGTTGCAAAGTTACTTTCTCGAGAACCTCGCCGCCCACGTCGCTCCCGCGTTGGGTGGTAGCCGAACCACAAAGGATCAGTCATCTGCTATCCCATCGACTAATTCTTGCAGGTCGCAGGACCTTCGCGTAACTGTCAGTTCAGCACATTTTGAATAGTTCAGCACACGATGTATTGTTCAGCACATGCTGACCATTGCTTCACGCCTAGACGTCATGAACCGGCTCGGCCGGGCCATGGCGGATCCGACGCGCTCCAGAATCCTGATGACACTACTCGACGGCCCGAGCTACCCGGCCGTGCTTTCGCGCGACCTGGACCTGACCCGCTCGAACGTCTCGAACCACCTGACCTGCCTGCGCGACTGCGGCATCGTCGTCGCCGAGCCGGAGGGCCGCAAGACACGCTACGAAATCGCCGATCCGCACCTCGCGGCAGCGCTCAACGCGCTGGTGAACGCGACGTTGGCTGTCGACGAAAACGCCCCGTGCATCGACCCTGAATGCTCGGTGCTCGGCTGCGGTGAGCAGGGAGCGGACGCATGAGCTCGGCGTGTGGATGCGCACACGAACCCGCCACAGAGATCGAAGAACTCGATCGGCCATGGTGGAAGGACCCCGAGTTGCTACTGCCGATCTTCTCCGGCGTAGCCCTCGGCATAGGCCTGGCGCTGGACTGGTCCGGGGTAGAGACACCCGCGACAGTACTGTTCTGGGTCGGCCTGCTGCTAGGGGCGTATACGTTCGCGCCCGGCGCGATCCGAAACCTTGTCACGAAGCGCAAGCTCGGCATTGGTTTGCTGATGACGATCAGCGCGGTCGGCGCGGTAATCCTCGGTTACGTCGGAGAGGCCGCGGCGCTAGCGTTCCTGTACTCGATCGCCGAGGCGCTGGAAGACAAGGCAATGGATCGGGCACAGGGCGGACTGCGGGCACTGTTGAAGTTGGTACCGCAGACCGCGACGGTGCTGCGCGACGGCACGTCGGTCAAGGTCGCAGCGAAGGACCTCGTGGCTGGCGAACTGATGCTCGTGCGCCCCGGAGAGCGGATCGCCACGGACGGCATCATTCAGTCTGGACGTTCCAGCCTTGACACCTCAGCGATCACCGGAGAATCCATTCCGGAGGAGGTTGCACCCGGCGACGAGGTGCCCGCGGGTGCGATCAACTCCGCCGGTGTGCTGGAAGTAGAGACGACCGCAGCTGGAACGGACAACTCGCTGACCACACTCGTCGACCTCGTCGAGCAGGCGCAGGCGAAGAAGGGTGACCGCGCCCGGATCGCCGACCGAATTGCCCAACCCCTAGTGCCCGGGGTGATGATCCTGGCGGTGCTGGTCGGCGTGATTGGCTCACTGCTGGGCGACCCCGAGACGTGGATCACCCGTGCGTTGGTGGTCCTGGTCGCAGCGTCGCCGTGCGCACTGGCAATCTCCGTGCCGCTGACGGTCGTGGCCGCAATCGGCGCGGCCAGCCAGTTTGGCGTGGTCATCAAGTCCGGCGCGGCGTTCGAGCGGCTCGGTGGCGTCCGTCACCTGGCGGTGGACAAGACCGGAACCCTTACCCGCAACCAGCCCGAGGTTACCGGAGTGGTCCCGGCAGAGGGATTCGATCGGGCGCAGGTGCTTGCCTTCGCGGCGGCAGTTGAGCAGCAATCGACGCACCCCCTCGCCGCGGCGATCGCGGCAGCGGAGCCCGAAGCGCCCGCCGCCCTGGACATCAGCGAGGAAGCCGGGCATGGCATCGGCGGCACCGTCGAAGGTCGACGGGTGCTGGTGGGCAGCCCCCGGTGGATCGACGCCGGGCCACTGAAGGCAGACGTTGAGCGCATGGAGTCCGAAGGTCAGACCTGCGTCCTGGTCACCGTCGATGACACCCTCGCCGGAGCGATCGGGGTCCGCGACGAGCTGCGTCCCGAGGTTCCCGAAGCTGTGCAGACCCTGCACGCTAACGACGTGAAGGTGAGCATGCTCACCGGCGACAACACTCGCACCGCCCGGGCGCTGGCTGAGATCGCCGGGATCGACGATGTGCGCGCCGAGCTACGCCCAGAGGACAAGGCAAGCATCGTCGCCGAACTCTCCTCCAAGACACCGACGGCCATGATCGGCGACGGCATCAACGATGCTCCGGCACTGGCGGGCGCAACGGTGGGTATAGCGATGGGAGCGACCGGCTCTGACGCCGCGATCGAGTCCGCTGACGTCGCCTTCACCGGCCACGACCTCCGGCTGATCCCTCAGGCACTGCAACACGCCCGCCGAGGCAGCAGGATCATCAACCAAAACATCGTGCTGTCTCTGGCCATCATTATCGTGTTGATGCCACTGGCTATCAGCGGTGTGCTGGGCCTGGCCGCCGTCGTGTTGGTTCACGAAGTCGCCGAAGTCATCGTGATCTTGAACGGCCTGCGGGCTGCACGAGCGAAACGCTGAGGCTGTGACCGGCAAGTCTTATAAGAGTTAAACCACGCGCCGAGCGCACACACGTTGGACCAGGCGAGTCATTCGAGTTCACCACCTGGTCCTTCTCGATGCGTGCAGGCACGGGAACTGTGGGTGAACCTAATAGTTCAACGGCCCGATACCGCTTGCAGATTCTACACACGAGGTAGCGGAATGGACCGAGGCCGAACGAAAACCGGAGTTAGAGACAGCGCTCTTCAACCTACCCCCCAATAACGCGAAACGTCATTAACGCTCCGCGTTACACGTTAAATTTGAACTCCACCACATTCCATATCCCTATAACGTCTCGAGCGATGCGCATACACACTCCAGCTCACAGTGTCCTGCAAACTCGCTGTGTGACGCGATTTATGCCGCTCAGTGCAGCCCGCGCCGGAAACGTTCTGCGTCCTCCTCGTTCCGTCGTGCGTCGTTTTCGTACGAGAAAGCGATTCTCCTAAATAAACCAGCCACTCGAGGCGCGATGTCGGCAAATACTTGGGCCTTGACTCGATAGTCCGCAGCAAGCCTGAGCTCCTGCTCGCCGCCGTCTTCCAAGCCGCGACTAGTAACTCCACGACTATTAAGGATATAGAGGTACAAGCCGGTCTCAATGTGATCAAGCTGCACTTCTTCAATGAGATCCCGCACGACGTTGCCCGGCCAGGTGCCGTCAGCGTCTGGTGGGGTGTGGCCCAGAACCTGGCCAATCTGCTGCAGGCCGACCTCGGTCCGGCCTCGTTCAGCCAGGAGCTCCATAGCTTGATCAAGCCAGGTTCGAAGCACCTCGGCATTCATGACGCCATCGACGAGGCCGGGCGGTGTGTCCCATGCATTGAGTAAGCGGTACGCATTGGTTGCCAGGGAAGCGTCGTGTTGTTCTTCGCCAGCCGAGTCCTCGGCGCCTTCTTCGTCCTCACCGCTCGGCCGGGCACGGTAAAGAGTGCATACGATCTCGACGAATTTTTCAGGGTCGGCAGCTAAGCCTTCGGATAGCGCTGGGACTCTCGCGTCATAGCCGAGCGCCGGAAGGTACGACCACTGCAGTCGAACAAGGCAGCCAGGCTCAAGGTGCTCGCGCATAGCTTCGAGGTAGGCGAAGAGCCGCTGAAAATCATAGGACGATAGATCACGAGCTGCGGCAGATAGAGTTTGATCTGCCAGGAGCCCGTCCAGTGCTCGCACAATGAGTTTCGCTACCTGGGGACGCGGGCCGTCCTTGTCGATGTGGGTGTACATGCTCATGAGATGTACGACGTCGGCGTGGCGGCCAACTTGGATCAAGTGCTCAGCAATCTCGTCGATCTTGTCAATTTCTTGCCCCAAGCCGATTGTCTGGAATGCCCTCCAGTATCGGGCCGCAAGATCCGGGTCCGTATCAACCAGAGCCCATACCTCAGCGAGGTTGCCGCGCGCGACAAGCAGGAGTCGAACACGTTGATCGACCGTAAGATCGCTCTGTTCAAGGAAGTCTGTGATCAGAGCGAAACCTTCTAGGGAATAGCGAGTCGAGAAATACGACATCGCGGTGCTGGCGAGATCCTGGTCGGCTGATGTCAACCAACCGAGCAACTCATCATCGTGCGACGAGCCGATTTTCGCCAAGGCGATACCAACGGCCCCCGGTACCGACGCGTCTCGTGCCAGTCTCGTGATGGCGTCAAAACCGCCCTCGGCCTCGATCTTCTCTACGGCTTGGACGCGTCGGCGCCCGAGCTCACGTTCAAAGGCTTCATAATCATCTTGTTTGTGAGCGCCGATATACGGAGTCCATGATTGAAAGAGTCCGATCAGTCGGACATACGCAGACCTTGGCTGGTAGCGCGCTGCCAGTGAGTCGAGCTTGCTGAGTTCCTCGTCTGGAAGTGTCCAGGCAGCATCCGGAAACTTACGATGACGGCCGATGAGGTCCACCAGGGTTCGCCACACCGCTTCTCGAAAGTCAGCCGTAAACTGCGGCTGGTCGGCCATCGATTCGAGAGCATCCACCACTCGAGTTCGGTTTGCTGGTGGTAACTCTGCCGTGTGAGAAAGGATCGTTGACCAGCGTTGCGCATCCTGACCAGCATCTTCGATGCAACGCTCTACCGCGGCGGTCGTCATCTTCCATAATTCGCCGTATGTCACAGATAGTTTGTCCGGCCTCCAAGTTCGGAACGCAGGTGTACTAATCGGGAAATGTGTCCCGTGCCCCTCAGGAAGCATGCTGCACTCCAACTTCCAAGCAACGCCAGGGCGTCTTCGGCGCAACGTGTCGAGGACAATAAGTCGCCGGTCAGGATCGACAGAGCTATCTGGATGCCACGGGCGGAATATTGCAGCCAAAGAGGCCGCGGGACGGTTAGCCAGCCGACCACCCGGATCGATCTCGTCAAGGCGTGCCAGGAGATCGACAGCACGTCCGAAATGATCAGAGGACCAGGACACGCACTCGAGCGCCCACAGCAGATTGCTGTGGGGAGTTCCGCCCGAGAAGATTCCCGACTCGTCGGCGTTGTCCTGGAACATGGTGGCCAATAGAGGGGCATCGCCCGCTGTTGCTGCACTGACCGCTTCGAGGAAGGCGTCCGGCCCGGCCTCAGCGAGGAGAGGCAAGATGTCAGCTAGTGATTGCCACGCTCGCCCGGTATCATCTGTCGACGCCCTTTCGAGTAGCTTCCCAACCAGATAGTTTGCGAATTCTGCCCCTGATACCCCACCCGACAAGACGACAGTTTCGCCGTACATTCCCAATAGAGCGAGCGACTGAGCGAGGCCGCGGCGGAGGTCACCGGAGTAGCGACGGATTTTGCCATCAATCGATGCTCTCCACCGTTGATCCCGCGGTAGGTCGAGGGCCGGATCGTCCTCTGCGAAGACCCTCTCGACGATGGTCCCGAACCGCTTCATGTCATCGTGAGTCAGCTTCGGCACCAACAGCATCCAAGCATCCACCGGTGAGACAAGATGCCAAGCTTCGCCAGTGCGGATTACCAGAGGATCGGTAGGATTATCGGCTATTCCTGTGATCGCCTCTCTAAACGATTCGTAGTCGGTTCCCGTGAGCGCCTCGAGGATCGAACGATCCCCTTCTGCATTGTCTCCCCAGGAGCCAGCCAACAGGATTGATCGGAAGTTTCGGGACGGACTCGCATCAGCCCAGGTCGGTCGATGCAGGACGGCCTTTACAGCCAAGTTTCGCCGCAGACCGGTCAAGCTTCGCCGTGCGAGCCTACCGAGCTCATCGGCCCTATCTCCATCTGTGACTCCGGCGCTCGTCAGCGCGACTGCTGCCTCAGCAGCATCCAACGCTGGAAGTGTGACGTCGGCACCTTCGTTGGAGACAACCGGCACGCAAAAGTTATGCACAGAACCTGCGGGGATCTCGCTTGCCAACTCGGGCTTGAGAGGGACCAAGACGAGCGGTTGGGACGAGGTTGTCAACTGCCTCCATGTGGATATGTCGTCGACGAATGCGAGCCGTGCGAGCATCTCGCCGCTGCTCTGGTCATCAAGGTTGACGGCGATCGCAGCGATGAAGGCGCATACTTCCTCCATCGAGGCACCAGCAATCGTAGTGACGGAGCCGGATGAACCAAGCCGGTCTTCAAGATCCTTGGCAGTGTCAGTTCGACCGGCGAGCACAACTTTCGGTATCAATGTTGGATTCGTTTGTGCTGCCCAATCTCGCCACCAGGTCAAACCGGTGCGAAGTCCGTATGGAGAAAGTCCCAGTTCTTCCGATAGCCACGCCCATGTAATTGGGGCGGCCTCAAGCCAGGTCTCGATATCATCAAGCCCGAAAGCCTTGACGTCTCTCCAGACCTGGTCGTTTCGCTTATTTTTAGCCCATTTGTCCCGTGCCGTCCAAGTGCGCAGGATCACTTCGATATAGGTGCACTCAGCGGTCCATGTGCCGTCTGGAGTGTCTGTTCGCTTAGAATAGTCCTCATCGGCCTTCTTGTTAGGGCTGGAATTAACCGACAGCTCCCATACCGACAAACCATCTGGAACCCAAGCCGTCGCTTCGGTTGCCCGAACAGAACCGTCCCAATCCCCTGCTGCCACACCGTCGCCTGCGGGCATCCCTAGCTGGACCAACCCCGGTGTCGTTTCAAGGATGAGACGACGCACCAGACGCGGGAGTTCAGACTCCGAATTACGAGTATCGGCCCAGTTCTTCAGCTTACTTCGGTCAATGTAGCCTGCTCTAGTCCTCACGGGTTACGCCTCCAGTCGCGCAAGTTACTCCCCATAAACTAGGTCGCTCCAGATCCAGGTTTAGAGAGTTTAATGGATAAACGATTCCTTATACCTGAACGCGCAGCCCAAAATTGATCAATATCAGAAGTGTAATTACGACAGAGCACTATATGTTGAACTGGACCACCACGTTTCACATAACTATAACTTCACAACGCTCAGTCACGCTCTGGTCCGCTCATCCGTGTTATTCTGGCGTCACGTTGTGATGGTGTGACCATCCTTCATCTAAAGCATGACGGGAGTAATTGCCTGGGACGTCACTGGATTGGACGTCTGGCGACAATGGTCGCCACTGGCCCGCGCGACGGAACGAGCTCGCCGAACACGCCTGAGGGGATGGACCCCGGGCCGGAGCGCCAATTGGCTCCGGTAGCGCCTTCTTGACAGAAGGAGAAACGCTACCGGGAGTTTCCATGAGCGCATTCGCGTTACCGTCACTAGAAGACGAGAAAACACTTCTTACCCTGCAGGATGCGGTGGCCGAAGGTTTCGGCGGCTACTCCACCCTCCGCAAGTACATCTCCGAGGGATATCTGCGCGCCAGCAAAATCGGTGGGCGCATCAAGATCGAGAGGGCTGACCTCGAGGCCCTCAAACACCCCACCGGCCGCCAGCCGACATTTGAGGATATCGAGTCGGCCGTGAGCCGCATCGCCGCCGCTGCTCCCCCGGCTGAGCGATCAGCAGATCCACCGTCTCGCTCGGCTCCTGGGCGGTGGCCAGCAATGAGCACAAATAAAACCCCACCAGCTTGGACAGGGGAAGCTTGGCAGAGGTAATCAAACTCTCCACCGCGCTCTCAATTCCACAATCTTTCAGCGTCCTTGTCTGTGACCTACTGGGCCACCTTTCAAGCTACCCCCCCCAATAACGCGAAGCGTCATTAATGCCCGGAGCTACACGTTGAACTTGAATTAAACGGGATGCCATTGCAAAGTTACCTCGTCATCACCGCTGGGCACGTTTCCGGATTCCGAATACCGCGATACGGATCTTAGCCTGACCTCCATCGGGCAGTGCTTGCTTAGAGTTCACTGTCTCATACCACTTCGAAACTACCGCTCTGCTAGTCTCCCAGCATCAGTACGGCTTCGCGCAAATTCGAATAACGGTAGTCAATTCCCCCGTCTTGCTCCCCTCGCTTCGATAGCCATTCCGCTAAAGAGGTCCAAGCACTCTTCGCCTTTACCGGCTCCACCTGCTGATCAAGGATGCTCATTAGTATCGCCTCGGTGGCTGCTGCCAAACGAACCTGATCGTGATCGTTATGTTTGATCGCATACTCAAGAGCTTCAATATGCTGGGGTTGCAGCCAAGACGCGAAAGTCTCAACAACCCGGAGATTCGCCTCTGCCACTCGAAAGTTGCCCGATTCCTCAACGAGCTCGAACGCTCTTTTGAGTAAGAGATCGTGTCGTGTAGCTAACTCTTGTAACCCTACCAAGTCATCTGCATTCAGAGTTCCTAAAATCTTCCTCCATCGGCAAGCGTATTCGTCCCTCAACGGCACACCACCAACAAGGAACCCCTGGCTTAAAAGTTTTCGATCGTCTGCTCCCGAGATTAAAGTTGATGCTCGCCTCTCCGCGGTAGATGGCAGTAAATCCCAAAATACTTGGTACGCGCCAAAGGTTCCCACAGCTCTTATAAGCGTCGCATCATCGAGCTTACCACTGTCTTCCCAGTTCAATAGGACCGACTCCAAGGACTCGTTGAAAACCGCGGGGGCTTCTTCTGCCAGCCTGAGAATCGATTTCCGCGCTCGAGTACCGACTCGAGGGTTGAGTTGCTGGCCATTGGCCTCAGGCCTCAGGCTCCACTTAAGAATAAGTTTGACCAAGTTTTTTTGAACTGACTCTGTGGATCGTTTAAAGAACCGTTCGACAAAGTAGTCACTAGTGTCCGGCCAGCCATCACCAGCGATTTCACTTTCCAAGAGCTGAATTTGGGTTTTACCAGCGATCGGCGGATGTGAAAAAGTAGCTAGATGCGCTGAAATGATGTGGGCCCGAACAAGTTCGTTACCCGGTTGAAAGAGGGTGTCGGTATCGGTAAATCCTGGGTGTGCACATAAATCACGATCTTCCCGCAGCCGTTTGAGCTCTTGATACTCACGATGCGTTAGCAGGTCAAAATCATCTTTGCATTTTTCGAGAAGGTTTCGTTCAAAGTTTTGCGCTTGATGCACGTTTCTAGTCTCAATCGCTTTCGTGAACGTACTTAAGTAATCCCGAGCTGCTCCATCACCGGTATCGGACAAGTTTTGCAGCTTCTGAATAAGATCGACGTTTACGGCTATCCAAAGCGAAACTAGCGCAGCTCTATATGCACCTGCGTTGTAACACCTGATCGCTTCCGAGACGAGTGGCTTAGTTCTCGAATCCCGAATTTCATTTTCAACCTGTCCTAAATCCTTCATTCAATAACACCAGACCTCGGCTATTCGAGTTGCTCAAAGTAATAAATTACTTCTTGTTGCCAGCAGTTGTATTGAACTTGAACTCGACCACGTCCCCATCTTCCATGACGTAGTCCTTGCCTTCTTGACGCACCTTGCCGTTGGCGCGGGCCTCCGCCATGGAGCCAAACTTATCGAGGTCCTCAAAACTTACGATTTCGGCCTTGATGAAGCCTTTTTCAAAGTCGGTGTGGATGACTCCCGCGGCCTTCGGCGCAGTGTCACCCTGGTGGATCGTCCAGGCGCGAGCTTCCTTCGGACCTGCAGTGAGGTACGTCTGCAGGCCGAGGGTTGCGAAACCTGCTTTCGCAAGCGTCTCCAGTCCGGGCTCGTCCTGCCCCACAGATGCGAGGAGCTCCGATGCGTCCTCTTCATCAAGTTCGAGTAGCTCGGTCTCGGTTTGCGCGTCCAGGAAGACGGCCTGAGCAGGCGCGACAAGTTCGCGCAGTTCCTGCTTGCGGGCTTCGTCGGTGAGCACGGCTTCGTCGGAGTTGAAGACGTACAGGAATGGTTTCGCCGTCATGAGGTGCAGGTGGTGCAGCAAATCGAGGTCGATGTCCCCTGACTTTGCCGCGGCGAAGAGGGTGCGGTCGTCCTCAAGCACTGCTTGTGCTTTTTTGGCTTCTTCAGCTTCCGCGGCGACGTCCTTGCTCTTACGGCCTTCTTTTTCTAGGCGTGGCAATGCTTTCTCAATTGTCTGTAGGTCAGCGAGGATCAGCTCGGTGTTGATGACGGAGATGTCGGACGCCGGGTCTACCTTGCCGTCAACGTGAATGACGTTGTCGTCGGCGAACGCGCGCACCACCTGGCAAATCGCGTCGGCTTCTCGGATGTTTGCAAGGAACGCGTTGCCCATGCCTTCGCCTTCAGAAGCACCCTTGACGATGCCGGCGATGTCAACGAACGACACAGTGGCAGGCAGAATGCGCTCAGATTCAAAGATCTCAGCCAACCGCTTCAGACGTGGGTCTGGCAGCTCTACCAGCCCCACGTTCGGCTCGATGGTTGCGAACGGGTAGTTCGCAGCGAGCACATCATTCCGCGTCAACGCGTTAAATAGGGTTGACTTTCCAACATTGGGCAAACCGACGATTCCAAGTGTAAGACTCACGCTGGCCAATCCTAGCCCACCGATCACGTTGCCGTCGAAAAGTTTGCAGCTCGCGGTCGGGTTACGTTTCTTTCCCCCTCGGATGGGGCACAATAGGTCGGGTGAGCACTCAAAAACCTCTCGACTACGACGCCAATCCGATCGATCGTGGCATTGTCTACCGCGCGTGGATCAAGTCCGCAGCAACGCTGACGCTGCGGGTCCTCATTGTCGCAGTGTTTTTGGCCGCGCTTGGCAAAGTAATTGGCATGTTTTGGGCGGGCATCCTCCCCGTTGTGCTTGCACTCATCATTTGTACGGTGCTCGCCCCTGTCGCAGGATGGCTTCGTAGCCATGGCCTCCCAGCCGGTCTTTCCGCGCTGCTGACGCTGCTTGGATTCTTTGGATTTCTTGGGTTCCTCATCTCTCTCATTGCTCCGGATATCGCAGCTCACTCGAGGCTCCTGTATTTGCAGGCTCTCGAAGGCGTGCAGCGTCTCCAGCTCTGGCTCCAGGGCCCTCCGTTGAACGTCAACCCCGATGATCTTGATGAGGGCGTGAACGAGATTGCGCAGTGGCTCCAGAAACAGGCCGGGGCAATCGCTGGTGGTGTATTCACAGGCATTGGCACTGCCGCAGGCCTGATTGTCACACTGTTCGTCGTGCTCGTCTTAACTTTCTTTTTCCTCAAAGACGGACACAAGTTCCTGCCATGGCTTCGCAGCGCTACCGGTGGCCGCGCAGGCCTTCATTTCACTGAGCTCTTCACCCGTGCATGGAACACACTTGGGGGGTTCATTCGCGCCCAGGCAGTGGTCTCACTTGTCGACGCCATCTTCATCGGCCTCGGCATCTACTTCGTAGGCGTCCCAATGGCTTTTACGCTCGCCGTCTTAACGTTCATCGCGGGGTTCATCCCGATTGTGGGTGCGGTTGTGGCAGGCGCGCTTGCCATTTTGGTCGCGTTGGTGTCGCTTGGCGTAACCCAAGCGTTGATTGTGTTTGCCATCGTCATTGTTGTCCAGCAGCTGGAGGGCAATGTGCTCTCCCCGATGCTGCAGTCCCGTGCGATGAACTTGCATCCGGTGATCGTGCTGGTCTCCGTGACCGTAGGTGGTGGACTCTTCAACCTGATTGGTGCCTTCTTAGCAGTCCCCGTAGCTGCGATGATCGCGGTTTGCTACCGCTACGCGCTCGATATCGTGCGCATCCACTCAGGGGAAGTACGCCCGGAAGATCTTTCTTTCATCACCGAGGAAGGTCGTGCGATTGCTGAGCTGGAAAGCATCGAAAGCCAACACAAGCGCGATGCGCTGCGCGAGGAAGATGAATGGGCAGCCACTGTCCCCTCGGAGGCTGCACAGGGAGAGGCCATAGAGGAGGATCCTGATCAGCCCGATCGCCGTTTCCGCCCGCGATACAAGCCCGACAAGTTAAAACATATGTTCGAGCGACTGCGCCCTAACACATAGTCTTGTCCCGCCCATGTGCTCTACTAATGCACATGGACGCATCGACTGCACTGTTATTGATCTTTACGGGCCTCCTCGTCGGGGCCATCGTGGGCTTTTTCGGCGGAACGTTTTGGATGCAGCGTACCAACCCCCAGCAGCACCCGCCTACTGATCTGCGCCCGCTGGCACAGGCACTTCGTGACCTACAGGTTCGTCTCGAAGACATCGATAAAGAGCAAGCAGTAGCGCAGTCTGCCTTGGCAGGACAAGTACAAGCAATTGCGCGCACCTCATCCAGGCTCGGGGACCGGACTGATCAGCTCATCACTGCACTGCGCTCACCGCAGGTCCGAGGCAGATGGGGTGAGGTGCAGCTGCAGCGCGTGGTAGAGCTGGGTGGGATGGTAGAGCACGTCGACTTTGACACTCAGGCGTACATGCGTTTCGACGGCGCCTCGCTACGCCCGGACATGGTTATCCGGCTCACCCAGGATCGAAACATCATCGTCGACGCCAAGGTCCCGTTTTCTTCATACCTCGATGCGCTCAACACGGAAGACCCGGAAGAAAAGCAAGGTTACCTGCGTAGACACGCTCACCTGCTGCGAAGCCACGTCGATACGCTGTCCTCAAAGTCATACATAAAGGCATTTCAGCCCAGCCCAGAATTCGTCGTGATGTTTGTCCCAGCAGACCCATTCTTGGACGCCGGTCTCGCTATCGACCCGGAGCTGCTCGACTACGCTTTTGCCCGCAACGTCGTCATCGCAACCCCCACGACGCTGTTCGCACTGCTGCGCACGGTTGAACTTGGGTGGAGGCAAGATTCCATGAATCGGGAGGCACAGACCATCCAGCGTCTTGGCGAAGAGCTGTACCGGCGTCTCGGCACGCTGACAGAGCACTACAACCGCGTCGGGAGCAGTCTTGAGAAGGCGGTCGAGTCGTACAACGCAACACTGGCGTCGCTCGAGAGTCGGGTGATGGTCACCGCTCGTAAGCTCGAGGAACTAGGTGCAGCGGGGCACTCGTCGAGCGCGCCGGAGCTTCACCCTATCGATGCGCGACCGAGACTCCGCGACTCAGATTCGTCGAATTGTTAGCCCCTGGAGCGGGTCAAACTGGCAAGACTCGGGGGTAGGCCGGGTAGAATGCCCAGCGTGTCTCAAAACTCTCTCCGATCCCCGCGCCCTGGTACCGCCACCTTCCACGGTTTGCCTACCGTTTCCAGCATCGGCATTATCTTTGCTGCGCTGCTGACCGGCGTCGTCATCGCAACGTCGGCGGGATACATCGGATGGCCTCTGCTCGTACTGTTCAGCGTCGCGGTCATCGCCGTGACAACGCTGGTAGACCCGCGGGGTTTGTTCCTTACCGTCGCGGCTACCCCGCTTTTGTTCGTCATTGCGCTGCTTGGGTTTGGATTGATTTCAGCACGCAATCAGCTCGGGGCCGCTGGTGCAGGCGGGAAAACCGCTATCCTTATGGTGCTTTACCCAGTAATCGAGCACTTCCCTATTCTCTTCACGGTGACTGCTGGTGCCCTGGTGATCGCCATCGTGCGCTACTGGCTGATCCAACGCCATAACGATGAAGTCCTGCGCCGGGAGCGAGCGCAGCGCCGCCGCATGAGCCAGTCGAACCGCAGGACCAATAGCGAAGGTCGTCGGGCCCGTGAACGCAGCCAGGGTGGCATCACGGTCGATGAGCTGTTGAAGCGAACGAAGGCAGAACGCAGTCAGGCCCGCCCCCGTGGGGAGCGGGCCCGGCGAGTTGCCTCACGCCTTGGCGAGGACCTGTACAAAAACGAAGATCGCTAGGCGAAGGCTAGACGAGCACTAGCTGCTACGGCGCGGCTGACGCAGATCCCGCGGCAGCGCGAACGTGATCGTCTCTACCGTAGTGGTGACTTCCTCTACATCGGTGTAACCGCGCTTCGCCAGCTCCGCGAGCAGCTCCTGAACCAGAATTTCCGGCACCGAAGCTCCCGATGTTACGCCAACGGTGTTGACGCCCTCGAACCATTCGTCTTGTACTTGGTGGGCGTAGTCGATGAGGTATGCGTTGTTGGCACCAGCGTCGAGCGCTACTTCCACCAGGCGCTTCGAATTGGAAGAATTTTGCGAGCCGACCACAATAACGAGTTCCGTCTGCGGTGCGATCTTCTTCACTGCTACCTGACGGTTTTGCGTTGCGTAGCAGATGTCGTCGCTAGGCGGGTTTTCTAGATCTGGGTAGCGCTCGCGCAGCTTTTCAACGATCAGCATCGTTTCATCAACAGACAGGGTGGTCTGGGATAGCCACACTAGCTTCGTCCCCTCTGGGAAGTCGGGAAGGGCGTCGACACCCTCGACCCCGTCAACGAGGTGGGTGACCTCCGGGGCCTCACCTGCGGTACCTTCGACCTCCTCGTGGCCCTCGTGGCCGACAAGCAAGATCTGGTATCCGTGCTTGGCAAACCGCTTCACCTCGTTGTGCACCTTGGTCACGAGCGGGCACGAGGCGTCGAGCGCCAGCAAGTTGCGCCCGTCCGCTGCTTCGCGGACCGCGGGGGAAACTCCGTGCGCGGAAAAGACAAGGTGCGAGCCTTCGGGGACCTCGTCGGTTTCGTCAACAAATATGACGCCGCGCTTCTCTAGTGTTTCCACTACGTACTTGTTGTGGACGATCTCTTTTCGCACATAAATTGGGGCTCCGTATTTTTCCAGCGCCTTTTCTACAGTGACAACTGCACGATCCACACCTGCGCAGTAACCGCGAGGTGCTGCCAGAAGAACTTTTTTACCCTGATTTGTCATGGAACCGACCCTACCGAATCAACGTCTAAAACAGTAGGTACACATTCTTGTGGTGATCTATCTATGAAACAATGACAGCGTATTCCATCGACACGCTGGGAAAGGAGCGGTGTTGACACAAGCACAAGGTGAGCGTTCAGCCTCACCAAGTAGCCCTGAACAGCCATGGCCAGTGGCAAAGTTGAATAAGTCGGTCAAGGGGTGGATTAACCGTCTGGGCCACTTGTGGGTTGAAGGCCAGCTCACGCAGGTGAATTACAAGCCGAGCTGGAAATTCTCCTATCTCACCCTCCGCGACACGCAGCAGGAAACGAGCGTGCAGCTTACGGTTTCCTCGGACTACTTAAGGAGCTTGCCGACGCCACCAAAGGACGGTGACCGCGTCGTCATCTACGGCAAGCCGGCCTTCTACGAGGGCCGCGGCTCCTTTTCGATGTGGACGACGCAGATTCGCCACGTCGGTATCGGTGAATTGCTCGCGAAGATTGAGCAGCTTCGGAAACAGCTTGCAAGTGAGGGTCTCTTTGACCGCGCCCGCAAACGGCCGATTCCCCTGCTCCCGAACACGATTGGCCTCATTACTGGTCGCGGCTCAGCCGCCGAGCGCGACGTGCTTTCCGTGGCGCAGAGCCGTTGGCCCGCGGTCCAATTCCGCGTGATCAACACCGCGGTACAGGGACCGAACGCGGTACCCGAGGTCATTCAGGCCCTGCAGACGCTTGACGCGGACCCCAATGTTGAGGTCATCATCATTGCCCGTGGCGGAGGCTCGGTCGAGGACCTCCTTCCGTTTTCTGAGGAGGCACTGCAGCGCGCTGTGGCTTCGGCGGGAACGCCGGTGGTATCCGCCATTGGGCACGAACCAGACAACCCGGTGCTTGATAACGTCGCAGACCTCCGTGCCGCGACGCCAACTGATGCGGCAAAGCGCGTCGTCATCGACGCGGCCCAGGAGCTTGCGTTTCTGTCTGAGGCGCGCGCACGCAGCGCGCAGGCGCTGCGTACCTGGGTTTCCACCAAAGCCGAAGAGATCCAGTACTGGCGCTCGCGTCCGGTGATGCAGAACCCGTTACTGGCAATTGAGCGTCGAAGCGAAGAGGTCTCACAGCAGGTTGCTTCGATGCGACGAGAGATCAGCCACCTGTTGGCACGAGAAACGCAGCAGGTCGCTGCGCTCCGCTCACAAGTTTCGGCGTTAGGGCCAGCAGCAACTCTGGCGCGCGGATATTCCGTAGTACAAGTCCTCCCCCGCGACCATGCCGATCCTGAGGTTGTCACCAGCATCGAACAATCACCACCCGGATCGCAGCTGCGCATCCGCGTCGCGGACGGTTCCATCACCGCAGCAGCAATGGGGACCACCCCCGCCGATTAAATCCACACAGCAATTTCACTAGCATCTAGCATCAAGGAGACAATCCATGTCCGAAAACACGTATGGCAATGGCCAACCCACCGACGCCGCATTCCCCGACCCCGCAACGCTTTCGTTCGAACAAGCTAGGCAGCAACTCGTAGAAACAGTGAGGGTCCTCGAGCTCGGGCAAATGAGCCTTGACGAATCACTGAAGTATTGGGAGTACGGCGAGGGGCTCGCGAAGCGCTGCGAGCAGCTACTCGAGGGAGCATCAAAACGTGTCGAGGCCGCTATTCAGCAGCGCGACGCGACTGAGCAAACACCACAGTCGGAATAGCCTGCTGCCACGGCATCTACTGCGCTGACAGCGGCTCGGTCGCGAGCGCAGTACGTATCAGTTCCTCAAACTCGGCGTCTGTTCCGGCACCTGTGACGGCGAATCGTGCGTCGCCAGCATCGATAACCCACAGTGGGCGAGTTTTCGCCTCGGTACCCTTAAATATCTCAATGCTGTAGCCATCGATCGTGTCCTGGCGGTCAAGCGTGCGCTGCTTTCCGTCGACCTCGGACTGGACCGTTTTGCTGTCCGCACCCGTTTGCGTCAGCTGGATGAAGCCACCATCGGGCGTGACCCACCCTACGACTGGAGCTGGCTGCTGAGCGATCATGCTTCGCCGCGCGGAGTTCGTCACCCAACCTGTTGGCATTTGAGGGTAGCGCACCGGAAAATCGACTCCGCGAGCCTCAAGGCCAAGGAACGTCTTCGCATCGACTTCTTGCACAGGCCCATTTTCGGGCTTACCGGGATTGAACGTGCACAGCCCGGTCGCACCAACGGCAATGATCATGACGACCACGATCAAGATGACGTTGATGAGCATGTCTCTGCCGTCTTGGAAAATGCGAGGTTTGTTTTCTTGAGCCACGCGCTCCAGTATGACATGGATTCCTGATACCCCCGAATTTGTCTTTTACCCCCGCGCGTTGGCTTTTTACGCAGGAAGTCCCCAGTTCAGACACCACTATTCGCAGCATTGCCCTATTTTAGGTGTAGAAACGACGGTTCATGTCTGGCAAAAGTGCCATGATAGAGGTGTGCCAGACCGCAGTGGTATGGCTTTGCAACGCGGCATGATGTCGATGTTGTCACAACTAAAACTAGTTTGCCGCAGGAGGGCACTGTTTCATGTCTGAACAAACTTCTGAAAACTTCCCTGACCGTAACCTTGCAATGGAGCTCGTGCGCGTTACCGAGGCTGCTGCGCTTGCCTCTGGCCGCTGGGTAGGTCGCGGGATGAAAAATGAAGGTGACGGCGCCGCAGTCGACGCCATGCGCAAGATGATCAACTCCGTCACGATGGACGGCGTCATCGTCATTGGCGAGGGCGAAAAGGACGAGGCGCCGATGTTGTTTAACGGCGAAAGTGTCGGCAACGGTTTTGGCGCACAGGTTGATCTGGCGGTTGACCCAGTCGACGGCACGCGCCTGATGGCGGAAGGTCGCCCGAATGCTATTTCGGTTATCGCGGCTGCCGACCGTGGTTCCATGTTCAACCCGCAGGACGCGTTCTACATGAACAAGATTGCAGTCGGCCCTGAGGCTGTCGGGGTCATCGATATTACGAAGTCCGTCGAGTTCAACATTAAGGCAGTGGCAGAAGCCAAGGGAGTCGGCGTTGGTAACGTGACTGTGGTGGTACTCGACCGCCCACGTCACAACAAGCTGGTTGCGGAGATTCGCAAGGCTGGTGCCAAGGTACGTTTCATTATGGACGGAGACGTTGCTGGTGCCATCGCTGCTGCCCAGAACACCAACTCCATTGACATGGCGATGGGCATCGGTGGCACACCGGAGGGGGTTATCACGGCGTGTGCATTGAAGTGCCTTGGTGGTGAGATCCAGGGCCAGCTCGCACCGCAGTCCGATGAAGAGCGCGAACGCGTGCTGGCAGCGGGCCACGATCTCGACCGTGTGCTTGGCCTCGACGACTTGGTGGCCTCCGATAACTGCTACTTCGCGGCTACCGGTGTCACCAACGGCGACATGCTGCGCGGCGTCTCCTACCGTAAGAATGGCGCTACCACCCGTTCGTTGGTAATGCGCTCGAAGTCTGGCACCGTCCGCTACGTGGAGTCCCTCCACCAGCTGCCGAAGCTTCAGGAGTACTCGGTGATCGATTACTCCGGCCCGATCAAGTAATTCAAAGCGTCGATTTTCTGTAAGTATCAAGTAAAGGAAAGATTGAATGGCCGATAAGCAGTACCGTATCGAGCACGACACCATGGGTGAGGTCAAAGTACCTGTTGATGCACTGTGGCGTGCTCAAACTCAACGTGCTGTAGAGAACTTCCCGATCTCTGGCCGGGGCCTCGAGAACCAGCAGATCCGCGCCCTTGGGCTCCTCAAGGCCGCGTGTGCGCAGGTCAACAAGGATTCGGGCAAGCTCGATGCGGAAAAGGCTGACGCGATCATCGCTGCGGCGAAGGAAATCGCAGACGGCAAGCACAACGACCAGTTCCCAATTGACGTTTTCCAGACGGGTTCTGGCACTTCCTCGAACATGAACACTAATGAGGTCATTGCTTCGATCGCGCACGCAAACGGCGTGGAAGTCCACCCGAACGACCACGTCAACATGGGACAGTCCTCGAACGACACCTTCCCAACTGCAACGCACATTGCTGCCACCGAAGCTGCCGTCGAAGTGCTGGTCCCGGCCCTGCAGGTGCTGCAGAAGTCACTGGCTGCGAAGGCTGAGCAATGGCACGAGGTAGTGAAGTCGGGCCGCACTCACCTGATGGACGCGACCCCGCTCACGCTTGGTCAGGAGTTCTCCGGCTACGCGCGTCAGATCGAGCTCGGCATCGAGCGCGTTGAGGCAACTGTTGGCCGCCTCGGCGAGCTCGCCATTGGCGGCACCGCGGTTGGCACCGGCATCAACACCCCAGCAGACTTTGGCGCAAAGGTGACCGCAGAGCTGGTGAAGCTCACCGGACTGACACAGCTGTCGGAGGCAAAGAACCACTTCGAGGCCCAGGCCGCACGCGACGCTCTGGTGGAATTCTCCGGTGCGATGCGCACTGTTGCAGTCTCGTTGTACAAGATTGCAAATGACATCCGTCTGATGGGTTCAGGCCCACTCGCAGGGTTCGCGGAGATTCACCTCCCAGATCTGCAGCCAGGCTCGTCGATCATGCCTGGCAAGGTGAACCCTGTCCTGTGCGAGGCGGCAACCCAGGTCTCAGCCCAGGTGATCGGCAACGATGCCGCAGTGGCATTCGGCGGCTCGCAAGGCCAGTTCGAGCTCAACGTGTTCATCCCGATGATGGCGCGCAACGTGCTGGAGTCCGCTCGCCTGCTGGCGAACGTCTCTCGACAGTTCGCTACCCGCTTGGTTGACGGTATCGAGGCGAACGAGGCCCGCATGAAGCAGCTCGCGGAGTCTTCACCATCAATCGTCACCCCTCTGAACAGTGCAATCGGCTACGAGAACGCTGCGAAAGTGGCAAAGCATGCGGTGAAGGAGGGCATCACGATCCGCCAGGCTGTGATTGACCTCGGCTTCGTGGACGGCGAAACGTTGACTGAGGAGGAGCTCGACAAGCGTTTGAACGTCCTGTCGATGGCTCATACCGAACGCAACTAGTCTTCGCTACAATCATCCCTGCTACTGCCCATGTTCATGAGCACGACCAGGGATGATTTTTATGTCTGATTCTTTTTCGCAGCTTCGTACAGCTGGGGGCTCAAATAAGCCATGGGTTATTGGCGGTGTCTTAGCTCTGGTGGTCTCGCTTATCGGGATAGCGCTCGCCGCAGCGTACTGGTCCGCTCAGCCAAAGCCGGAGCCTAACGGGGTGCCTACAGTTGTGACGGTGACTGCGTTTCCTGAAGCTCCGCAAGTGCGTGACGACGCCCCCTCTGGAACATTCCAAGGCACCCTCCAATCGCACAGCCCTGATGCTGCCGTAGCGGCGTGGCCGGCGGTGTTCTCCCTCCATGAAGGACAAGGGATGGTCAGCTATCCTCTGAGCGGTTGCGTGGCGCTTATCGCGCATGATGGCAGTGCTTCCGCTCTGACGAAACAGTGCCCTCCAACTACTGATGATGGTTTCTGGAGCTTCTCCAGCCCGGAGCCGGGAATCGTTGAGGCACAGTTTTTCGAGCGCCGCGGTGATAGCTCTCCAAACGTGGAAGGCTCACTATCGCTCCTGGTTGAATAGGTTTCTTTGATATTTTTGCACGGAGTGTAAGATTGCACTCCGTGAATTTTCCCGATCAGTCAGAAGGTCTCCGGCAGCGAAAGCGCCGCGAAACACGGCAGCGAATCTTCGATACAGCTGCATCGCTTGTGGCACGCGACGGCTATGACAATGTCACAGTCGAGGAGATCTGCCAAGGTGCAGGCATTTCACGGCGGACGTTCTTCAACTACATGGACTCAAAAGATGACGCTGTGCTTGGTCCCTTCCCTCTCGAGTTCACCAGCGAGAGCTTTGCACGCATTGCTGATGAGTCGTCCACGAACATGTTGTCCCTGGTAATCGATGCAATGGAAGAATCAGGTGCCGAAGATCGAGCCGAGGATGCCTGCCGAATCCAGCGGCTCATGCAGGACAACCCATCGTTGGCAAACGCGATGCTGGCCCGCAAACGCGATACGCTACGACACCTCGAGCAGGCTGTGCGTGAGCATTTTGCGAGCCACCCCGAAGACCGCCGTCTAGATGTCACCATAGAGGCAGAAGCCCGAATCGTTGTGGAACTTTTTCGGACAACGCTTGTGCTTTATGCGCGAAGCCTTCATTTCCAAGAGGAGGGTTCGCCGAAGGAGCAGGCTCGTAGCGTAGCTGCCGTCGTCACGAAGTATGCAAAGGAGTTGCAGTGGTAAACAACACTAAGCCACACGTTGGCCTGATCTTTGGAGCGCTACTCATCACGATGCTGATGAGCTCATTGGGCCAGATGATTTTCTCCACTGCCCTGCCGACAATTGTCGGTGAGCTTGGTGGCGTAGATCACATGAGCTGGGTGATTTCGTCGTTCCTGGTCACGATGACAATCGCGATGCCAATTAATGGCAAGCTCGGTGACAGGGTCGGACGCAAGTGGCCTTATATTGGCTCGATTGGCCTGTTCGTCATTGGTTCCACCTTGGGTGGGCTTGCACAGTCGATGCAGCTGCTCATTATCGGGCGCGCCGTCCAAGGCTTCGGCGCTGGCGGCATGATGGTCAACTCCCAGGCAATCATCGCGGAGGTGGTTCCAGCCCGTAGCCGCGGCAAGTACATGGGTGTGATGGGGGCAGTATTTGGTGTTTCTTCCGTGCTTGGCCCCGTGCTGGGCGGATGGTTTACGGATGGACCCGGCTGGCGTTGGGGCCTTTGGATGAACATCCCGCTGGGGCTTCTCGCGATGACGGTCTGCACAATCGTGCTCCACCTACGCAAGGGTTCGCGGTCAGCACAGAGCATCGACTGGCTGGGCACCGTGCTCATGGCGGTTGCCACGACTTCTCTTATTTTGACCACGACGTGGGGCGGCACTCAGTATGAGTGGTCCTCGCCTATCATTTTGGGTACTTCCTCGCTTGCGGTTGTCGCTGCAGCGCTGTTCGTCTTCGTTGAGCTGCGCGTACCGAACCCGCTCATCCCCATGCACTTGTTCCGCAATCGCAACATGGTCTTGACGACGGCCTCCGGCACCGTGCTGGGACTGGCTATGACCGGTGCGCTTGCTTACCTGCCTACCTACCTGCAGATGGTGCACGAACTCACGCCAACGAACGCGGGGCTGATGATGCTGCCAATGGTCATCGGCATCTTGGGCACTGGCACTACCGTGGGGTTCATTATCGCGAAAACGGGCCGCTACAAGGTCTACCCGATCATCGGTATGGCCATCGTTTCGGTCGGACTCTTCCTCTTCTCGCAGCTCGAAGTGTCCACACCGTTGACAACGCTGGGTATCTATATGTTCATCTTCGGGTTCGGACTCGGCTTAGTCATGCAGGTACTGGTACTTATTGTCCAGAACTCGTTCCCACTAGCAATGGTCGGTACTGCAACAGCGACGAACAACTTCTTCCGACAGATCGGCTCCGCGATCGGTGCGTCGCTTATTGGTTCGCTGTTCATTCACAATATGACGGAGGAGCTCGCGGAACGCCTGCCAAAAGCATTGGCCTCGATGGCCCCTAGCGAGGCAGCCCCTTACGCCGAGCAATTCTCGAGCGCCGGTGGGCACAACTCCCTCACCCCGCACGCGGTTGCACAACTGCCTGACGTACTGCGCGACGCCGTCCTTAATAGTTACAACGACGGCCTGACTCCAGTGTTCTTACTGATGGTCCCATTGGCCGCCGTTGCGTTGGTGCTGCTCTTCCCGGTCCGGGAGGACCCGCTGAAAGAGACGCTGGACTAGGAACGATGAGGCGTGACTAGACCTGGCTTTCGCCTGGTTTCTTTTCTCCCGGCTTCGGCAACAGCAGCTCGTAGATGTCCGAGTCACGCCACTGGCCTTCCCGCTCACCGTAGGACATTTTCGCCATGTGATGGAAGGTGCCAACTTTCTCGAACCCGCGCGACTTGTGCAGCCCTGCCGATCCTTCGTTTTCCGGGAAGATCCACGAGTGAATCGACCACTTATCAAGTTCGATGCACGTCGCGATGAGCTTGTCTAGCAGCGCACCGGATACCCCCATGCCGCGCGCATCCGGATGCACGTAGATGGAGTCTTCAACTACTCCATGGAACACGCTTCTCGACGACGCCTTCGCCGCAGCTACCCATCCGAGCACACGCGAGTCATCGTGTTCATCAACGGCAACAAACACCGTTTCCATGATCTTCGCCCTGGAAAACTGCTCCCATGTCAAGCCGCGCGTCTCGTAAGTTGCGTTTCCGGTACTCAGACCCATCTCGTAGATGCTACGCACCTGCGGGTAGTCTTCTGGCCGGATTGGTCGAATGGTAAACCCTTTTTTGGTCATAAAAAACATTGTCCCCATTGGTCACACATCGTGCAACCAACGGGGACAAAAGCCGTTGTAGAGCTACAAATTACTTCTCGATGATGTTTGCAGCGAACGCGCCGGTGTCGTTGTTCTCACGAGTCCACTCGATGGTGCCGTGCTCGAACTCCTGGGACCAGCCAGATTCATTTGGAAGTGGGGTCTCGGCTGCGGTTGGGAAGCCAACCTTGTCCATAACGCCTTCATTCGTCAGCCACACGTTAGCAATTTGGCCCCAGATCGGAGCGCCACCGGTGTTCTCATTCCAGGCGACGTGGTGGTCATTGTCAAAGTCAACGATCCAGCTGCCATCGTGCTCCGTAACCTTCATTGGCTCGCCCCACTCCGAGTCAGCGTACTGGCCGATTGCCTGGACCAGACCGGTTGGAACCTTGACCTCTTCACCGTCTGCGGTAGTCAAGGAGACAGACTCCGTAGAGCCCTCTGCGCCATTAGCGTCGGTGGCGGTCTCAGCAGCAGTCTCCGTCTCGGCTGCCTCTGTAGCTGTCTCGATGTTGGTCACCGTTGCGGTGCCGGAAGCACCATCCGCAGCGGTGGTAGCAGTGCTATCGGCGCCCTCTCCGTCAGAGCAAGCAACCAAGCCTGCGGTCAGAGCGGTAGCAGCAACGGCGGAAGTAAAAACCTTCTTGTAATTCATCAAAATTTCCTTTCGTTGTTGAATTTGTCTGGTGTCCATTATGCAAATTTCACTTTCGCCGCCTCCGTTTCACCCCCGTTCGGGGTGTTTTCCCGGCTGCACCCTTGCGCTTTTGCCCACGTTTCGTATATAAGCGTTTGCCCTGCGCAGCACGGGAGTCTGACACCTGTTTGCGCCGCCTCGTCCCAGCAGTCGGCTCACTCCCCCTCGACGAGCGAGCGGTGCGCCCTTTTGCGACGCCCACAAAGTCCTGGATCTCGTCACCGTCGTCGGCTTTCCGCCACACCAACGCAATCTCAGTTTCAACCAGCGGAGCGTGCCAAACTTCCAAACACGCGATCTGTTTCTTCGAAAGCACCTTCAACAACGGCAACGGAGCCAATGCCACGCCAACGTTTGCCGCAACGACCTGCAATGCACCACGAAGCTCTTCAAGTGACGCCTCCGGCTGGTAGACCCAGTTGATGATTTCGCCTTCGAGGTCCGCGTAATCGACGCGCTCCCCAAGCTCTGCAAACAAAGAGTCCTTGGGCACGGCAACGCCGGGAGCCTCGGTATAGAGACGGACCACGTGTAATTCATCGGTAATACGGTCATCGGGCAGGCGCATCAGCGCCAGCGATGTAGAAGTCGTCTCGTCCAGGAGATCAGCGAAGGGGTCGTCGACACCTTGTATATCGAGCGAGTGCGGTGTGGACTGTGCGAAGCGTTTAAACCACTTCCCTGGCTCTGTGCCGGTGACGAAAGCAAGCGATAGCATGGCACAATGCTACCGTTTGGTGTATGACTACACAGAAGCCATCCGGAACCGCGATGAAGGCCGCGACCGCCGCGAAGAAACTCGGGATCTACCTGCCAGCGACGCCGCAGGAGTTCCAAGACAATGCCGTGACGCACGCGCAACTGCGCGAATTACAGAACAATCCCCCAGAGTGGCTGCAGGAACTGCGCCGCAATGGGCCACACCCCCGCCCCGAGGTGGCGCGCAAACTCGGGATCTCAATCACCGCACTCAAAGCAAACGACATGGACAAGCCGCTCACCACTGAGGAGATCAACGAGCTGTTGAAAAACCAGCCGGAATGGTTGAGCTCGGCCCGCACCACTCATTCAGAGCAGCGCCAGGCCGAGCAGCAGCAGTAGCTCTTAGAGCATCTTCCAATCTTCGAGGCCCGGGTAGAGCGGGAACCGCTCCGCCAGCGCGTCTACGCGGGCGTGCAGGGCGTCGACGTCGGCGTTCTCACCCTGGATAAGCGCCTCGGCGATAATTTCCGCAACTTCCTCGAACTCTTCCTTGCCGAAGCCGCGGGTCGCCAGCGCCGGGGTGCCAATACGCAGCCCCGACGTCACGGCTGGCGGACGCGGATCGAAAGGAACGGCGTTGCGGTTCACCGTAATGCCAGCCTTATGCAGCAAATCCTCTGCCTGCTGGCCATCCATCGCGGAGTTACGCAGGTCCACTAGCACAAGGTGGACATCGGTGCCGCCGGAGACGACGTCGATGCCGGCTTCCTTGGCGTCTGGCTGGGTCAAGCGCTCGGCGAGAATCTTTGCGCCCTCGAGCGTGCGCTCCTGGCGGTTACGGAAAGCCTCCGTCGCGGCGAGCTTGAAGGCGGTAGCCTTCGCAGCGATCACGTGCACCAGCGGGCCACCCTGCTGGCCTGGGAACACTGCGGAGTTGAGTTTCTTGTGCAGCTCGAGATCGTTGGTGAGGATGAAGCCGGAGCGTGGTCCACCAATCGTCTTGTGCACCGTGGAGGACACAACGTGTGCATGAGGCACTGGCGACGGGTGCAGACCAGCAGCAACCAAGCCAGCGAAGTGCGCCATATCGACCCACAAGTACGCACCAACCTCGTCTGCGATCGAGCGGAACTCAGCAAAGTCCTCGTGGCGAGGGTACGCGGACCAACCCGCGATGATCACCTTCGGCTTGACCTCGCGTGCCTGTTCACGCAGCTTCTCCATGTCGATGGTGCACGTGTCTTTTTCAACCTCGTACGCAGCGACGTTGTACAGCTTGCCGGAGAAGTTGATCTTCATACCGTGCGTCAGGTGGCCACCGTGAGCGAGGCTGAGGCCCAAGATGGTGTCGCCCGGCTCGCACAGCGCCATCAACACAGCCGCATTCGCCTGCGCACCGGAGTGTGGTTGCACGTTCGCGTATTTCGCGCCGAAGAGCTCCTTCGCGCGGTCGCGCGCCAGGTCTTCAACGATATCGGCGTGCTCGCAGCCACCGTAGTAGCGACGACCTGGGTAGCCTTCGGCGTATTTGTTCGTAAACACCGAACCCTGTGCTTGCAGCACTGCTCGCGGGACGAAGTTCTCGGAGGCAATCATCTCCAGCGTGTTTCGCTGGCGCGACAGTTCCTGAACGATCGCTTCGTGAACTTCGGGGTCAAAAGTAGCGAGATCCTGGTAGCGGAGGTCTTCAGACACGTGCACCGGGTCCTTTCAAGATCAGACAGTCAATCATGTTTTAGCTCATGTCCAGGCACACCTATGCCTGGCACTGCTAAGCAGTATAAGCATCAGCGCTACGAAAGACGTCCACTTTATTCAGGAACTTCAGAAGTATCTGCACCTGAGTTCCCCGACACGAAACAACAAATGTAACAATGATACGCATGGCGAAATCTCCCCGCACTTCGGATTCGAGCCCTTATTTGGACTTTCACCGCGACGATTGGCGGCACCGACGTGCGCAAATGCCACAAGTCTTGACGGAGGACGAAGTAGCCAAGCTCAGTGGTATCGGCGAGAACCTCGATATGCAGGAAGTTGAAGACATCTACCTGCCGATCTCTCGCCTGATTCACCTCCAGGTACGGGCTCGACAAAAGCTTACGAAGGCCACAGAGACGTTCATCGGTGATGACCCAGGCCACGTGCCATTCATTATCGGGATTGCGGGGTCGGTGGCCGTCGGCAAGTCAACGACTGCCCGTGTACTGCAAGTGTTGCTGCAGCGTTGGGACTCTCATCCTCGAGTAGACCTCATCACCACCGACGGATTCCTCTATCCCAGCAAAGTGCTCAAAGAGCGCAACCTGATGGACCGCAAAGGATTCCCGGAATCCTACAACCGGCGCGACCTCATGCGCTTTGTCACCGAGGTCAAGTCGGGTCAACCACTGGTCAAAGCGCCGATATATTCTCACTTCGCCTACGACATCATCCCAGGCGAGTTCATTGAGGTCCGCCAGCCGGACATCATCATTCTCGAAGGGCTCAACGTCCTCCAAACCGGCCCGACCCTCATGGTGTCCGACCTCTTCGACTTCTCAATTTATGTCGACGCCCTCACCACCGATATTGAACGCTGGTACATCGACCGCTTCATGAAGCTTCGCAACACGGCATTTCGAGAGCCCGGCGCGCACTTTGCGCACTATGCCGACATCGATGAGGCGCAGGCCCGTCACAAGGCACGCGATATTTGGCAGTCCATCAACCTGCCGAACCTAGTGGAAAACATTGCCCCCACCCGTATCCGTGCCTCGCTCGTGCTACGCAAAGGCGCCGACCATTCAGTGCAGTGGGTCCGCATGCGCAAAATGTAGCGCCAGGTAGCTGCCTACTTGCCGAAGCGACGGGAGCGCTGCGAGTACTCGCGCAACGCGCGAAGGAAGTCAATCTTGCGGAACGCGGGCCAGTACGTGTCCGTAAACCAGATCTCGGAGTACGCCGCCTGCCACAGTAGGAAGCCGGAGAGGCGCTGCTCCCCCGACGTCCGGATCACTAAGTCTGGATCGGGCTGACCTGAGGTGTACAGGTGCTGCGACACGGACTCGACGGTCACTGCGTTGACCAGTTCGTCCACGCTGCAGCCGCTGGCAGCGGCGTCGCTAATGAGGCTGCGAACGGCGTCGACAATTTCTTGCCTGCCGCCGTACCCCACCGCAATGTTGACGGTCAGGCCAGCTTTGCCTGTGGTGGTGTCGGCAGATCGGCGCATCCTTTCTGCAACCTCATCCGGCAAGAGCTCCAGGTGCCCTACGAGCCGAACCTTGCAGGAGTAAGACTGCGTCGCAAGGTCCTCGATCACCTCGGAAATAATGTCGAACAGCAGCTCAACTTCTTCCGAAGTCCGTTGCAAATTCTCCGTTGATAACAGGTAGATCGTAACGACGTCCACGTCCATTTCCGCCGACCACCGCACAAGTTCGCCGATCTTCGCCCCACCCACCCGGTGGCCATGAGAAACATCGGTGAACCCAGCCTCACGGGCCCACCGTCGGTTGCCGTCCGCCATGACCGCGATGTGCTTCGGGCGTTTCTTGCCCTTCAGCTCACGCTTCAGGCGCGCTTCATACAGCGGATACAGAATTTTTTGGAGGCTACTCACGGACCCAACCTTACTCACCAATCAACGGTATGTATGTTAGATGCCTTAGATCCAACGCTTCTTCCGGCGATCAAGCACACCCGCCTCCGCCATGGCCTTATCCAGCGCCTCCTGGTCAAACGGGTCGATTCCGTGCTTCTCAGCGAAGAGGCTGCGACGGCGGAACCGCGAGTACCGGCGATGGAACGCAAACCCCAGAGACAAAATGACCACAGCCAGCATCACCAACAGCAACAGGCCGAATGGCGAAGCCTTGCCAAAGTCAGGCCCCACCGGGTTTTCCTTCGGCGCCTGCGCCACCAAGTAAGCAGAGGTGTTGATAATCGCTGCGTGTGCTGTCGTCATCATGTGTATTTCGTCTTCCTTGTGCTGAAAATGTTAGCGCTCTTGCCCGAAACCTTCAGCGAGCGCGTCCGCGGTCTTCGGGTCAATACCGGCGAAGAGATCATCTTCCGGCAACGTTGATGCTACGCGAGTTCTGGCCAACTCAAACTCTTCTGTCGGCCATACCTCCTGCTGGTCCTCAACTGGGCTCGCCAAAAACGCGCCCGCCGGATCAATCTGTGTCGCATGTGCCGTCAGCGCTGCTGCACGCTGGGGGAAGTACTCCGCGCACTCCACCCTTGTGGTCACGCGACTCATCACATCCGCTTTGTTTTCTTCCCACCGCTGAATCATCAGCTCGTACGGGCTCTTCTTTCCCTGCGCGTACAAGCGGTCCTGCAGAAGACGCATCCGCTGGAGGATAAATCCATGGCTGTAGTACAGCTTCAATGGTGTCCACGCCGGCCCTGCTTCGGGAGCAAAGGATGGATCTCCCGCCTTGTCCCAGGCCAGCATCGAGATTTCGTGGACCATCAAGTGGTCGGGGTGCGGGTAGCCACCGTTTTCGTCGTAGGTAATGATGACATGCGGCCTGAACTCTCGAATCGACTCGACGAGATGCGCCGTCACTGCCTCCGGGTCTTGGGTCGCGAACGAGCCTTCCGGCAGCGGGGGCAGCGGGTCGCCTTGTGGCAGACCCGAGTCTTCGTACCCCATCCACTGATGTTCCACGCCGAGGGCCGCCGCGGCCTCCGCCATCTCCTGCTCCCGGACCTCGAGGATGTTCTCCAGCACGCCCGGCCGATCCATCGCAGGGTTCAAGATGTCGCCTCGTCGCCCGTCAGTACACGTGACGACGAGCACCCGGTTCCCCTCCGATGCGTATTTTGCCATCGTTGCTGCACCTTTAGAGGACTCGTCGTCTGGGTGTGCGTGGATCGCCATCAAGCGCAAGCCGGCCACTATTCCTCCTAGAACTTCTTCGAGGTCTGATTCCGTAACTTCGCGCCATCTTAGTACCATTGGAACGGATTGCAGCTACAGCGTCATCCAGCGTCATTCAGCGAGGTAGGTAACCGTGACTTCTCCCAGTCGCCCAACATCCCGATACGGCTCCAGCACCACCCCGACAGCCACGAAACGCAGCAACGCCGCTGGCCGGATCGTCGCGCTGATCGCCATCGGCCTCGTCGTCGTGCTGCTTTACAGCGTCTTTGACTACTTCAAGAAGCAGGAGTCCCGCACCGTCACTGCGGATTTCATCTCGCTCGAAGCTGTCGACGACAACACCACACGCATGTGGATCGATGTATCACGCAGAGACCTCGAGGCCCCTTCGTACTGCATCGTCACTGCGGTCAACTACGCGCATGCTGAAGTTGGGCGTCGAGAAGTAGTACTCCCCGCTGGCGGGCAGGAGCTCGAGCGGGTCGTCGTCGAACTACCGGTGCGCGAGCCGGCAGTCTCAGGACGTGTCTACGGCTGCTCGGACAATCTGCCGTTCTACATGGACCCCACCAGCACCTTTTACGACGCCCGCTAAGCCTCACCAGTGCACCACCTGCGCGGCAGCTGTGCTATTATCCGCCTGGTAAAGTTGCCCGCCAACCGGCGGGCTCGTTTGACATATATAGGGAAGGTTTTTACCTGATGGCGCAAACTCAGCAGCAGTACATCACCCCGGAGATGAAGGCCAAGCTTGAAGCTGAGCTTCAGCAGCTCATCGACAATCGCCCTGTCATCGCAGCCGAAATTAACGAACGCCGTGAAGAAGGCGACCTCAAGGAAAACGCTGGCTACGACGCCGCGCGTGAGCAGCAGGACCAGGAAGAAGCTCGCATTAAGCAGATTTCCGAACTGCTGGCTAACTCCACCACGGAGCGCTCCGGCATCGTCGAGGGTGTAGCCCACGTAGGTTCCGTCGTGCACGTCTACTACAACAATGACGAAAATGATAAGGAAACGTTCCTGATCGGTACCCGCGCGGCTTCGACGGACAACGAGGACCTGGAGACCTACTCGGAGAACTCTCCGCTCGGCGCAGCCGTAGTCGGTGCTTCCGAGGGTGAAACCCGCACCTACAACGCCCCAAATGGCCGAGAGATTTCGGTAACAATCGTCTCCGCAGAACCGTATGATTCTGTTAAGGCTTCCACGCCACGGGCGAAGTAGCCTGTCTACGCCATCGGCGTTATCCGTGATCGCTGACATTGAAGGAATTCCTGTGAATAAGTTCTTTTCCCGCAAGCTAGTACTCACCAGCGTGGTCGCACTCGGTGCTGTGGGCTTGACTGCCTGCCACCCACCACACCAAAACCCGTCGGACCTGAAGGTTGATACGGCACAAAGCCAGGACCCAACTTCGCTTCCTGGTGAGCGCGCGAAGGCAACCCCGACGAACGTAACCGATGCAGCAGGCGCTACCTCTGAGGCTGCAGTCACCGAGACTGTCACCGCTATGGGTGCTTCGGACAAGACCCCACTGGTCAATAACTGCGGCAGCGTCGGCCTTGAGCGTCCAGCTTCGCTGACTCTCAACTGCAGCGACCAGAACGATTTCCTCCAGGACATCGTGTGGGATACCTGGTCTGAGCAGCTCGCGCAGGGCACCGCTACCCGCACCACGGTCAATCCGAACCGCGAAATCGAAGATGTGCAGGTTGTCCTGGGCAACCCAGACATCATAGATGGTGTGCTCGTGTTTAAAACCATCACCGTTGACGGCACGTCTATCAACCCTGAGGGTGCACGCTAAGTACACTGAATACAGCAATTAGCTCCCTGCCCCGGCCCAGCGATGTTGTTGGCCGGGGCGCTTTTGAGCGCAACTAGACAAAAATACCCGGCCTCACAGTCGTGGGGCCGGGTATTTATTGCAGTGAGCGCGTGCGCTATCGCTGTTGGAAGTAAGACAGCAGGCGCAGGATCTCGGTGTAGAGCCACACCAGAGTCACTGCCAGGCCAAGTGCAACGCCCCAGGCCGCCTGCGATGGGGCGCCCATGCGCACCAACTTATCGGCGACGTCAAAGTCCTGCAGGAACGCAAGTGCGCCCAGCACGATGCAGACCAGGCTAAACACGATGGCGATGGTGCCACCACCGCGAAGCGGATTCATGCCTGTAAAGATGCTCAACAAGAGGTTGCCGACAACCAGGATGAGCACGCCGAAAATGGCTGCGGTGAGGATCCGATTAAACCGCGGGGTAACGCGAATGGCACCGGTGCGATAGACCACAAGCATGCCCGCGAAGACACCGAAGGTGCCCAAGATCGCCTGGAAGATTAACGCGCCTGCGTCCGCGCCGGCGACACTGAACTGCCCGGTGATGGCGAATGAGAACCCACCAAGGAACAGGCCCTCAGCAGCCGCGTACGCCAGGGTAATAACTGGGGAACCGTACTTTTTGCCAAATGCGTGAATCATCACGAGGACGAAACCGGCGACGGCACCGACCAGCGTCAGAATGCTGGCAATGGAGCCGTACCCACCGAGGTACAGTCCGAAGTTAATTACTGCAAAGGCGACAATTACGGCAAGGGTAATGCCGGTTTTAGTGACAACGTCGTCAACCGTCATTGGACGGTCCTCAGACACTGTGCCCGCCGGTGCACCCATGGGTGCTTGCTCGTACGGGTTCGCGGCACCGTACCCCTGGTATCCAGTGCCACGTTGGGAATCTACTCCCTGCAGAGTTTTCAATACAGGGTTGTTGCTACTCACGGACCCCTGATCCTTTCTTTTGAGAACAATCGTTCACCTACTCCAACGCACTGGGTGTTGTTTTAGTTCCATGCGCCCAAAGAATTTGTCCGGATCACGCCACTGAGCGTGGCCTCTGCAGCAATCTGCACCACAATTCATGTCCATCTTTCTGGCAGCGCTATACTTCTGTACGTTTGTCGCACTCCAGGAAGGTCGCCATCCCATGCCGCCCCCAATATCAGGTTCTCACCGCTATGTCCCCGCCCTCGACGGGATCCGAACGCTAGCGGTCATGCTGGTTATCGCGTACCACCTCAACCTCCCTGGGTTCAGCGGTGGCCTGCTAGGCGTGGGCGTGTTCTTCACCCTCTCGGGGTACTTGATCACGCTTAACCTCATGCGTGGGCACTACCGGGATAACTCGCTGCACCTGAAGACGTTTTGGGTCAGGCGTTTCCGCCGTCTCATACCTGCGATGCTGACCACAGTGTTGGCAGTCGTGATTCTTTCCGTCGCGTTCGATGCGGGCAACCTTCGTGACCGCTCGTTTGAAGCGTTGAGCTCCATTTTCTACGTGAACAACTGGCATAACATCGCCGTCGGTTCATCGTACTTCGATCAGTTCAATGGCCCCGGTCCGCTGGACCATATGTGGTCACTGGCGATCGAGGAACAATTTTATCTCTTGTGGCCGCTGTTGCTGTGGGTGCTGCTGAGGGTGTTCCGTCGTGGGTGGATTGTCGCCGTCGTGACCACGGTGCTCGCCGGAGCTTCCTTTATCTGGATGTGGGTGCTCGCTGATCCTTCTATCGACGCGACTCGCGTCTACGAGGGCACTGATACCCGTGCGGGCGGGCTGCTCCTCGGCGCGGTCTTAGCAATCGTGGTTTCCTCACGGAAGCACGCCGGTAAGAACATTGGTTCCTCCCCTGTTCTGAGCACCGTTGTTGGCACCCTCGGCTTCGGCGGCATCTTCGCGCTGAGCATGCTCGTCGCGCAGGAAAACATGTTCTTGTACAAGGGTGGGATCCTGCTTCTGAACCTTGCGTCAGTTGCTGCTATCTACTCAGTCATTGGGGCGCGCGGCCCCTGGACGACCATTTTCAGCTGGGAGCCGCTTCGCTGGATCGGCGAACGCTCCTACGGTATTTACCTGTGGCACATGCCGGTGATTTACTTCATGCCGGATGCGTGGTTGCAGGATCACCGCGTGTGGTCCTCCATCCTCGTGTTTGTGCTTTCGACTGCACTTGCTGCGCTGAGCTGGACCATGTTTGAGAACCCAATCCGTCGCAATGGCGTGTTCGGGCCCCTGAAGCAATTCCGCGCACACCCGTTGGAGGCACTCCGCCCGATCACGCTTGGTTCGACGATTACGCTCGCCGCAATCATTGCAATAGGCATCCCGGCTGTGTTCGCCATGGATACCTCGAAGCCGAACACCACCATGTCCCTGCCTCAGGATGCGCAACGCGGAGGCACGCGCGACCATCGCGAGGGAAAGGACAAAGCCAAGGAAACTGAGGAAAGCTTGACGACGTCCGCCTCTGAGAAAGCTTCATGGGAGGACCAGCCTTCGGACGTGTAGATGAGCTGCGAGAAGGTCATCCACGTCGGCGATTCCACCTCGATTGGCATGTTCGATATCAACCAGCTTCCTGAAGGCGCGGTCACTGCGATTGACCGATACTTGGACGCTGGCGCAAGCGAGGTAGATACGAGCGTGTTTGGCGCTCGCGCGACGAATCAGGGATTCAACGGCAACGGAGAGAACTACCCGTCTGCGATTGAGTCCGTGCAGCAACTGCTCGCCCAGGGTGCAGCTGACGATGGCACCTGCTGGGTCATCGCCACCGGCGTGAACGACGCCGCCAACGCAGACGCTGCCCGCTCCTACGGCTACGACCCCACGGGTGAGTTGGAGGCAAACATCCGCAAGATGCTTGACCTGTTGGAGGGCTACCGCGTGATGTGGCCGACAGCCGCAACGGGTAACCCGTCGAATGGCTACTACGCCAACGAGAACATGGACGAGTTCAATGTTGCATTGCGCAAGGTTGCGAAGGAGCGTCGAGACGTAGTCGTCTACGACTGGGCGAGCGAGGCGCGCTCCAACTTGGATTGGTTCCTCGCAGACGACGAGGTGCACTACAACGCCACCGGCAATGACATCCGTGGCAAGCACTTTGCTGCCGCACTTGCTCACGCGTTCCCGAAGGATATCCCGGTAGACGCCATCCCAACGGACGCGGAGGTGACTTCCAAGGGGCCGAAGCTATAGTTTTGGGCATGGCCACTTGGAAAGAAATTGTCGCTGCAAACCCTGACCACTCCGAGAATTACGCCCAGCGGTGGCGCAACTTCGTGCAACAGGGCAAAGATATCGACGGGGAGGCCCGGCTTATCGACGCCCTCTCCGCCCGCCACTCCCGCATCCTCGATGCAGGGTGCGGGACTGGTCGCCTTGGCGGCTATCTGGCAAAGCGTGGACATATCGTCTTCGGTGTGGACATCGACCCGGTGCTGATCGGGTACGCGAAGCAAGACTTCCCCGAAGCAACTTGGGTAGTTGGCGACCTTTCCGCCGATCCGATCGAGGTCCGCGATATCGATATTGCGGTCTCGGCAGGCAACGTGATGGGGTTCCTCGCCGTCGACGGTCGCAGGCCCGCGCTTGAGAACATCTTCCGAACGCTACGTCCGGGCGGACGGTTCGTCGTCGGCTTCGGGCGTGGGCGCGGATGGGAGTTCGACGACTTCCTCACCATGTGCCACGAAGTCGGGTTCCAGCCACAGCACCAGTTTGCGAGCTGGGACTTGGAGCCGTTCACGGAGCAGTCCGGGTTCTTGGTTGCTGTGTTGCAAAAGCCAAAGGTTGATGAGCAGGCCGTTCGCTCGTTAACGAACCTACTCTAATAGTTCGCTGGCCCGACCTTACTGAACAAGGTTGACGCGATTCGCCATCCGTTGGCTACCGCCAGACGTGTAGAAGTGCACCGAGTTGTTCTCGTCTTCGGGGTGATCGCACCACATGTCACGGCCATCGCTGCCCATCTTGCACACCATCGGGTAGGTTTCGCCGGTGACGGGACTCGTCACCGAGATATCAGCCCGCGGCACCGCGTTCACGTTGGGGTTCGCCGCTACGTAGCGCCAGGTTGCGGCGTAGGCGACGTCGAAGATCTCAGCTGCAAATTCGCACGATGTTGCGGGTCCCGCCTTGATTCGGTCGCCGAACTCAGTGGCGCCACACTCCCCTCCTACTTGACCAGTGTTGATGGAGTGGCGCGTTGAAAATGTATGAGTCTCGGTATCCTCGGAGGCGCTGGTTGGGGCGGCGGTGTCCTCCGCGTGTGAATCTGTGGTGGTGATTGTTTGGGTGATCGTGGCCGGGGCTGCATCGTTGCTGCTGGAGCTCGAACCACTGTCACCGGAACAACCCACAACGCCCAAACAAGCGACTGCGATCATCCCGACTGCTGCGTATTGCTTCATTGCTTCCTCAAGGTCTTCGGAGAAAAGGGGTGCCCACAGCATAGCCGATAGGAACACAAAAGGTCCCGCTACCTGTAGGTATGCGGGACGTTGCGTTGTGCCCCCAGTGGGACTCGAACCCACACTGAATTGATTTTAAGTCAACTGCCTCTGCCGATTGGGCTATAGGGGCGCACGGGCCCATAGTACAGGCAGCACCGGGAAAACTCCCAATAGGCACCACCGGACAAAGCCCGGTAGAAACCGCTACTGGCTCACACTGATGATGCGTTTCTTTTTCCTGCCACCGTCGCCATCGGACTCACCAGTAACGGAGATCTTCTCGGCATCGAAAATGTCCGCGATGAAGTCGGCGACCCACTGCAGCAGCTCCATGTCGCGCAGGTTTGGCTGGTTGATGCCTTTGCCTTCACGTGGCATTGGTACCTGCAGTGTCTTTGCCGCAGCACGGTAATTCGCTCCCGAGTACAGGCGCTTCAACCTGACTTGCTTCGAGTCTGGCAACTCCACGGGGTGGAACTTGATCCTCGTGCCTTGAGTCAAGATATCCGAGATTCCAGCAGTTCGAGCCAAGTGGCGCACGCGTGCAACCGCGAAGAGGCGCAAGACCTCGGTCGGAAGTGGTCCGAAGCGGTCGATCATTTCCTCGGCAACCTTGCGCAGGTCCTGCTCATCGCGGGCCTCGGCAAGTTTTCGGTACACGTCCAGGCGCAGGCGCTCGGCGTTGATGTAGCTTTCGGGGATGTGGGCGTCGACAGGCAGATCCACTCGGATCTCCTTCGGGCCCTGGTCTGTCGCGTCGACGACTTCGCCGGTCATGAGCGCCTTGTACGTTTCGACGGCCTCCCCGACCAGCCGGACGTACATGTCGAAGCCAACACCTGCAATGTGGCCGGACTGCTCCGCGCCGAGCACGTTGCCGGCACCGCGCATCTCCAGGTCCTTCTGCGCGACAGCAATGCCGGCGCCGAGGTCGTTGTTCTGTGCGATGGTCGCAAGTCGGTCGTAGGACGTTTCGGTGAGTGTCTTCTCTTTCGGGTACAGGAAGTACGCGTAGCCGCGTTCGCGGGAACGCCCGACGCGCCCGCGCAGCTGGTGCAGCTGGCTCAGACCCATGTTCTGCGCGTTCTCCACGATCAGGGTGTTAGCGTTGGCGATGTCCAGGCCGGTCTCCACGATGGTGGTGCAGACAAGCACGTCGAATTCGCGGTTCCAAAACCCTTGGACTGTCTGCTCAAGCTGCTGCTCACCCATCTGCCCATGCGCGACCACGACGCGGGCCTCGGGTACGAGTTGCCGCAGGGAGCGCGCCGTCTTCTCAATATCGGAAACGCGGTTGTGGATATAAAACACCTGGCCGTCGCGGAGCAGTTCGCGTCGAATAGCTGCCGCAACCTGCTTCTCTTCCTGCGGGCCAACGTAGGTCAGCACCGGGTGGCGGTCCTCCGGAGGAGTCGTGATCGAGGTCATCTCGCGGATGCCCGTCAGGCTCATCTCCAGGGTCCGCGGGATTGGCGTCGCGGTCATCGTGAGCACGTCGACGTGACTCTTCAGGGCCTTGATGTGCTCCTTGTGCTCTACGCCGAAGCGCTGCTCCTCATCCACAATGATGAGGCCAAGCTGCTTCCAGAACACGCCCGTCTGCAGCAGACGGTGTGTGCCGATCACAACGTCGACGGAACCATCCGCCAACCCTGCCATAATCTCCTTAGCTTCCTTCGCTGAAGTAAAGCGCGACAGCTCGCGAACGGTGACCCCGAAGCCGTCCATGCGCTCGTTGAACGTGGAGTAATGCTGCTGGGCAAGAAGCGTCGTCGGCACAAGCACCGCCACCTGCTGTCCGTCTTGCACTGCCTTGAACGCGGCGCGAACAGCAACCTCGGTCTTTCCGAATCCCACGTCACCGACGATCACGCGGTCCATCGGTGTCGGCTTCTCCATGTCCTCCTTGACCGCCTCAATGGCAGCGAGCTGGTCCTCCGTTTCTACGAACGGGAACGCGTCCTCCATCTCGTGTTGCCACGGCGTGTCTGGGCCGAAAGCGTGGCCCGGCGCGGCCTGACGCTTAGCGTAAAGCTCAATGAGTTCGCCGGCGATCTCACGTACGGCGGCGCGCGCCTTGCGCTTGGTGTTCTTCCAGTCGGAGCCGCCCATCTTGGACAGCGAAGGCTTCTCGCCGCCGGTGTATTTGCTCAGCAGGTCGAGGGATTCCATCGGCACCCAGAGCTGATCGCCGGGCTGGCCGCGCTTAGCTGGTTGGTATTCCAACACGATGTACTCGCGCCGGGAGGCTTCGTCACCGGTTTTGATGGTGCGCTCGGCCATCTTGATGAACTTGCCGATGCCATGCGTGTCATGCACAACAAAATCACCGGGAGTCAGCGCGAGTGGGTCCACCCGGTTCCGGCGCCGCGGGCGGCGCCGCTTCGCGCCAGCGATGTCGCCGACGCGGTTGCCGGTCACGTCGGTTTCTGTCACTACCACGAGGTTGGGTCCGGGGAACACGAGACCTGCATGTGAAAGGGACTGGTAGACCGTGACCGCGCCATCGACGGGTTCCAACCCAGGGGTGGCGATGCGCGCCGAGATACCGTGCTCCCTCAGTCGCTCCGCCATGCGCTCAACGGTGCCCTTCGCTGGCGCCACGAACGCTACCTTGCCCCCGTTGGTTTGCACGTGCAGTTTCAACGTCGCGTAGAGCTGCTCAATTGCTTTGGGCTCGCCCTTCGGTGCGGGTGCAGCCTCGAATTCCAGCGGCAGCGTCATCGCATCATCGGCGGCAAACATGCCTGGAGGTGCGAATGTCCACCACGCGTTGCCCGCGTTGCGTGCCGACACTTCCAACGACTCGAACGAACGGAACGAGGACGCCGATACGTCCAGCCCCTCCACAGCAAGCGGGCCCTCCGCACCCATCGCCGCGGCCTCCCACCCAGCTTCCAAGAATTCCTGGTCCGTGGCTTCGAGGTCCGCGATACGGGTGCGCACCTTTTCAGGCCCAGAGACGAACACAATGCTGCCCTTCGGCATGAGCTCCGGCAGCACCGAGTACTTCGCGTCGCTGAGCACCGGGATGAGTACCTCTTCCCCATCGGCGTGGGTGTGCTCAGAGATCCGCGTGAGCAGCTGCACCAGCGTGGTATTCGACGGGTTCGTGCGGGCAAGCTCATCGGCGCGTTTGGCCACGCTGGCGTCGATAATTAACTGGCGCGCCGGAAAAAGCTCGACGGATGTGAGCTCCTCGATGGTGCGCTGGTCGGCGACGGCGAAGCTTCGGATGTCGGTGACTTCGTCGCCCCAGAACTCGAGGCGCACTGGGTACTCGGCGGTGGTCGGAAAGATATCGATGATGCCACCGCGCGTGGCGAACTCCCCGCGCTTTGCCACCATGTCGACGTGCTCGTAGGCGAAGTTGACGGCTTGTTCGGTCAGCTCCGTGAAGTCCCACTCGGTATCGACTTTCACTGTAATCGGCTCCACCGCGGGCAACACTGGCTGGCAGAAGGCGCGCGCCGAGGCGACGATGACCTGGGGCATCTCCCACAGCACCTTCGCACGGGCACCCACGACATCAGGCGCCGGCGACAACCGCTCGTGAGGCAGCGTCTCAAAAGCGGGGAAGTTGGCGACCTTGCCTTTTCCGAGCATCGCCTGCAGTTCAGCAGTCAGATCCTCCGCCTCGTGGCTCGTTGCGGTCACCAACAGCACCGGAACCTGGCGAGCCAGCGCACCCGTAGCCCACGAACGAACCTGGTCAATTCCAGTCACGTGCAGCGAGTCGACGCCGATGTTACCCACCAAGCCCTTAAGCTTCGGGTCGGTAAGCGCCATAGTGAGCAAACCACCCAACGCAGGCGCCTGAGCTGTCTGTTCTTCCACTACTGTTCCTCCACTTCGTTCGTCATGATGCGGGGCTGTGCCTCCAACCCGCTCAACCCGTTCCAGCACAGGTTCGAAATGTGCGCCGCGACCGTCGCCTTATCCAACCGCGTATCGACGCCCCGTTGGTCCAACCACCACAACGCCGTATTCGACACGGTCCCAACCAGCGCCTGCCCGTACAGTGCCGCCACCGAAGCATCGAGGCCGCGGTGCTCAAACGCACGCTCAAGCAGGTAGGACACCTCCGCAGTTACGCGGTTCAGCACTGTCGAGTACGTTCGTTCACGTCCGAGGATCCTACCGTGCACCAGGATGATAAACCCATCAGTTTCCTCATCGATGTACGTCAGCAGAGCCAACACGCCATTATCAATGCGCTCTCGCCAGCGTCCGTTCTGGATCACTTCGACAATCGTGCGCTCGAACCGCGCCATCTCCTGCGAAACGACGGCGTCGTACAACCCGGTCTTACTGCCAAAGTGTTCGTACACGACGGGCTTCGACACATCTGCACGCAGCGCAATCTCCTCCATGGAGATTCCATCAAATCCACGTTCTGCAAAGGCAGCGCGACCAATTGCGAGCAACTGGTCCCTGCGCTGCGTTCTTGTCATTCGCTGCCGAGCCATGCATTCTAGCTTAGAGCCCACCCCGGGCATCACCCCGACAGCCCGTAAACTGCCAGCTCATCACACTTTTTAACATTTCGTGAGGTTTCGGTTACACTAGGTCGAGTAATTCCCCATGGTGTAATCGGCAACACTACGGTTTTTGGTACCGTCATTCTAGGTTCGAGTCCTGGTGGGGAAGCTTTTTATTGCCCCCGCTACCTGGCGCTTTGCCTGGGTTGGGGGTGTTTTTCGTTTTCCAGCGGGGTGAACTGTGGGGCGTTTGAGGGCGTTTGTGGGGGTTTATGTAGTCAAAATGTAGTCACGAAACTGCACGATTGACTCCGTTTACCGGAAAAGCTATATTGAAATTGCAGTGGCGGCGCTGAAACACGCGTACCGCGCTAATTCCGGCGGCCAGAGCAAAGCATTGTTCTGGCCGCTGAGCTATCTCGAAGGAACCGCCATGCTCATAGCCTACCTCGATGAATTCGGACACCAGGGCCCCTACATCCGACATGACCATAAAAAGTTTAATACACACCCAGTATTTGGTTATGCCGGGTATTTGATACCGTCGCACAGCGTTCGGCAATTTGGTGGCTATTTTGAGTACGTAAAAGAACAGCTTCTTGACTGGGAAATTACGCAAGCTAATGCGCATCCAAGACGGTGGGAAAAGAAGGGATCAGCACTCTTTACCACCGCGAATATCCGCGAGTACAAGGATGAAATCAACCCAGCGACTAAGAGGCTGTACCGAAAACTGGGAAATCTTGGTGGTCAACTCTTCTTCTTTGGACAAGAGAAGCCAATTGGCCCAGTCAGCGTCACTAAAGAGACTTCTCAAGAGCGCGAGGAACATTGTTTGATCCAAGCCATCAATAGGCTTGGCAGGATAGCGACGAAAGCCAATGAAGAGCTGCTGGTCATCATGGATGCAACTGATACGGACAACCGTGAACGTGCGGTCGCAACACTTGGCAAAACTATTTACAGCAAAACCAACAAAGATAACCGCAGCATCATTGAAGTTCCGATTCAGGCCGACAGTCACTTATACGGAACTATCCAGTTTGCTGACTGGACGTGTGCGTTGCTCGGACGGCTCACAGACTACCACTTCGCAGAACGGTCACAATTTGCTTGGTCGGTCGACCTCTGTAGAGATGTGTTCAAGCGCTGTTCGCCCTCCAGCAACTCGATTATTTGGAGCAATTCAACCGATCACTCATTGAAGTGCTCTCCAAAGCATCTAATAAACACGACAAAGTTTTGGGAAATCGCTGCGGAGCACGAAGCCAGAAACAAACGCCGTATGCAAGGCAACCAACAAATGCTGCAGCGCATCGTCTCGGCAGGTTCCCCTGACTTACAACGGAAGTTAGACGCCATTCGCGGAGGCAAAGCTTCCAAGTAATTCTTAAACCTTTTCAGGTCGTGGTCTTCCTGGAACTTAGCCTAGTGGTGATGCCCCTCCGGCATCGGCCGCAGGTTCGCCTTCTGCCCAGGCTCAACCATGACGAACTGCCCCATCATCCCTTCATCTTCGTGGAAGAGCATGTGGCAGTGGTACATGTACGCCAAGGTCGGATCCGGGTGCCAGCCGAACTCCACAATGAGGGTGACGGTTGACAGTGGCGGTACATAGATCGTGTCGTGCCAGCCTTCGGTGAAAGCAACCTCGCCGTTGTCCACCTTGTCCACCAGGAACCTGGCGTTGTGGACGTGGAAGTTGTGTGGCCAGTCGGAGTTCTCGTTAGTGACGCGCCAGATTTCCGGACCGTTGTGGTCGATGACAAAGTCGACGCGTTCCATATCCATGGATTGCTCGTTGATCTGGAAGCCGTTGAGCCGGAATTCACGCGTCGGCGCGCCGCTGACATCGGGGCGCACCACGGGGATGAGTTGCGTCGGTAGCGCGTCGAGAGGGGTGTCGTGTGTCGGGGCTGCGATCTCAAGCAGGTCGAAGGTGTCTTGCAGACCGAACCCGTTAGCAACTTCCTCGTCAGGCAGGCCTCCCCCATTCGGGACGCCGTCGCTGCGCAGCACCAAGTCCTTACCGACTTCAAGGTCCACGATGATCTCCACACGCTCGCCTGGGCTCAGCAGGACCGCGTCGGCTTCGATGGGGGCGTCGAGAAGCCCCTGATCGGTTGCGATGATGTTGAACGGCACGCCGAGGCTCAGGTGGTGGAAACGCATCGTTGCACCGTTGAAGATGCGAAGTCGGACACGGCTTGTCGACGCCTCAAAGCGCGGCTTCGTGATGCCGTTAACCAGCGGCGTTGTCCCGAGGAGGCCATAAGTTGGGTCGATGGTTTCGTCGAGCTGGCCGTCCTCGGTGAACTTCGCGTCGGTGATGATGACGGGGATGTCGTCGACGCCGTACTCCTGCGGCAAGCCGAGTGCATCAGCTGCGTCATCGGCGATGACAATGCCTCCGGCGAGCCCGCGGTAGGCGTGCAAAGCGGAGATCTCGTGCGGGTGCGGGTGGTACCAGCAGGTGGATGCGGCCTGCTCGACCTGCCATGTCGGCTCCCAGCTCGTGCCTGGATCGAAGATGAGCGCTGGACCGCCGTCCGCCGCCGCGGGCAAGTGCAGGCCGTGCCAGTGCACCACCGTGGGCTCATCGAGCGCGTTGTTCACCTTCATCTCAATGGTTTCACCCTGCCGCATGTACAGCGTAGGACCAAGCCAGGGGCCGTTGAAGCCCCAAGTCTTCGTCGTGGTGCCGGGCACGATTTCGTACTCGCCTTGCTGCGCGGTCAGCTCAAAGCTGCGCGTGGTGCCATTGAGCGTGCCTTGCTCCAGCGGCGGGATAGGAAGCGGGCGGGCTTCGGCCTCAGCGCCTTCGGGCGTCGCCTGGCCGGAGCGTACCCCTCCCGGGCCTTCCCCGGCGCACGCCGCCAACAGCGCAACCTGCGTAAACAGTGCGCCTTTAAAGAATGTCCTTCTACTGATGACGTTGCGGTGAGCGCGTGCCGAAGCCATGGGTTCTCCTCTTTCGAATGCGTAAACTCTGCTGCCGACCCTACTATCTTTGGTATGACGTCTCACGAGGAGTACAACGCACGCAGATTCGTGTGGGCCAACGGCTTGCAGGGAATCGGTGACCAAATCGTTGCTGCAAAGACAGTATTACCGTGGCTGTTCACAGCTGCCGGGGTACCAGCCCTATTCACGGCATTCTTGGTACCGATCCGCGAATCAGGCTCAATGCTGCCGCAAGCCGCGCTGAGCCCATGGGTCACCTCGCAGCGTTCGCGAAAATGGGTGTGGTTGGTTGGTTCGTGGGGCCAGGCCGCATCAGCTGGTCTGATCGCGCTTTCTGCGGCGCTGCTCAGTGGTGCTGCCTTAGGCGTTGCGGTTGTCATCCTGCTTGCAGCGCTCTCGATCTTCCGTGCGCTGTGTTCAATCTCAGGCAAAGATGTGCAGGGACGAACCGTATCGAAGGGTCGCCGTGGTCTCATCACGGGGCGGGCTACCGCGCTGTCTGGCGCCGTCACCCTCGCGATCGGTGTCCTGTTCGCAATTCTCCCGAATGACCTACCCCGATGGGTCCTGGTGACGCTTCTTGCGGCGGGCGCCTCCACGTGGGCGTTCGCCTCCCTGGTTTTCCGCACCATTAAGGAGCCTGAAGAGGAACCCTCGGAGGCCTCCAGCAAGGGGTGGGCACGCCAAACGTGGGACCTGATTAAGGACGACAGGAACCTGCAGAAGTTCCTCATCGTTCGCTCCCTCATGCTGGTCACCGCCTTATCGACGCCATTTATTGTCGTGCTGGCCCAGCAACAGGGCACGAACCTTTCCTCACTCGGCGGCTTCATCCTGGCGTCGGGTGGCGCCGCACTCGTTGGTGGAAAGGTCTCCGGTATGTGGGCGGATAAGTCGTCGAAAAACGCGATGGCGTGGGCTGCTGGCACCGCATCCGTCGTGCTCGTGCTCTTGGTGATGTCTGGGCACTGGCTTGCTCCCGAGGTCAACCGCTGGATCATGCCAAACGGGTTTTTCCTGGTCAACTTGGCGCACACGACGGTGCGCGTGGGCCGAAAGACCTATCTCGTGGACATGGCGGAGGGTGATCGACGCACGATGATCACCGGCGCCGCGAACACAGCGATGGGGATCGTCCTGCTGATCGTCGGTGCGATTTCATCGGCGGTTTCGACCCTTGGACCTGAGGCAACGCTGCTGTTCCTGGCCGCAGTCGGCGCGGTGGGTGTGTGGCGCGCGGCAGGTTTGAAGGATGTGTCTGCAAACTCGCGCGCGTAGCGCGTTATGCTGTTGTGCAGTTGGTTTTATACCTCATTCACCGATGAATTAAGGAGTACCCGTTCAGTGGTAAATCATCCTGAATGCGCCGTCGTAGTCCTCGCCGCAGGTGCGGGCACGCGCATGAAGTCCAGCATCCAGAAAACACTGCACGAGATCGGCGGACGCAGTCTGCTCGCGCACTCGCTGCACGCAGCCAATGCGGTAGGCCCGCAGGAGCTCGTCGCGGTTGTCGGCCACCAGCGCGACCAGGTCTCCCCCGCCGTCGATGCCATCGCCGAGGAGATGGGGCGCAGCATCAAGCAGGCAGTGCAGGAGGAGCAAAACGGCACGGGCCACGCGGTGCAGTGCGGGCTTGAGGTCATCCCAGACTTCGAGGGCACTGTCGTTGTTACGAACGGTGATGTGCCGCTGTTGCAGCCATCGACAATCACCGAGCTTATCGACGCCCACAAAGCCACCAGCGCCGCCGTCACCGTGCTGTCGCTCGAGTTCGACAACCCAACTGGCTACGGCCGCATCATCCGCGACGCTTCCGGCAACGTGTTGGAAATCGTGGAGGAAAAGGACGCTAACGAGGAACAGAAGAAGGTCCGTGAGGTCAACTCCGGCGTGTTCGCCTTCGATGCCGCGGTCCTGCGCGATGCGCTGACCCGCATCGACGCCAACAACGCGCAGGGCGAGCTCTACATCACCGACGTACTCGGCATCGCGCGCGGCGACGGCAAAGCCGTCAGCGCCTACGTGGCGAAGGACCCTCGCGAGTTGGCCGGCGTGAACGACCGCGTGCAGCTCGCCGAGGCCGGCAAGGAACTCAACCGTCGCCTGGTCGAGCGCGCCATGCGCGCCGGCGCCACTGTCGTCGACCCTGCTACGACATGGATCGGCGTGGATGTTGAGATCGGCCAGGACGTCATCATTCAGCCAAACACACAGCTGTGGGGCTCAACCGTGATTGGCAACGGCGCGACCATCGGCCCAGATACCACCTTGACGGACATGGAGGTCGGCGAGGGTGCACAGGTTGTCCGCACGCAGGGCTCCCTCTCCGTCATCGGCGCGAACGCGAACGTCGGCCCATTCACGTTCATCCGCCCAGGCACCGAACTTGGCGCGAATGGCAAGCTCGGCGGATTCGTCGAAGCCAAGAACGCAAAGATTGGCGAAGGCTCAAAGGTGCCACACCTGACCTACATTGGCGACGCCACCGTTGGCCGCGAGTCCAACATCGGCGCATCGTCTGTGTTCGCCAACTACGACGGCGTCCAGAAGCACCACACCACGATCGGTGACTACTGCCGAACTGGCTCGGACACGATGTTCGTAGCGCCAGTAACCGTAGGCGATGGCGCGTACACTGGCGCAGGTACGGTGGTAACAAAGGATGTGCCGGCGGGTGCGCTGGCCATCAAGGAAGGCCATCAGCGCAACATCGAAGGTTGGGTTGAGGCCAACCGCCCGGGTACGGACGCAGCGAATGCTGCAAAGAAAGCACGCGAGAACTAAAGGATCACCATGACTGGATATTCCACGGAAAGCCAAAAAGACCTCAAGCTATTTACTGGACGCGCCCACCCTGAGCTTGCGGAGGCCGTCGCAAAGTGTCTGAACATCGAGTTGGTACCGACCACCGCGCGCGATTTTGCGAATGGTGAAATCTTTGTCCGCTTCGAAGAGTCCGTGCGTGGCTCGGACTGCTTTGTGATGCAGTCGCACGCGCAGCCGCTGAATAAGTGGCTGATGGAGCAGCTCATCATGATTGATGCACTCAAGCGTGGTTCCGCAAAGCGCATCACCGCGATTCTGCCGTTCTACCCGTACGCCCGCCAGGACAAGAAGCACCGTGGCCGCGAGCCTATCTCCGCCCGCCTGGTTGCTGACCTGCTCACCGCTGCCGGCGCAGACCGCATCGTGTCCGTGGATCTGCACACGGATCAGATCCAGGGCTTCTTCGATGGCCCGGTCGACCACATGCACGCTCAGCCAATCCTGGTGGACTACATCAAGTCCAAGTACCCGATGGACAACCTCGTGGTGGTCTCCCCTGACGCTGGCCGCGTGAAGTCGGCTGAGAAGTGGGCCAATATGTTGGGTGATGCCCCGATGGCGTTCGTGCACAAGACTCGAGACATCGACGCCGCGAACAAGGTTGTCTCCAACCGCGTTGTCGGCGACGTCGACGGCAAAGACTGCATCCTGATGGACGACATGATTGATACCGGTGGCACCATCGCAGGTGCGGTCGGCGTGCTGAAGAAGGCCGGCGCGAAGTCGGTCGTCATCGCGTGTACCCACGGTGTCTTCTCTGACCCGGCACGTGAGCGTCTGAGCGACTGTGGCGCGGAGGAAGTGATCACGACCGACACGCTTCCGCAGAGCACCGAAGGCTGGAAGAACCTCACCGTGCTTTCCATCGCTCCGCTGCTGGCAAAGACCATTCACGAGATTTTCGAAAATGGCTCGGTAACGACGCTCTTCGAGGGACAGGCATAGCCTTACGCCTCACTTTCGGGATCTCCCCCTTGCGCGCTTCCCCGCGAAGCGGCGTCAAGGGGGTTCTTTGTGCACACCCAACGGTTGTCTGACACACGCAATTGATTAATGTGTGAGGAAGCCTCCGGCTATCCGGCAATCTTTATCGCAAGGAGTACGCCAATGAGCGGCGATGAACAACACCAAGTCACCAGCGATGGTGGCCTGCAGCGCAAGGTGAAAAACCGCCAGCTGCAGATGATCGCATTCGGTTCCTGTATCGGAACTGGCCTGTTTCTTGGTTCTGCGGAATCCATTAGCTATGCGGGCCCAGCGGTCCTGCTCACATTTTTAATTGTCGGGTTCATCGTCTATCTGCTGATGCGCATGCTCGGCGAGATGGCAGTAGCGCATCCTGTCTCAGGCTCGTTCGCGGCCTATGCTCGTGAGTTTATCGGCCCGCGCGCCGGGTTTATCACGGGATGGAACTGGTGGTTTACCACCATCGTGGTGGGCATGATTGAGCTCACCGCGATGGGTACCTTCCTCGACTTCTGGTTCCCTGACATTCCACACTGGCTCACTGCGCTTGTCACGCTTGTCGTTGTGATGCTTGTGAACGCAGCACGCGTGAGCGTGTTCGCAGAGGCCGAGTACTGGCTCTCACTGTTTAAGGTCATTGCGCTGATCCTGATGATCATTCTGGGCGTTGTGCTGGTGCTTGGTCTTGGTCCGGAACCAGCAGTCGGTTTTGGCAACCTCTTTGTCCACGGCGGATTCTTCCCGAATGGCGCATCTGGTGTGCTGTTCTCCCTGGTAGCGGTGACCTTTACATTCGGCGGCATCATGTCGATCGGCACGGCAGCTGGCGAGACAGAGCACCCGGAGAAGACGATCCCACGCGCAGTGAACTCTGTTATTTGGCGCATTTTGGTCTTCTACATCGGTGGCATGAGCGTCATCTTGCTGCTCGCGCCGTGGGACGAACAGGATATTTCCGCCAGCCCGTTCGTCAGGGTGCTCTCCTCTGTGGGAATCGACAGCGCCGCCCACTTGCTCAACCTTGTTATTTTGGTAGCGGTTGCGTCAGTGTGTAACACAATGACGTACTCGGGAAGCCGCATGCTGCGCGATCTCGCGCGCAATGGCCAGGCGTCTTCATTTTTCGCCGCAACGACCAAAAAGGGGTTGCCGCTTCGAGCTCTGCTGTTCAACGGTTCGCTGATGGGCATTGTGGTCTTCATGAACTACTTCTTTGAGGGTCGTGTGTTCGCCATCCTGCTTGCCATCATCGTCGGCTCCGAGCTGATTACTTGGGCTGCTGTGTGCTTCGCGCACCTGAACTTCCGGAAGACGCACCCCGATGTGTCGTTCCGCGCTCCGTGGTACCCAGTGGCAAACTGGATCTGTGCAGGGTTCTTCATCCTGGTGCTGGTCCTGATGGCGTTCCTGCCTGATTACCGCACCGGCCTGTTCGCTCTGATCGGCTGGGTGATCGCGCTTTCAATCATTTGGGCGTTGAAGCCGAAGTCGCGCGCCTAAAATTTTCTATTCTCTACTCAAGGAGCATCCGAGTTGATTCGCAAAGATCTCGATAGCCTTCCGTCCTACGTCCCCGGCCAGAGGAACGAGCGTGCGGTGAAGCTTTCCTCCAATGAGATTGCTGAGGGCCCACTGCCCGCAGTAGAGGAGGCGATGGCACAATCACTGCGGTCGGTGAACCGCTACCCGGACATGGGTGCGATGCAACTGCGCGAGGCGATTGCTGCCTCGCTCGGCGTCCGGTCGGAGCAGGTCGCTGTCGGCACCGGGTCTTCAGCGCTGTGCCAGCAGCTGGTTACCATGACCTCGCAGCCGGGCAACGAGGTCGTCTTCCCATGGCGGTCGTTCGAGGCGTACCCGATTTTCGCTCAGATCGCGGGAGCTACGCCGGTTGCAGTGCCATTGACGGCTGACCACCGGATGGATTTGCCAGCGATGGCGGATGCAATTACCCCACGAACTTCCCTGGTGTTTGTGTGCAACCCGAATAACCCGACGGGCACCACAATCACGGAGCGCGAGTGGGCTGACTTCATGGCCCGCGTCCCTCAAGACGTTATCGTCGCGCTGGACGAGGCCTACTTCGAATACAACGCAGCTACCGACTCCCCGCGCGGTGTCGATGAAATTCAGGTGTATCCCAACGTTGTGTGCCTTAGGACCTTTTCCAAGGCGTACGGACTGGCCGGAGCGCGCGTTGGCTACGCGTTCGGCCAGGAGGAGACGATCGATGCGCTGAATAAGGTCGCCGTTCCGTTTAGTGTGAGCTCGGTGGCACAGGTCGGTGCGCTTGCTTCCTTGTCTTCACAAGACGAGCTCCACGACCGCGTCGCCCGGACGCGCGCGCAGCGTGAGCGGCTGCAGGAGTTCTTCGCTGCATACGGTACTCCCCACTCCGAGGCGAATTTCGTGTGGGTTCCGGCAGAGAGTTTGAACGAATCACCACAGGATCTGGCGGCGCAGCTTGCTTCGCACGGGGTGCTTGTTCGCGCCTTTGATGAAGGCATCCGTATTACGGTGACAAACGAGGAAGAAACCAATGCGTGCACTGCCGCCTGGCGGGCGCTTGACAATGGTGGGCGTCGAAACCTAAGCTAGCTGGGTCTCGGCGAGGGCTGATTTTGGCCGTTATCGACGCGATATGTATCTCAGACTTTGGCCTGTGATCACTCGACGAGCAATTTGTCCGTTCAGTGGTCACAGGTTTTTTGTGGCCCAATTACAAAAGGAGTCACAAACATGGCTATTACCCCAGTTGTTGTCCCAGGTCAGAAGCGCGAAGAGTTCGGCAAGGGCGCTGCACGTCGCCTGCGTCGCGACGGCCGTATCCCGGGCGTTCTCTACGAAGCTGGCATCGACAACATCCACTTCTCTGTCGACCGCATCGAGATGACCTCCATCGTGCGCAACGAGGGCGTCAACGCCATTGTTGAGCTGGAGCTCGACGGCGAGAAGCTGCTCGCGATGGTCAAGCACATCGACCAGAACGTGATCACCCTCGATATCGACCACATCGACCTGCTCGGTATTAAGCGCGGCGAGAAGGTTGTCGTCGAGGTCCCTGTTGTCACTGTCGGCGAGGCTCACCCAGACGCAGTCGTCCTGGTCGAGTCCGACCTGATCGAGATCGAGATCGACGCTCTGAACATCCCGGACGAGATCGAGGTCAACATCGATGGCAAGGAGATCGGCGACCTCATCACCGCTGCCGACGTCACGCTGCCTGAGGGCGCTGAGCTGGTGTCCGCTCCGGATCACCTGCTGGTGAACTTCACCTACGAGCAGGTTGACGAGGATCTCGAGGCTGCAGCTGAGGAAGCTGAAGAGGGCGGCGCTGAAGCTGGCGCAGAGTCCACTGAGGAAGCTGAGTAATCCTCCCGCTGCGTTTCACAACGTTTCGACGCCCCGTTCCACATGCGAACGGGGCGTTTTGCTGTCTTTGCCTATGATGTGGGAATGACTGCTTCACCAATCATCGTCGTAGGCCTTGGAAACCCTGGCCCGAAATACGAAGGAACGCGCCATAACGTAGGCGTGTCTGTTATTGAGGAGCTCGCGGGCAGAGCAACGATGTCGCCGGCAACGCTTGCGCTGCACAAGCGCACGAATACCCAGGTTGCGGAGCTCGCCGCAGGCAGGCTTCTGGCGGACCGTCGAGTAGTCCTGGCACGTACGCAAAGCTACATGAACGTGTCCGGCGGCCCGGTCAAGGCGCTGCTTGACTACTTCGACGCCTCCCCCGCGGACCTGTACGTGGTCCACGACGAGCTTGACCTTCCGTTGGGAGAGGTGAAGCTGCGCACCGGCGGAGGCGACCACGGGCATAACGGGCTGAAGTCAGTGACCCAGTCGCTGTCGAAGCTGAAAAACGGCAAGAACTACAACAAGCTCGCGGTCGGGATTGGACGCCCGCCTGGCAAGATGCCGCCGGCGGACTACGTGCTGCGCCAGTTCGCGGCGAAAGAGCAGATCGATGTCGCGATTGCTGTTGCCGATGCGGCCGACGCGTTCATCGCCCACGCGCAGGGTTAACGGAGTTTGCCGGTACCTGCCATCCACGCTTCCACGGCCGCCGCGGGCCCCGTAGGCAAGGTGCCTCGGCGGGCACCGACTAGGCAGTAGTCATTGTTCAAGGTCATGGGGCGCAGGTAGGGGTACAGCGGTGGCAAATCTGGGTGTGCCACCGTGAATGCGCTCTGGATGCCCTGGGCGACCCGTCCGCTGAACGCCCTGCTGGCCACCGCTGGTCGATCGCTTTGGAGAAGCTCTCGGTTGCGTGGACTCGTTCCGGCTTCGCCCGACAGGAGGAAGACGCTGCCGCAGGAGACCGCCACGGCACCGGCATCAATGAGGAGGTCGACTTCCTCAGGGGTCCGCGCGCCCCCGGCGGCGATGATTGGTACCCCAATGCCCTTGAGCGCGCGGACGAGCTCCGGAGTGTCCCGCGGGTCTGGAGTGTCGTTCGGCGACCACGTTGCGCGGTGGCCTCCTGCAGAAATTCCTTGCACCACAAGTGCGTCAACGCCACGCGCGACGGCAACCTTCGCTTCTTCTTCGTTGGTGACGGTCGCCCAGGCCTGCGCGCCGGCGTTGTGTGCGCGTTGAATTTCGTGCTCGGAAAAACACCCGAACGTCGAGGAGACCACTGCAGGGCCAGCCTCGAGCGCAATCGCAAACTTATCCTCGAAGCCACAGCTCAAGTCAACATCCGGCACCTCCACCCCAAGTTCCGCGGCCAGCGCGCGGACGTCACGCTGATCGGGCGCAATCTGCTGTGGCATGAAGAAGTTCACGCCAAAGTTGCCGTCGACCTCCGCAAGTTCTTCGCGGGCCTGCGCGACGCTACAGGTCCCAAACGCAAGGAACCCAAACGTCACGGCGTTGACAAGGGCCGGCGTGGAGGGTCCTCCCGCCATCGGAGCCGCAATAATCTTCGGTAGCTGCATACCCATACGCTAACGGCTCCCACCGTGAGAATCGAGGGGTTTTGCCTTACACTAGCCTCCGTGTTGAACTTCTTCCGCCGCTTCAAGCGCGCCAACCCCGCCCCTGAGAGCATCGACTGGCTCGTGGTTGGGCTGGGCAATCCTGGTACCGAGTACGAGCGGACGCGACACAACGTCGGCTACCTCGTTGTGGACGCGCTCGCGAAATCGCTTCCGGTCATCGCAGGTCGCGATTACTCGTTCGCGGTGAAGGACGGTGTGGCCTACGCCCGCGCGCACACCTACATGAACGAGTCCGGCAAGGCCATCGCTCCGCTCGCCGCGCGCTACAAACTTCCCCCGGAGCGGATCGTGATCGTCCACGACGAGCTGGACCTGCCTCCGGGCAAGGTTCGTTTGAAGCAGGGCGGCAACGAGAACGGCCACAACGGGTTGAAGTCGCTCACGCAGGAGCTCGGGACGCGCGACTACGTGCGGGTGCGCGTCGGCATCGGCAGGCCGCCGAAAGCAAGCGGCATCGCTATCCCCGATTGGGTGCTTGCGGAATTCACAACCACCCCCACTGACGCAATCGCGTTAGCTGCCGATGCCGTCCACGCAATCACCAGCACCGGGCTCGCGCAAGCGCAAAACGAGATCCACCCGCGCAGCTAACCCGGCTCTCCTACTGGGAAGCGTGGTGGTGACGCAAAAACTGTTCCAGCGCATTCAGCATCTTCGTCAGGTCTGTGTTCTTCTGCGGGCGCGGGGTGAGGGTGCCGTTGGTGGCGTCGTCGAAAAGTGAAAGGGCAACTTGGTTGCGCACGTCGAACATCGAAAAGTTTGCGACGATCTGCCGCCAGTGCTCCACCGCGCGAATCGCGCCGTCGGCGCTGTACCCAACGAATGCGACGGGCTTCATGGCCCACTCATCGCTAAGGCTGTCGTAGGCGTTCTTCATCGCGCCGGGCACGGAATGGTTGTGCTCAGGTGTAACAAAGATGTAGCCGTCGCAACTATCGACTGCGCGAGACCAGGCGGTAACGCGCTCGTCGGCGTACTGTTTGTTCGCGCCCCCTGGTAGCGTCGCCGTGTCGAGCAGCGGGACTTGAAACTCCTGGAGGTCAAGGATCTCGTAGGTGATGTCGGGGCTGTTCGCAGCGGCTTCAGCGACCCAGTGGGCAACTTGCTCGCCGAAGCGGCCTTGGCGAATGGATCCGAGCACGATTCCGACTTTCATCACAAACCTCACAGTGTTGCGTTACGTTGACCTAATTCTTTCCCAACCGCGGCGACTATAGCACCGCCGCTTCTCACCCTACCTGCCTCCGGTTGTCTATCTCCCCCGCCTTGCGACTACGCTTGAGCACTTATGAGCACGTCTACTGGTACCCGCGCAGAGGCCCACCGTCGCCGCACGTTCGCAGTCATTGCCCACCCCGATGCTGGTAAGTCAACACTGACGGAGGCGCTCGCGCTGCACGCGCACATTATTTCGGAGGCAGGTGCGGTGCACGGCAAGGGCAACCGCAAGTCGACGGTCTCTGACTGGATGGATATGGAAAAGGAGCGCGGCATTTCGGTCGCGTCCTCGGCGCTCCAGTTCGAGTACCTCCCCGAAGGCTCAGAGGCGACCACGCCGTACATGATCAACCTGGTTGATACGCCTGGCCACGCCGACTTCTCCGAGGACACCTACCGCGTGCTGTCCGCCGTCGATGCCGCTGTCATGCTTATCGACGCCGCCAAGGGCCTCGAGCCGCAAACCCTGAAGCTCTTCCGCGTCTGCAAGGCGCGCGGCTTGCCGATCGTCACTGTGGTCAACAAGTGGGACCGCATCGGTCGCGAACCGCTCGAGCTGGTCGACGAGATTGTCCAGGAGATTGACCTACAGCCGACGCCGTTGTACTGGCCTGTCGGCGAGGCTGGCGACTTCCGCGGGCTCGCCCACATCAACGCTGACGGCGAGGCAGACAACTACATCCACTTCATCCGTACTGCTGGCGGCTCCACTATCGCACCGGAGGAGCACTACTCCCCTGATGAGGCCGCCGACCGCGAGGGCGAAACGTGGGAAACCGCCGTCGAGGAGGCCGAGCTGCTCGCCGCTGACGGCGCTGTGCACGATCAGACCCTGTTCGAGCAGTGCGTGACCTCCCCCATCATCTTCGCGTCCGCGATGTTGAACTTCGGCGTCCACCAAATCCTGGACACGCTGTGCGCGATCGCGCCGGCCCCGCAGGGCCGCGACGCCGACCCCAAGGCCGTCGAGACTTCCACCACCGCGATGGATTCCCACCGCGAGCTCGACGACGACTTCTCCGGCGTGGTGTTCAAAGTCCAAGCTGGCATGGACAAGCACCACCGTGACACCCTGGCGTTTATGCGCGTCATCTCCGGTGAGTTCGACCGCGGCATGCAGGTTACCCATGCGCAAAGCGGCCGTACCTTCTCCACCAAGTACGCGCTGACCGTGTTCGGACGAAACCGCGACACCGTGGAAACCGCCTTCCCCGGCGACATCATCGGCCTGGTCAATGCCGGATCGCTTGCGCCGGGCGACACGATCTACGCGGGCAAGAAGGTGCAGTACCCTCCAATGCCACAGTTCGCGCCGGAGCACTTCCAGACGCTTCGTGCGAAATCGCTTGGCAAGTACAAACAGTTCCGCAAGGCGCTCGACCAGCTGGATGCGGAAGGTGTTGTGCAGATCCTGCGCAACGACCTGCGTGGTGACGCCGCACCAGTCATGGCTGCCGTCGGCCCGATGCAGTTCGAGGTCATGCAGGCTCGCATGGAGCTCGAGTACAACGTGGAAACCATCACAGAGCCTATCCCGTACTCGGTGGCCCGCCGGACTGACGCCGAGTCTGCGGAGGCGCTTGGACGCCAGCGCGGCGTCGAGATCTTTACGCGCTCCGACGGCGAGCTGATCGCGCTATTCGGCGATAAGTGGCGCCTGGCCTTCATCCAGAAGGAGCACCCGAACCTGACGATGGAGCCGCTCGTCGCTGACTAGTCTGGACTAGCCTGTCGGCTCCTCCCCTGTACCGTCCTGTGCTTTGAGCGTTGAGGCACTGCGGTCAATCCAGCGCTGCACTTTCAGCCGGAAGTCGACCGCTTTCGTGCTTCTTGGTGGGACTTGGATGATGTGTTCAGCGTCGTAGCCCGCCTGCAGCTGTTTCACTCGCAACACCTCCGCGTCAATCTTGACGCCCTCGAGCAGCACGACGTTCATCACCCACACCAGGACGAGGACGGCCCCGGCGGTACCAAATGCCCCGTAAGCGCTCGAGATCCCCATCGTGCCGATAAACCACGAAAAGCCAAGCCAAATAATGAAAATCGCCGTCAACGCCATCGAAGATCCGAGGGTGAGCAGGCGAAACTTCTCCGGCCGTACGTTGGGCGAAACGTAGTAGAGCACGGAGATCAACGCGATCGCAGTCACGATGATGACTGGGAAGCGGGCGTAATCCCAGACAGGCAGGAAGATCTTTGTCAGGTAATCAACGGTATCTGTCATCCCTAGGGGTTCTGCGATCGGCTGCAGCAGACCGTTCACAATTGACTCGCGCAAAAACGTGCCGACGATGATCACGATCACCCCAAGCACCATTATCAGCGTGGTGACCCACATGGTGAACCACGTGCGGACCAGGTTGCGCCCCTCTATGCGGCCGTACATGACGTTCGCGTTCCGGGAGAAGGACCGCACGTACGCGGATGCGGAAAGAAGCGAGACCACGATCGATACCACCAGCGCAATCGTGCTCTGCGCCGGGGTGCCAATCACCGTCAGGAGGAAGCGCAGGGCCTCATCCTCCAATGCTTCGGGTACATAGAGTGCAATGAAGTCGTCAATGATGTCATTGACGGCGGCCTCGTCACGTGGCAGCAGCAGCGTCGCGATCGAGTAGACCGCCAAAATCATCGGAGCGATAGACAACACGGCGTAATAGGTCAGCGCAGCCGCGCGGTCAAGCATCGCGTCAACGGAGAAGTCTGCAATGACACGCTTGGCCACGTATACCCAGCCCTGCGGCGTCACTCGGTTATCTTTTGTGAACACGTCAGGCCTGTCGCTGTGCTGCGGCACGTGCACGAGTTCGCCGGGACCATAGGGCACGACGTAGTCTGTCGCCGGAGGCGATTCGCTGTGTTCCATGGCGTTTACCCTAGTACAGGGTATCGTGTGCACCATGAGCGTGTTGGGTCAGATCAAGAAATGGTTCGGGGCGGGCGCTGCTCCTGCACTCGCAGAGTACCCGACGGAGTATGAGCGTGTGGAGCTCCCGGTGCTCAAGGTCACGACTGCGGCGCTCTCTCCAGGTTCGGACGAACGATTGGTCGTCGTGACCTCTACACCGGCGGCACTCGCGGAGCTCCAGCGTATCGACGGCCCGCTCCAAATGATCTGCCCCGGCGCGCGCACCGTGACTTGGGTGCCCGTCAAAAAGCCCGCTGTTCCTGTACTCGACCCCAATGCTGGATGGGTCATCCCGCTGACCGCTGAGGCGCGTCAGGAAATCGCTTCGCTGCCGGCGACCGAAGGCGAGCTCGAGCTGCAGACCATGCACCTCGCGTTCATTCTCGAGTCTGTACAGTAAGCCCCATGGATTCCGTTTCCCAGCTCTCCACCAGTACGCAGGACTATCTCAAGTCACTCTGGGCGCTCACCGAATGGTCAGACACGAAGGTGACCACCAAGGTGCTGGCGGATTACATGGGGCTTCGGCTCTCGAGCGTGTCGGACGCCGTCAAGAAGCTTGCTCAGCAAGGGTACGTACACCATAAGCCTTACGCGCCCATTACGCTGACGGAGGAAGGCCGCGCGCACGCCGTCGCGATGATTCGCCGTCACCGCCTCATCGAAACATTCCTCGTGGAAACGCTCGGATACTCGTGGGACCAGGTGCATGACGACGCCGAGGTCCTCGAGCACGCCGTTTCGGAATTCATGCTGCAGCGCCTCGACGCCCACCTCAACTACCCTTCCCGCGACCCACACGGCGACCCCATCCCCGCCGCCGACGGCACCGTGCCGCAATTCCACGCTGAGCCGCTGAGCACGATCGCCCCAGACAACGACGTCGTGGTCCAACGTGTCTCCGACGGTGACCCGAGTCTGCTGCAGTTCTTCGACACCTCCGGTATCACGGTGGGTACGCACTTGCGTACCCAGCAGGCAGCCCCGTTCTCTGACACCGTCGAAGTGCTTATCGACGGCCAGCAACCTCCACTTGCGCTCGGGAAACGCGCAGCGGACGCCGTGTGGGTGACCGCTGAGCCCGCCGTGCCCAGAGGGCGCAGCTGAGGAACTCGAGCCCGTAGATGACAGTCATCGTGGCGGAGGTGGGGGCGTCGAGAAGGTAGGCGACGCCGAAGCCTGCGACTGCCCCAACCGCAGCGAGCAGAACCGTCAGGGTCATCATGCGCGGTACCGTCGTGGCCAACTGTTTGGCTGCTGCCGCGGGGATGACCACCAGTGCAATGACCAGGATCGCCCCGACTGCGTTGAACGCTGCTGTGACGGTCAAGGACACCAGGAACATAAACGCGACGGACAGCATGCTCACTGGCACGCCGATGCTGCGTGCGAACTGGCCATCAAACGTGGACGCGAGCAGTTGCGGATACACAAGACCAATCGCGACCACGTTGAGCGCTAGCACCGCGAGCATGATGTAGAGATACACCGGTCCCAGCTGCGCCCCGCCAACAGTAAGCTGATTCCACGCAGCCAGGTTCAAGTCGCCGACGAGCACCGCGTGTGTATCCAGGTGGACGTTCGAGAAGTGGGAGGTAATCAGGATGACGCCCACGCTGAACAGTGCCGGGAAGATGAGGCCCTGCGGGGCGTCTCCAGTCACGAGTCCCGAATCCCCGAGCCACTGTGCGCCGAGGACCACCGCCACACCGGCCAGCGCCGCGCACACGATCACCACCGGTGAGTTCAGGTTGTTCGTAAACAAGTACCCCAGGGCAATGCCCGGCAAGATCGCATGCCCGATAGCATCTATGAGCATGGAGTGCTTCCGCAGCACAACGAATGCTCCCGGCACTGCGCATGCGCACGCCGTGACCACCGCGAGCAAAAGTGTTCCGACGATGAAACTCACGACGCTACCTCCGCCGAAACTGTTGTTTCCAGCCGGGCACGCAGCGCTGCCGTCGCTCGCCGCTGCGAACGGGCCCGGGCGATGACGCTTCGCTTCGGGGCGAAGATGAACGACACCAGAAACACCGCGAACAGGACAAGCACGATAACGGGGCCGGTCGGCACGTTGCCAAGCGCGATGGACAAGTAGGATCCAGCACCACTGCCGACGGCTCCAAACACGCCCGCGAGCACGACCATCGCTGGCACCGTTTGCACCCACTGGCGCGCCGCGGCAGGCGGAGTTACGACGAATGCCACCATCAACACCAACCCGACAGATTTGACGCCGATCACCGTCGCAAGCGCGATCGTCATGAACATCACCGTGTCGATGACCCTCGGGCGAAACCCAAGCATCGTGGACTGCACGGGGTCGAAGGAGCGCAGCTCGAACTCCTTAAACAACACGCACATCACGCAGACCGCGAGCAACCCGACGATGATGCTGATTCGCAGGTCCGCCCTGGTAATCACGGATGCGTTGCCGAACAGGTAGTCCTGAATACCACCTTTGCCTGGGAACGGATTGCTCGTGATCACGTCCAGCAACAGCATCCCGAACCCGAAGAAGAACGACAAGCTGATCGCCATCGCCGCGTCAATCGACGTCCGCGTCCGGGCAGTAATCGTGTTCGCCACCATCACCGCGCACGTACCAGTGACTACGGCTCCAACCAGCAGCGCAACCATGTTACGGCCGTCGACTCCCAGCCCGACGCACAGCAAAAACGCCAGCAACGTGCCTGGTAGTGCGGAGTGCGAAATCACATCACTGGTCAGCGACTGCTTGCGCAGGTACGCGAACGTCCCAAGCATCCCTGCCACTGCGCCAATGATGGTGGTCCCCCAAAACACCATGGCATAGGTGTGGTTCGCAAAGAACGCACCAAGGCTTATCGACGTCCCCATCACAGCACACCCAACAATCTCATCGAGTCCGCGCCTAACCCGTACGCCTGCGCAATCGTTTCCGGCGTAAACGTGGAGGAGACTGGCCCCGATGCAATCACTGTCTTATCCAGCAGCGTCACCGCATCGCAGTACGTCGGCACTGTCGAAAGGTCGTGGTGCACCATCACGATTGTTGTGCCATTCTCGCGCATGGTGCGGAGCACGTCGATAATTGTCGCCTCACTTTTCGCGTCAATGCCTTGAAACGGCTCGTCGAGGAAGAACAAGTCCGGGTCCTGTACTAGCCCGCGTGCGAGAAAGACGCGCTGGCGCTGCCCGCCTGAGAGTGCGCCGATCTGGCGGCCAGCGAAATCCTGCATCCCTACGCGTTCCAAGGCTTCGTATGCGGCGGCGCGTTCGCGCTTCCCCGCCCTGCGGAACCAGCCCAGCTTCCCGTACGTACCCATCGTCACCACGTCGAGCACCGTCGTAGGAAAGTCCCAGTCGACGCTCGCGTGTTGTGGCATGTACCCCACGCGGTGGCGCACTGCCTTGAGCGGCTGGCCGAAGAACTCGGTCTCCCCGGTCAGCGTCGGGATAAGCCCCAGCATCGCCTTGATCAGTGTTGACTTGCCGGCACCATTCGGCCCGACGATCCCCATGATGGCGCCCTCGGGGAACCGCACATTCACCTGTTCCAGGACCGGATCGAGGTGGTAGGCAACGGAAAGATTATGCGTCGCGCACGCAAACGTCTGCGTAGTCATGGGTTACTTGCCCCCGAGCGCTGCAGCAACTGCTTCAGCGTTATGCAGGAACGCCCCGATGTAGGTATCCGTTGGCGCGGTGGGGCCGAGGGTGTCGGCGAAGAGCTCCTCGTCAGAAATGGCGACATCCCACCCGCGGGCGTGCACAGCCTCCTGCAGGCTCTTAATCGCCTGCGGGTTCGCCTGATTGTCCTGGAAGATCGTCGGCACCTTGTTGTCCGCGATGAGATCCGCAAGGTCCGAAAGTTCCGACGCCGACAGCTTCGCCTCTGTGGAAACAAAGTCCGTCGCGTACACATCCAACCCGTAGGTCTTGCCGAAGTAGTTGAAGGCATCGTGGCCGGTGATCAAGATGCGTGGCCCAGTGATGTTCGCCAGCATGGTTGCAGCCTTTTCGTTCGCATCCGCGATTTCCGCCTGGTATTTCGCGGCGTTCTCGTGGTACTCATCGGACTTCGAAGGGTCGACCTCTGCAAGCTTGTTTGCGACCTCGCCGACAACCAGGCTCCACGCCTCTGGACTGTTCCATACGTGCGGGTCATGCAGAGGGTTGCCCTCAGCATCGGTTTCTGGCCAGTCAAGCAGCAGATTGTTCGGCAGCTTGTCTCCTACTGCCAGCTGGCGGTCCCCGAGGCTCTCCAGCTGCTTGATCATCTGAGCTTCGAGGTGCAGGCCGTTCCAGAACACCACATCGGAGGACTGAATCTTGTCGATGTCCTTCGTTGAGGGCTGGTAGGTGTGCGGGTCCCCGCCCGGGCCAACCATCGTGGTGACCTCCGCCTCAGGCGCAATGTTGGCGATGGCATCCGCGAGGTAACCCGTGGTTGCGTAGACCTGCAGCGCACCGTCGGCGTTGATGCCGTCCTGTGTCGCCTGGTTGTCCTCGGTAGACGAGCAGCCTGCGAGCCCTACGCCCAAGGCAAGCGCGCATGCAGTGAGGATCCTGGATGTGCGTGACATGAAGTGTTTCCTTTCAAACTAAGGTGTACCTCACCAACTCTAAAGTTCGCCCTACCGAACTTGCAACTTATTATGTGCAAACTCACACGAAGATATGGTTGAGCTGCACAAATAGAGAAAGGCCCCGCGGGAGAATTCCCACGGGGCCTTTGTAGAGAGAAGTTTAGAACTTCAGAAGACCTGATGCCCATGCCGCAGCGTAGACCGCCGCCAACACACCGCCGACTGCAGCGATAATGCCGACGATCATCCCCACGTTGTCGGACGCGGACGACTTGTCCGACTGGCCCGTGTTCACACCAGTATCGGTCGGTGGCGCCTGAGGCTTCGGCGTCTCAACGTCAATGCGGTCCGGCTCCTCCGGTGCCTGACGCCCAGCCTTCGGGTCCAGAATCCGGCGCGCAGATTCCTTCAGGCGGTCACTAGCGGTTGGATCCTTCTCGATCTCCTTGCGGATGCGCTCCATCTCTTCCGCCGTGTAGTCAAGAACGGAAACCTGGTACTCCTCCTTGAATACCTCGTCGCCTTCGGCGTTAACGATGCGGATCTCAAGCGGCATCGTCGAGTCCCGCAGCGAGGTTGCATTCTTGATCGGGATTTCAACACGTGCAGAAGGTTCCGCACCGCTGGCGTTAATCTGGCCAGGAACAGTGACTTCGATTGGCTCCGCACCCGTGATCGTCGGGTATTTGGCGTACACCGTGAACTTGTGCAGATCCAGACCGAGGTTGCGGATCTCACCAGTCAGTACGTCGGTTGAACGGTTCGTCACCACCGCCGCATCTTCACCACCGGCCAGACGGAAACCGGCCTTTCCAGGGTTCTGATCTGCAGCAATGATTTCTAGCTCGCGAGCAGAAATATTGTGGCTTGGCTCCGGAATGTCGTCGGTGCCAACGGTGCCTTCACCTGAGCCAATGTATTTGCCCTTGAGGTTCAGGTTGTCCCAGTCCGCTGGTACAGAGTATTCGCCCTCGTAGCAGACGACGCCGTCCTGTTCGCACTTCTCCTTCGGGTACCTCTTGTCGGTCTTGGGGACCGATTCATAGGCCTGGTCGGAGTAGTCGAAGTGCGACCACTGGTAGAGGTAGTTCATGACCGACTTGTACGTCGGCAAATACGCCTCGGTATCCACCGGGTTCGTCGACAGTGCGCCATTGTGGGTCAGGCCTAGGTTGTGGCCGAACTCGTGCAGGATGGTGTTTCGCAGCTGCTCTTGGTTGGTCACGTTCTCGTGGTAAGACACGTAAAACGCAGAGTCGTTGACCAGGCCGGTACCCGTCGACCAGTCGCCTTTCTCCATCTGGTCGCCGATAATGCCGACGCGGAACACCGACTCACGAGTACCGAGCAGCTCCTGGCGCTTTTGCCCTAGCTTGTCTCGCTTCGACATACCATCCGCGAAGTACAGCGGGGTGAAGTCCTCCGTTGGGCCACCGTGCCTGTTCTCGTAGTTAGGGATGGAGGTGTAGAGGTCACCAGCATCGATATGGAGACGAATCCCGTGCGCAGCGAACTTATCCTCCAGCTCCATCAGGGACTCACGGGAAGGCCGGTACACGTTCGCGTTCGCCTCAGCGCACTTCGCAAACTTCTCAAAGTCTTGGATGTTCGCGCCGAACTTATTCACCTCGTTGCAGTTCAGCGTCTCCCACTCAGACTTCATCCAGTTCAACTGCAGGAACAGATCTTTCTGTCCTACTTTCGCCCCCCACCTGTCGAGTGGAAGCGGGGTCCCGTCAGCAGCGGTAAACCCCACCTTCTCCCACTCATCCGGCAGCCCATCCTGGTCAGTGTCTTTCGCCGTGGGCTGCGTCTGGATGAAGATGTTCGCGGTAACCGACGCCGTCCCCTGAACTGGTAGTTCCTTGTTCCACGCCGCGTACTGGTAGCCGGCGCCGTCTTCGGCAACTTCACCCACCCGGCTAGCTTCGCCAGACTCGATCGCGTGCCCCGCCGCCTTTGAGACGTCAGCACCACGGAAGTTCACCGAAACATCGTAGCCAGGTTTTTCGGCAGGACCGAAGTTAAACCTTCCGCCTCGGTAGGTACCTTGATACTGCGCATACTTTGGCACGGCAGAGAACATCTCAATGTCAATCTTGCGGTCACGCTTCGACTTGTTCGTAGCCTCGACCGTCACGTCCATCGAATTTGTGCCGATCTCAATCGTGCGCGTGATCTGGATTTCGGTGTTCGCATCGTAGTGCGTCAGGATGACCTTGTAACCGATCTCGTTTTCTTCAACGTCAGACTTCGTCTCAGTCGGGAGGAACGCCACCTGCCGCCCGTCGACGGTCAGTACAGTCTGCAGGCTGCTTTCGAGCAAACCGCCGACCGACTGCGGGTTCTGGAACGTCGTGGTCAGCTTCGACCCGTACGCCAGGTCCGAGATAGCAAAGCCTTCAGTCTTCGAATCGTTCTCGATCCAGACGCCGCCGGGAATCTTTTGAACGCCAGCCTCAGCGATGGGCTGCACCCCACCGAAGGCAAGGCCTGCGCACAGCGCGATAGCAAGAGCTCGTTTCATCTTCACTTTTCTCGTCCTTTATCCCGAAACGTCAAATCCGGCGTTCTTCAACGCATGCGTCACCGCATTAAACGGCGGAACATGCTTATTACTGTCCCACAACCAGAAGAGTAAGACACCAAGGCCCTCAGCGGCGATCATGAACGGCACGATCCACCACACGCGCTCCCAGTTCAGCTCCTTTTGCGTCGCTGTTTGCTTAGGCACAACGTGTAGGTCGATCAGCTGCTGTGAGCCATCTTCCCACGTCACAACAACAGGAACGTTAATCTCTTTTGGCTTCTGACTACGTGGCACCGTAGCTCGCACCTCGCCCGTTTCCGGGTTGATATCGACGTTCGCGTCCTGGTTCTTGTAGCTCTTTGGCAGCCCGTAGTGCACACCAGAGAACTGATCTTTCGGCTTGGCAAAGCCCTCTTGCACAGCGTAGTCGACTGTGTTCTTCCTAGCTAACGAGTTAGCAGTTGCCTTCAACTCGATGATTTGGTGCCCACCGGGGAAGTCAACGCGCAGCTTCGCGGTGTAGGTGCTGTCTGCCTCGGTATCTGCCGGAATCTTTGCAGTGACGCGGCCTGTCGCGCGGTCAATGGTGATCGGAATGCCACCGTCGTTTTCGATGGAGAACACGCTGCCGTAGACAGGATCGCCCTCTGGTTCAGCGGTGAACGCCTTACCAGGGGTCACGATTTGCTGTGCATAGCGCAGCTTGTGTGCCTCGAGTTCCTCCGGGCTGAGTTGGTTCACGATGTGCACAGGCAGTGTTACGTACTCCCTTGACCCATCCGTGTAGCTGGCCAGGATGTGTAAGTTGTAATCCTTATCCTCGACGCCTTCGGGAACCACAGCCTCGACGACCCCCGTGGCACTGTCGACGGCGACGTTCCATCCGCGGAGGTCAGCGTTCTTTCTAGCGTCCCAACGGAACTCGGTGCCAACGGGCAGCGGTTCGCGGGAGTTGAGATCTGCAACGAACTTTCCACCTGGCGCCACGCGGGCGTCATCATAGGAGATGTCCGTTACTGTCTTGAGCAGTGGCGGAATCACCTCAAAAGCGGCGTCCGTCTTCAGCTGGCTGCCGTCGGGCATCGTCACGGTCACCGGAATTTTGACGGTCTCCCCGACCTTGGTACCCCTCGAAGCGACGTACTTGACCTCGCCGGTGTTCTTATCGATCGTAGCTTCTGGGTATGAAGTCTCAAACGTCGTCCCACGAGGCACCGGCTGGTTAATGAAGTCGTAGCCGTCTTTACGCAGCGTCAAGCTCGGTGTGATGCTTGAACCGACAGAACCGGGACGAACGTAGCTAGTTGGGTACTTGAAGGCGTACCGATCAGCGCCACTAGCTGATTCCTGCAACTCAATCCTGACGGCAAAGTCAGGTGCATTCGAAGCGCGAATCTTGACGGTGTACACACCGGCCTTCGTCGTTTCGAGTGGTGCAACCTCCACCGTGCCGTCACGGTAGACAGTCACCCATTCAGGAGTCCCACCGATCTTTTCAAACTCGGTACCGGTCTCATTCTCCTCGTTTGGCATGACCACTTTGCGCTCACCTGGCTTCAAGTCAATCTTCGGCCACGTATAGAAAATGGTTTGCTCAGCAGGCAGCTTCAGCGAGGTGATGATGAACGTGTCTTCTTTGACGGTGATCCAACCCGAAATAAAGCGCGGTTTCTCCGGGTCCTTTCCGCCATAGATTTGGTAGCGGTACGAACCTGGGTCGACGATAAACGCAACTGCACCATTCTCGCTGGTGCGCGCAACGTGCGAAGTCTTCCCATCCTGGCTCACGAACCGTACCTCGGTGTCCTGCAGTGGTGAACCATCGGTATCGAGGAAGAGGTACGAGCGCTTCGCTTTCCCTTCCGGAAGTTCCTCAAACCCCAGCGAGTTTGAAGTATCGACGGCAACTTCGTCGATCACTTCCGGAGAATCTTGCTCGGCATGGGCATATGTTGGAGCAATACCTGCGGACACAAGCATGATTGAAGTCGCCGCTGCGACCGCGAGCCCGGTTTTACACTTACCTCGACGCACTATTGCCTCTGCCTTACACTTCTTCGAATCACCCATACCGAAAGACGTACGCTTCTAACTTAGTGTATGAACGTCAATTTGCGAACTCCCAGCGCAAAACGTACACCCCCCAATAACTCATCATGCCCCAGGAACTGCCATGTGCAGCCTGGGGCATGGAAAGAAATGACTACTTCAGATCCTCCGGAACGGTCCGTGCGGGGTAAATGCGCGGGCGAACACCCGCAATCTCCTCAACAACTCGCACTACCTGGTGGGAGTAGCCATACTCATTGTCGTACCAGACGTAGAGCACGAGGTGCTTGCCGGCCGAAATCGTCGCCAACCCGTCAACGACACCAGCGTGCGTGGTACCGAGCAAATCTGTCGAGACAACCTCAGGCGATTGGATGTAGTCAATCTGCTGGCGCAGGTTAGAATCCGTCGAGACCTTACGGAGGAAGTTATTGACCTCATCCTTTGTCGTCTCGGTTTCGAGCTCGAGGTTGAGCACCGCCATGGAAACGTCAGGCGTTGGAACGCGGATCGCGTTGCCGGTCAGCTTGCCCTCGAACTCGGGAAGCGCCTTCGACACAGCCTTTGCGGCACCTGTTTCCGTCAGCACCATGTTGAGGCCAGCAGCGCGACCGCGGCGGTCCCCCTTGTGGAAGTTGTCGGCCAGGTTCTGGTCGTTCGTGTAGGAGTGCACTGTCTCAACGTGACCGTGGACCACACCGTAGCGATCGTTGATGACCTTCAGCACCGGCGTAATACCGTTCGTGGTGCACGAAGCCGCGGACAGGATCTGGTCGCCGTCCGCAATGTCAGCATGGTTGATACCGTAGACGATGTTCTTAATATCACCCTTACCTGGAGCGGTCAGCAGAACGCGGGAGACACCCTTGGACTTCAGGTGCTGGCTCAGCCCAGCCTCATCGCGCCAGACACCGGTGTTATCAACGACGATCGCATCGTTGATGCCGTACTCGGTGTAATCGATGGATGCCGGGTCGTTCGCGTAGATCATCTGGATCGGCGTCCCGTTGGCCCAGATGACTTCCTTCTCGTGATCCACAGTGATAGTGCCGTCAAATGGACCGTGCACCGAGTCGCGGCGAAGCAAAGATGCACGCTTGACGATGTCGTCGTCACCCTTCTTCCGCACGACGACGGCGCGCAGGCGCGCTCCCCCGTACATCGCCTCACGAGCAATCAGAATGCGAGCCAACAAGCGGCCGATGCGACCGAAACCATACAGCACAACATCGCGTGGCTCGAGCTCCGAGTCCGTATCGACGACGTCGGCAAGCGCCTCGTTCAAGTAGGCCCGCAGATCGCTCGCGCCGGACTTCTTGTAGTCGCTGGCAAGACGGCCAAGGTCAATCGATGCCGTGCCGAGGTTCATCTGAACAAGCTCACGAAGCACCGGCAACGTGTCCTCGAGCGGAAGCTCCTTCTCCACAATGCGACGCGCGTACCGGTGCGCCTTAATAATGTCGATGTCCGTCACACCTACCAGCAGTCGGCCAAAAATCGAGGTGACAACGTTGTTTTCACGGTGAAGCTGGCTGATGAGCGGAAGCATTTCCTGGGCCAGGGTCAGCTTATGATTCCAGTCCTGTTGGTGCGTTGTATTCGTAGGCGTAGACACAGTCATCCTCTTCATGCGGTAATTGAACAATTGGGAAACGTTTGCCTTGGGGGTACATGACACAGCTGCCGTACCCCCAATACAGGAATTATCGTAGCGTGTATTGGTCCATCTTTGTTACAAATACTCCAGCTAAACCAACCGCACCGCGAGATATGGTTACATCAGTCGCCTTAGGTGGGCTTTGTAGTGCAACGCCAAGTAAACCCGCACCCCACCCCCAAAACACACCCCCGGTGCTGGATGGCGGTATTTGTCCAACGTGGCGTCGACAAGCTGGCGCGAAACTACCTTCGGTACCCTGTGCACGTACATCAACGCATTGGAGGAAACGAATCTATGCCTTGCCCGAAGATCATCGCCCTCGACATGGACGGCACCCTGCTCGACGAACACGGGCGCATTCCCGACGCCTTCTGGGAGCTCCTTCGCCTTGCCGACGACCGCGAAGTCCTGGTCACGCCGGCATCGGGACGCCAGCTCGCGACGCTTCGTGACATGTTCACCACTCATCAGCCTCACACGTTCATCGCGGAGAACGGTTCCGTTGTCTTCCACGACGGCCGCATAATCGACGTGACTGCCATGCCGGAGCAGCCGGTGCGCGAGTTTCTACGCGCGTTTGAAACAGCGCCGTTTTCAGCGTCGGCGGTGCTGTGCACTCCCGAGCAGTCCTACTCGCTGCGCGGTGCATCTAAGGAAGTCGAGCAAGAGATTGCAAAGTACTATCACGCCAACACAAACGTGGATTCGCTTGTCGACGTCCCCTTCGAACAACCCGTGAAAGTCGCGCTCTACGTGGACGGTGATGCAGAGCGTGACGCGCTGGCGTGGGTGCAGGCGCACGCGCCTGGACTGGACCACGTAGTAAGTGGCCAGCACTGGATCGACATCATGAGCCCAGCGGCAGACAAGGGCAAGGCGCTGCTGGCGATCGCGGACGCCTTGGGCGTGCCTCAGGAAGCAACTGCCGCGATCGGTGATTTTCTGAACGATTACACGATGCTCCAGGCGGCTGGAACAGCGGTTGCGATGGGCAACGCCCACCCGGATCTTAAGACGGTGGCGGACGAGGTCATCGGAACTAACGCTGAGCATGCAGCAGTGCATCGACTTGCTGCATGGCTCAGTGAGCAATAGCGCTTACTTTGCGGACTTGCGCTCCGCAATAGCTCGCTCAAGCTCAGCTTGGCGCTCTTCGAACTCCTGGACTTTCGCCTTCATCTGCGCCATGAGTTCTTCGTGGTGCTTACGGCCGAGCTCGAGGCGTTCCTCAAGCTCGGCCAGTTCCTTCGCGCGTTGTGATTCATCTAGGGTCATGCCCCTATTGTGGCAAATTTTCCGCGCCGAAGCGAAGCGCTACTTCCCTTTCGCTAGAAACGACTCCGCGTTCGCAGATTCCCAGTCCTCGCGCCAGTTCTCTGGGACGTCGCCGTCGACTAGCTGACCGTCACGAAGCCACTCGTAGCGCTCGCGGTACGTCTGGGGTTTCCCGTAGTCGTCGTTGCAGCGAATCATCTCAGGGCGCAGGTCCTTCGGATCTTGCACTCCCATCGCAGCCATGAGGCGCAGCGCTGACGAAACGGTGGCCTTCTGGTACCGCATCACGCGCATTGATTTGTCCTCGACATCCAGGCCACGCTCACGCCACGGGTCTTGCGTCGCGACACCAGCCGGGCACGTACCGAGGTGGCACTCCATTGCCTGCACGCAGCCGACGGCCATCATCATCGCGCGGGCGCTCAGCAGGAAGTCCGCGCCCTGCACCATGCGACGCACCAAGTCGTTGCCGGCGGCGATTTTGCCGGCAGCACCGATCTTGATCTTGTCGCGAAGGCCGCAGCCCACCAGCGCATTATTCACGAACGTCAGGCCCTCTGTGAGTGGCAGGCCCACGTGGTCCTCAAACTCCTTCGGCGCCGAGCCAGTACCGCCCTCGGAACCGTCGACCACGATGAAGTCAGGCAGAATGCCAGTCTCGAGCATGGCCTTGCACACCGAGAGGAATTCCCGACGAGAGCCTATGCACAGTTTGAATCCAACCGGCTTCCCCCCGGAGAGGGTACGCATCTGGTCGATGAAGTGCAGGAGGCCGATTGGGGTATCAAATTCAGAGTGCGCACCTGGGGACGTGAACGCCTTCCCCTCCTCGATCCCGCGAATTTCAGCAACTTCCTTCGTCGCCTTCGCGGCTGGCAGCTCACCGCCCAAACCAGGCTTCGCTCCCTGTGAGAGCTTGAGCAGCGTCATCTTCACCTGTGGCCGCTTTGCCTTCTCTGCGAAGGTATCTGCATCAAATCCCCCCATCGGAGTGCGTGCGCCGAAGTACCCGGTGCCGATTTCCCACACCAGGTCACCGCCGTACTTTTCGTGGTGCGGGGACAGACCGCCTTCACCGGTGTCCTGGTAGAACCCGCCCAACTTGGCTCCCTTGTTCATCGCTTCGACGGCGCGCCCAGACAACGAGCCGAAGCTCATAGCGGAGATGTTCAGCAATGCTGCACTGTACGGCTGGGAGCACTGCGGGCCTCCAATCAGCACGCGCGGCGGCTCCGCAGGCATATCTACGGGGCGCATCGAATGCACCAGGGAGCGGTGTCCCTGCTCGTAGACGTTTTCTTGCGTACCGAACGCAGTGGTCGAAGTCTGCCCTTTCGCGCGCGAGTAGATGAGACTACGAGTGCGGCGGTCGAATGGGCGGCCGTCCCAGTCACGCTCAATAAAGTACTGCTGAAGCTCCGGACGAATCTTCTCGAGTGCCCACCGCGCACGCCCCAAGACTGGGTAAATTCTTCGAATGGAGTGTTTCTTCTGAGTCAGATCCACAGCTGCAACAGTTCCTACCCCCAACGCTGCCGCGATCGACGCTGTTGCTGCCCAGTTGCGCTTGCCTGCCATGATGCTCCTTAGACTAAGTGGCGTGTAGAAAAGCGTTCCTGTTTTCACCGTACGCAAAAAAATAACAAAACAAACTCCAGCCACACTTCATGTGGTGTTTCCCCCTTTCGTTCAACCACCATTGGGGAACTCTCGTTAGGGTGGGGCCATGATTGACTTTTCCCGCCCCGCAAACATCGTCGCGCCGAAACTACTCGGGTGCACACTCACTCATGGCGGGGTCAGCATCGTATTGACCGAGGTCGAGGCATACCTCGGCGAGGAAGACGCCGCCGCGCACACCTATCGCGGCAAAACGGCACGAAACGCTGCGATGTTCGGCCCTCCAGGACACTTCTACGTCTACCTTTCGTACGGCATTCACCACAACGTCAACATTGTGTGCGCACCGGAGGGCATCGGCCAGGGATGCCTACTGCGTGGAGGCAGGGTCATCGAAGGCCACGACATCGCCTATCGACGCCGCCAAAAACCCGACCGCCTTCCCATCGAAGAAGACAACCTGGCGCGTGGCCCCGGAAACCTGGGCGAAGCGTTGGGGTTTGAACTCACCGATAACCATAAATCCGTCTCTTTGACCGCACCTACCGCTCCCCCGGAGTGGGTTTGTGGCCCCCGTATTGGCATCTCGAAGAATGCTGATGCCCCCTGGCGATTCTGGATCCCCGGAGACAAAACTGTTTCCACGCCTCGCGGTTATAAAACGAGCAATAAATACAAGGCATAAATCCTAAACTTTTGGGCGATTTTCTTTAGGTAAGCCTTGCCTTACTATTGGTGGGTCAGCTTGGAGCGCTCGCTCCCCACCTACACACGATCGGAGTCACCGATGACCCTCATCGCCCCTGCGCAGATGCCACTTTCCGTCGCCCTGAAGGAGCAGACCACAGCCGCACACGCAAGTGCCGAGACCTCCCGCTTCATGTCTCACCTCAGCGGAGGCCAGCTCAACGCAACAGCCGTCGCCGAGCTCACCGTGCAGTACTTCCACATCTATTCCGCGCTCGAAGCCGCGGTGCGCCGCACAGCCACTCACCATGCCGTGGCCCAGATCGCCGACCCGAGACTTGAGCGGGTGGACGCAATCTCCGCCGACCTCACAGCGCTACTCGGCGCGGATTGGCAAGATCACCATCACCCACTCGAGGCAACGTCGCGCTACGTGGCCGAGCTCAACGCACTCACCCCCAACAACGGCCCCGAGGTGATAGCACACCACTACGTTCGCTACCTCGGCGACATCGCTGGCGGTCAGGCGCTTGCCCGGGTATTTCGCAGCGAATACAACCTCGGCGATAACGCCCTCAACTTCTATAACTTTTCCGCGATTGGGAAAATCCCGCCATATCGTGCGCAATACAAAGCATCCCTGGACGCCATGCAACTGAGCGACGACGAACGCGCCCAACTCATCGAGACAGCAAAGCACGTCTTCACACTGAATGAAGCCGTGTTCCAGGAGCTTACATCACGACTCGACTAGCCCTCGACGCTTGGCGTCACTGCTGTCGAGATACGCAAACACACCCCACACGGCACTTGCCGCCACAAAGGCGGCAAGCACGCCCCCGGTAAGGGTGTAGCGCTCAGGCACGGCGAACAACACCACCAGCGAGACTGCAACCACCCCAGCCCACACCACACCAACGAGAAACCCGGAGCGACGACCTCCGCGCGGTGATGCCTGGTAACGACGTCGCGACGGCAGCGCAGCCAGCGCAAAAACTAGTGCAACCAACCCCAAGCAGGCCAAGGAGCTTACCCACAGATTTCCGGCGCTCACACCAAAGACCACTACGCCAGCAATTACAGCCGACAGTGCACGCTCCCACGGCGCGAACCGCCCTTGAGACACCTCTGAGACGACTGGAATGAGCTCGGTTACAGGCTCCTGGTCCACTACCACAACAACACCCTTTCATAAGGCTATGCTCACCTAACTTTAATTAGGTAAGCTTACCCTCATTTATCCCGACGACGAAGAGTATTTTCCAAGAACTATGTCTATCCGCTACGTATGCGCGTTGGCCACTTCTGCCAGCATGCTTGGCTTTGCAGCAACAGCGTTCAGCCCGCTCCTCATTACCCCTCCCCCTGCTCCGGCACAGGAACAAACCGCGTCACACCGCACTGTATCCACGGGAACAATGGATTGGGGTGTGCGAGAATCGTTCCGTAAGTACATCGAAACCGGCGTCGCCAAGGGGTCCATCTCCACAGATGAAGGGGCAACTCGCTCAGGGACGGCATTCCAATTCCCAGCCGAATCCTCCGCGATTACTGGCCCATCCTCCGGACAATTCAACTTCACCGGCTCAGTCCACTTCAGTGGCCACGATGGCTCTCTCGAGCTGACGCTCAGCAACCCGATCTTGGTGGTCAACGGCACTAACGCAGAACTCCGGGTGGACTACAGCACACGGAAGTATGTCGGCGCAGGAGCTGTGGGCCCTGTCGAAGAAGGACAAAAAGAAGTACTGGCCACCATCACCCTTGACGCCGCACCGGACTTCACCGCAAGCCAAGTGACAATAAGCGGCCACACCTCACTTACCGCTTCTGGGGAAACTATCTTCGCCGGATTCTACGAAGCAGGCGAGCCCCTCGACCCGATCAGTATCGATCTCTCACTCACGGAGGCTTCGGGTGCCGGACCAGTCCCGGACTTCACACTCGGGTCCCCATCAGGAGACAATAGCAACGCAGCTGCTCAGGGGCACAGTGGCGCCACACGTTCAAAGGCGACAAGCGGACCGGCTTTCTGGCTCGGACAGGTAAACGACACGCTCATCGAGGTCAACGGGCTGTTTACCAACGCCGACAAGGTCTTGCGAAGCGCAACGTCGTTACACGAGCGCGCTACATCGTCGCAACAGTCAGCCCGTCCCAACCGCTCTTCGACGGCGCCGGGGACGACTGCTTCGGCTGCCAACACGGCCCCGGCGCGCAACCAAGCATCAGCGCCGACTTCCCCATCGAGCAACGCATCGGCCCACAGCAATCGCGATGCCTCAGCCACAGCACCGTCAGGCGGTAATGCATCTTCAAATACCGTCTGTGATGCTGGCACCTCACACGGAGTCACCTCTGCTGAGGCACAGTGGGGAATCCGGCAGTCGTTCCGTACATACATCCGTGGCAATATCGCGAAAGGAAAGTGGGAGCTCCAAGGCGTTGGAGACAGCGGTAACACCTTTACTTTCAACGGCAATTCGGGAGCAGTTGATTCTGCGACGCGGTCGGGGTCCATCCTCTACCCCGGTTCGATCCGTTTTACCGGGCACGGGGGCGTATTGGACACTCGTTTTTCCAACATGGAAATCCAGTTCTCCGGCAATACCGGCCAGCTGATCCTCAACGCGACGTCGAACACCATGGAAGGCGACCCCCGCGACTACGGGCGCATCGCCATCGCAGACCTCACTTTCACGAACCTCGATGTGAGCGACTCTGCGGTAACCGGTACAGCAGAAGCAACGCTTACGAGCACAGGTTCGGAAGCGTTTGGGCAGTTCTACCCTCCTGGCGATCCGCTCGACACAATTCACTTCACCGCTCAACTCGGCGGATCGGCTAACTGCGCCGAAGGCCAGGGCTCCGTCGGAGGGGCGTCCTCTCCATCCAACAATGCGGCGGGGGCCGACGCTCGAGCGAAACTTCGGAAGTCTACAACATCCTCGTCTACGCCTTCCCGCGGAAGCGTTCTCGACGAGCATTTGGGGGACGCAACTGTTTCGTCCTCTGATCAGCCAGAAGGCGGAAAGTTCCAGATTAAAAACACCGCGCCCAATTCGCGTACAGGGGCGGATGGTTGGGATGACGCGACCGTCGCGACGCTCTTGGTGCTCATTGCCTCGCTGCTTGGCGCAGGCGGTGCGCTCATCAGATTCGCGGTCATCGGATAGGGAGATATGACACTATGAAAATGCTGCAAACCACTCTTTCCTTGGTTACCGCGACTGCGATAACGCTGAGCCTCGGCGGGTGTGCGGAGTGGGACAACCCAACACAACACACCACCAACGAGCTCGCGGAGTCGCTGCAGACAAACGGGGACCCACACCAGGCGCAAGGGGTTTCGATGGTCTCTGAGATCTCCGAGGTCGAGCCAATCGATACGCCACGGGAACAAGCTCTGCCCGTCGAAGTGACCGATGCGGACGGTTACGACGTCACCATTACTGATACCTCCCGCATCCTTGCACTGGACCTATACGGCACATTCACCAAGACGCTTCGTGGTGTCGGCATGGCAGACAACATCGTCGGGCGGACCGTAAGTTCCTCGGAGCCGTCGCTTGCGCATCTGCCCGTAGTCACGGAAAACGGGCATTCGCTCAACGTCGAGGCCATTCTGAATCTTCGTCCCACCTTGGTGCTTGTCGACCGCTCAGTAGGACCAGTTGAGGCGATCGACCAGCTACGGGCAGCCGGTATCACCACTGTGATGCTGGAGCCGACGCGTTCGCTGGCCTCGATCGCGGAGGACATCACTAATGTGGCAACCCTCGTCGGTGAGCCTGAGGCAGGCCGCCTCCTCGCCGAACGCAGCGAGAAAGAAGTCCAGCAAGCGCTCGACGCAATCGCTGCGGTGGCACCTGAAGAACCACTGCGAATGTCGTTTTTGTATGCTCGCGGCACCGGTGGCGTCTTCTATCTACTCGGGCGTGAAGAAGGAACTGAAGAACTCATCACTGCTCTAGGTGGCAGGGACGTCAATTCCGAGCACGGCATCGGTCAGCCTTCGCCTGCAAGCCCTGAGGCGCTCGCCGAGGTAAACCCCGAAGTGTTCGTCATGATGAACGGTGGGCTCCAGTCCACAGGCGATATTGAAGGCCTCCTCCAACGTCCCGGCGTCGCACAAACCACCGCGGGGCAGCACCGGCGAGTCCTGGCGCTTCCCGACGGTGACTCACTTGCGTTCGGACCTCAAACTGGCGAACTGCTGCTGCGCGCGGCGCACGCTCTCTACGGAGAGCAGCTATGAGCGAGCACCACGGAGCAATCCATGCACGACGCATTGGAAGAATTGTGCTTTTCGCAGCCACCGCTTCCCTGCTAGTGCTCACGGCCATTGCCTCTCTCGTTGTAGGCCAGTTTGAGTTCTCCCCCGGCGAGCTCTGGCCGATCCTTACCGCAGGGCCAATGTCAGCGTCCACACTCGAAGCATCAGTATTGTGGCAAATCCGCATCCCGAGGCTCGTTCTAGGACTCTGCGTCGGCGCGGCACTGGGAACAGGCGGGGCGCTCATGCAGTCCGTATTTGCCAACCCCCTAGCAGAACCAAGCGTCGTTGGCGTCAGTACCGGGGCAGGTGTAGGCGCAGCAATCGCCACCGTATTCGGCATCACCATATTCGGAACGATGACCGTGCCGATCTTCGCGTTCGCAACGGGCATATTCGTCACCGTGGTGGTGTACCAGCTAGCGCGTTCAGGTGGCAGAGTCCGCGTCCTGAACCTGGTTCTAGTAGGCATCGCAGCGAACGCTATCTGCGGCGCATGCATTTCAGCACTCACATTCATCGCCCCCACCACGGCGCGGGAACAGATCGTTTTCTGGCAGATGGGCAGTCTCGCTGGGGCGAGTTGGGCGCAAACTGGGGTGGTAGCTGCCGTTGTCACCTTCGCATTGGCATGTGCCATGTGTTTTGTGCGCAAGCTCGACATCCTCGCTTTGGGCGACCAAGCTGCATTCCATGTAGGCATCAACGTCGCACGCCTGCGCATGTTGGCGATCGCACTATCGACATTGCTTACAGCCGCAGCAGTCTCCTTCGCTGGGTTGATCGGGTTCGTAGGACTCGTCGTCCCACATATCGTGCGCACTGCGGTCGGCCCGTCCAATACGGTGCTTGTCCCGGCTTCTGCACTCGGTGGCGCGCTTTTGATCGGTGCTGGCGATATCCTCTCCCGCACAATCATTCCATTCGCTGACCTGCCAATCGGTATTTTCACAGCGCTGATTGGCGGGCCGACCTTCTTCTTCCTGCTGCGGCAGATGATGCGAAAGGGCCATGCACAATGACAGTTACCGCTTCACATGTCACAGTCCATAGACAGGGGCGCGAAATACTCCACGATGTCAGCATGTCCGCGCAGAGTGGAGAGGTCACCGGCCTCATCGGCCCCAACGGAGCTGGCAAGTCTACATTGCTCGCTGCGCTCTCCGGCGATACATCCCTCTCGAGCGGAAGCGTCCAGCTTGTAGGTCAGGATGTATCTGGGTGCACCGCTCATCAACTCGCTCGGACGCGTGCCGTCATGCTTCAGGATGTCAGTGTCGCCTTTTCGTTCTTGGTGCGCGACGTCGTCGAGATGGGGCGCCATCCGTGGGGCACTCAGCCTGACGACGCCACCATCGTCAACCAAGCGCTCGCCGCGACGGGCATCACGCACCTCCAGGAACGAGAGATGTTCACGCTTTCCGGTGGTGAGCGCGCCCGTGTGGCCTTTGCCAGAGTCTTGGCACAGCGAACACCTGTGGTGTTTCTCGACGAACCAACTGCCGCGATGGACGTGCGCTTCCAAGAGCAGACGATGGGCGTCGCCCGCACCTTGGCACGTGATGGCGCGACCGTGATCGTCGTGCTCCACGATCTTCAGCTTGCTGCGCGGTACTGCGACCACGTGGTGTGCTTGAAGCAGGGGGCTGTTGCGGCAGCGGGGCCGGTGGCCGAGGTGTACCAGGACCACATTCTGAGCGAGATCTACGACTGGCCTATTACGGTCCTGCACGACGGAAATCGTGTTTTCATCGCGCCTCATGAGGCAAACTGCTCCCCTATGACAGGTGCGACCTAGCCCCATTACCCCCGGCCGTTGACCAAACCCCAACCAATATTTAAGGTTAGCCTAACCTCACCATTCGGTGTGGTTGCGATTACTCATGAAAGGACGTACATGTCTCGCTCCACCACTCTGGCAACCCTCACCGCTGCCTTCCTTGCTTCTACTGCCCTCGTCGCGCCGAGCGCATTCGCGGAAGCCCCAACGCTCGAGTCCGGGCACGCAAACTGGAACATCAAGGGATCATTCCTGAGCTACATCCAGAAGCCGTTTGCCGCAGCAACCATCACGGCGTCCGATGGGGCAGAAAAGGTACTTGACGCGAGCAAGCTGGTTGACTTCGCCTTGCCAGTAAATGCAAAGGAGTCCAAGCTCACGGCAACTGGCGAAGGGGTCATAGACCTCGACGGCGCTATCAGTATCAACGCACACCACGGTGCGATGGATATCCAGCTGTCTGATTTCAAGGTCGTCATCGAAGGGGCTAAAGGGTTCCTCCAGGCAGACTATGTCCGCAAGGGCGCTATGCCCGGTGCAGAGACCACCACGTTGACCGGCGACGATAAGCGCATCGTCGAGTTCGACGTCCAACAGCCGCTGAAGGCTAACAAGAACAACCAATTCGCTGCGACCTTCACCCCGACCAAACTGACAGAGGACGGCTCCGCGATCTTCGATAAGCAGTACAAGGCCGGTGAGCCTTTCGCGGATTCCAAGGTAGCCCTTGCACTGAAATTCAAGGATGCTCCCGCACAGACGACGCCCACTCCCACGCCGGAAGGATCAAGCCTTGGAACCGGCGCGATCGTCGGAATCGTGCTTGCCGCAATCGCGGCCCTCGGTGGCCTTGCATTTGCAGCGAGCCAGCCAGGTTTCCAGGCGATGCTCGGGAAGCTCGTATGAGCGCCGTCGATAACGTCGGCGGACACATCACCACGGTGATCACTTCACTCATGGCGATCGCTGGCGTCGTAATGACCGTCGCCGCACTCGCCCAGGGCGCAGGGACGATTCTCGGGATCCAGCTACCAACGATTCCTTGATATACAGAGATATACAGACCGCAAAACAAGAAACCCAGCCACCTCATGGTATGGCTGGGTTTCTCCATTTGGGCAACACACCAAACTAGGAGCTCTTCTTGCCCTTCTTCTTTTTCTTGCTGCTCACCTTGGAGAGTTCCAGCTTTGCAGCAGCATCGGGCACGTAACGGAACTCGTCGCGCGGAGGTCGCTCGTAGTCAATAATCTCTGGGCGTTCAGGGATCTCTGGCAGATCAGGGTCAATGTGCTCGTAGGGGATCGTCGACAAGAGGTGAGAAATCACATTGATGCGCGAGCGCTTCTTATCCTCCGACTCAACCGTGTACCACGGCGCCGCAGGAATATCCGTGTGGATAAACATCTCATCCTTGGCTCGGGAGTAGTCCTCCCACTTTGTAATGGACTCGAGGTCCATTGGCGAGAGCTTCCACTGGCGCAGCGGGTCTTCCCGGCGGGATTGGAATCGCTTGTACTGCTCTTCATCCGATACAGAGAACCAGTACTTACGCAGCATGATGCCGTCCTCAACGAGGAGGCGTTCAAAGATCGGTGTCTGGTGTAGGAACCGACGGTATTCCTCCGTGGTGCAGAACCCCATCACGCGCTCAACGCCGGCGCGGTTGTACCAGGACCTGTCGAAGATGACGATCTCGCCTGCGGCGGGGAGCTTTTCGACGTAGCGCTGGAAGTACCACTGCGTCTGCTCGCGCTCAGTTGGCTTCGGCAGCGCCTCAATACGGCAGGTGCGCGGGTTCAGGTACTGGGTGATGCGCTTAATTGCGGAGCCTTTGCCTGCCGCGTCGCGCCCCTCCATCACGATGACAACACGCGCTCCGGTCTTGACGACCCACTGCTGCATTGCCACCAACTCAGCTTGAAGGCGTACGAGTTCTTTCTCGTACGCCTTCTTGGAAAGTTTCGGGGGCTTGGTGGAATTCTTCTCTTCACTCATAGGTACTAACCGTACCCATAAAGCGGGGAGAAATTAAGCCGATTCGGCTAGTCCACCTTGAATTCAGCCATGGTATCCCACTCGGTCTTACCCTCGATCAGGGTATTGATGATGGTCGGGGTTTCCTTCAGAATCTTCGGGAACAGCTCCTGGGCGGCGCGGAAATGATCGGAGTTCACGTGCGCTTCCGCGGCATCGTCGTGGAATGCCTCGATGAGCAGGTATTCGTTCTTATCCTCTTCACTGCGGTACCAGTCAAAGAAGATGCAGCCCGGCTCTGCGCGGGTTGCGTTGGTGAATTCCTCTACCTCTTGACGAAATGTCTCGACGTATTCTGGCAGTGGCTTGTAACGAACGTTGATCAAAATCATGCCACCACCCTACGCATATCTCGCATTGTTGTCAGCCGACGCTTTTGGCTACGAAGCTGCTCAGTTAATTGTTCAACAATAGATGCGTTATACTCGTAACAGTTGTCGGCCGATGGTTCTATTTACCATTGCTGACTAGCTTAAATAAATAGTTCTACACTTACGGATGCCATGCTTGCTCAAAACGTTGCCTCTGAGGTCCGCCGCGCGATTTCGCGTGGTGAGTTCTCCCCAGGCCAGAAGCTCAACGAGGTTGCCCTCGCTGAGCGTTTCGAGGTATCCAGAAATACCCTCCGCGAAGCATTTGCAATGCTTACGTCAGAAGGTCTTTGTGAGCGCATTCCGAACCGTGGCGTATTCCTCGCCACTCCTTCCCCGGACTTCGTCACTGACACCTACCGTGCGCGCGCCGCAATCGAGCCTGCGGCTCTCCTTTGGGGCGAAGAGCTCGATGTTGACCGTCTCGAAAAACTCAACACTGAAGCCCGCGAGGCAATCGCTCAGGACGACGATGACCTGCTGACGGCCGTGAACCAGGCTTTCCACCACGTGGTGCTCTCCGCAATGGGCTCGAAGACCCTCGGCGACACCATGGACCAGCTTGACGCGTTCATGCGCTTGGCAACGCTTCCGATTATTCAGCAGCAGCCGTCGTTTAACCGCCAGTTCATCTCCGTCAACGAGCACATTGTGGAGCTGCTGCGCGAAGAAAAGCGCCACGAGGCGTCCGACTACCTGCAGGAAGCACTTCTCGAGCAGGGTCGTATTGTGAACGACCTGATCGAGAAGATCAATAACGGGTACCCGATTTAGTGCTCGAGCTGCTCCCCAAGCTCAAGCCACTCCATTTCTAGCTCATCGCGGCCATCGTTGGTGCGCTGCAATTCCTGCGTCTTCGCGCCGATCGCTTCGAAATCCGGCGCGTCTTCACCCGACATGTCGGCAATCTGCGCTTCCAACTCCTTGGCACGTGCTTCCGCCGTCGCGATCTTGCGCTCAAGCGCTTTCATCCGCTTCCGGATCTCACGTTCTTCCTGCGATGACAGCCGTGGTTCCCCCACGGGGGCCGCTTTTTCGGAGTTTTCGGTCTTCTCCCCCAAATCGAGTGGGCCCGTTTGGGTGTCCATGGCAGCTCGCTGCTCGAGGTACTGCGTGATCCCTCCGGGTAGGTTGCTCAGCGTGCCGTCGCCGAACAGTGCGTAGGTGGTGTCTGCAATACGCTCGATGAGGTAGCGGTCGTGTGAAATCACCACGAGCGTCCCTGGCCAACCATCAAGCAGGTCTTCCAACTCTTGCAATGTATCGATGTCAAGGTCGTTCGTGGGCTCGTCGAGGAGCAAAACGTTCGGCTCGCTCATCAGCACACGCGTCAGTTGGAGTCGACGACGCTCACCGCCGGAGAGGTCCCCAACAGGTGTGCGCTGGCGCTTCGGGCTAAACCCGAGGCGCTCCGCGAGCTGGGATGCCGAAACCTCCTTCTTACCCAACGTGATGTAGTGCGCGACGTCCTCCACAGAGTCGAGCACCGTCCTCGTTGGGTCGAGGTCGTCGAGTTCCTGTCGCAGCCACCCAATCCGTGTGGTCAGGCCTTCGATGCGCTTGCCGGCGGCAAGCGGGTAGTCACCGGCGAGCGTCCGCAGCAACGTCGTCTTTCCGGAACCGTTGACACCAACAAGGCCGATGCGCTCGCCCGGCGCGAGCCGCCACGTGAGGTGGTCGACGAGCGTGCGCCCGTCAGGAGCGTCGATACGGACGTCCTCAAACTCGATGACGACGTTGCCCTGGCGTTGCTTGGAAAACGCCATCAGCTCGACCTTGTCGCGTGGTGGCGGGACATTTGCGATGAGAGCTTCGGCTGCTTCGATGCGGTAGCGCGGTTTTGACGTGCGTGCGGGGGCGCCTCGGCGCAGCCACGCGAGCTCTTTGCGCGCTAAGTTCTGACGACGTTGCTCGATGGCGTCGGCCTGGCGGGCACGCTCGGCGCGGGCGAATGTCCAGTCGTTGTAGCCACCCTCGTAGACGTCGACGGTGCCGTCGTGGACCTCCCAGGTCAGCGTAGCGACGGTATCGAGGAACCAGCGGTCGTGCGTAACCACCACGACTGCGAGTTTGCGCTGCATGAGGTGGGATGCCAGCCACTGCACGCCCTCGACGTCAAGGTGGTTCGTCGGCTCGTCAAGCACGACGAGATCTAAGTCCTGCACAAGGGCCGCGGCGAGGCTCACGCGGCGCCGCTCACCACCAGAAAGCTCCCCGACCGGGGTGTCCAGCCCGAGGGCAGCCACGCCTGTTCCTTGGAGAACCTCTCGCACCTTGCTATTCGACGCCCACTCGTACGTCTCGAGACCCAAGGGTTTGACGACGACGTCGCCGACGGTGGCGTCGTCTTGAATTTCGAAGCGTTGTGTCACCACCGCCATGCGTAGGTCAGAGTTGTGCGACACGCGCCCGCTGTCCGGGGCTTCGATGCCGGTGAGCACCTCAAGCAACGTTGTTTTCCCGCCGCCGTTGACGCCCACGATGCCGATGCGATCGCCGGTCTGGATTCCGAGGGAGACACCGTCGAGCAGTGTTTTTAAGCCCCAGGTTTTGGATACGTTTTCGAGGTTGATCAGGTTCGCCATAGCAAACCCATCGTAGCCTACGCCTCGAGTTGCGCCCCCGCAGACGGGCCGGAAGTACAGAACACCTCGACGCCCTCGACGCTGTCACGCAGCACCGTTTCGAGGGTCCGCGCGGCATCTTCGTCGAAGCACAGTGCGGCGATCGTCGGCCCGGACCCGGAAACGATCGCGCGGGCTACAAGTTCAGTTTCGGATTCGATGCGTGTGATCAGGGCTGCGATGCGTGGGCGCATCGCCACCGCTGCAGCTTCCAAATCGTTGTGCAGGTGCTTCGCTAGCTCGCGCGGGTCGCCCGTCACGAGTGCCTGCGACAGCGCGGCCGTGTCCAAATGCGGTACGAGCGCCGGGTTGTCGTGACGCAGGTCATCGAGTGTTTCGAAGGCCTTGCCCGTCGAGATCCCAATCTTCGGGTTGCAAAACACCCACCAGTACGTGCCGCGTCCGAGGACCTCAACGAGGGCGTCGCCACGCCCGGTGCCGAGCGCTGTGTGTCCGTGGAGAGCAAACGGCACGTCCGCTCCCAGCCCGACTGCAAGGTCGTAGAGATCTTCTTCGCTGAGCCGCTCACCGCAGTACCGCTCCAGGTAGGCGTTCGCCGCGACGAGCCCAGCCGCGGCATCTGCGGAACCGCCCGCCATCCCGCCTGCCACAAACACATGCTTGTCGACGACCAGCTTCGCCTTCGGCAACGACAATCCTTGCACGCCACTGCGGGCTCGGACGGCGTCGACGACGGCATCGACCGCACGCCACGTCAGGTTTCGAGGCGTATCGATATCCTCGTCTGGTACGTCCACGTGGAAGTGCGTCTGCATCCCAACGACCACGGAGCCAGATTCGACGCATGCCGCCTCATCCTCGACGACGATGCGAACTCGCTCGCGCCGCTCAACAGCTTGGAAAACCGTTACCAACTCGTGGTAGCCGTCAGCACGCGCGTTGCCGACGCCGAGATGCAGGTTCACTTTGCCGGGCGCTGATGCAACAATCTCCCGCGTGTTGCTGCTCATCGGGCCTCCCCCAGCCTGACAAAGTCCTCCACCCCGAGCTTCTCACCACGCAGTCCGGGGTCGATCCCGGCCTCACGCAGGGCTGCCTCGGCCTCAGCCGCGGAACCGTATACCGACGCGAGCGTTGAACGCAGGGTCTTGCGGCGTTGGGCGAAGGCGGCGTCGATAAGCGGGAAAACCTTGTCGCGCACGCTGCGGTCGCGCTCGGGATCGACGTCGATGCGAACAAGCCCGGACTCGATATTCGGAGCCGGCCAGAAGACGTGCTTGCCGATGGTCCCTGCCTGCGACACCTCGCCATAAAACGCCGCTTTTACGCTAGGAACGCCGTAAATCTTCGTGCCTGGCTTCGCGGCAAGGCGGTCAGCGACCTCTTTCTGCACCATCACCAGCACGCGGCGAATGGAAGGGAACTCCGCAAGCAGGTGTAACAACACCGGCACTGAAACGTTGTACGGCAGGTTCGCAACGAGGGCCGTTGGCTCCCCGGAAACATCACGCTGCGAAGTCTTCAGTGCATCCATGTGCACGATATCCAGCTTGTGCGCGGCCGAAGGTGCTCGAAGCTCAACCGTTTTACCCAGCTGCTGTGCCAGCCTGTCATCGATCTCAAGCGCTGTCACGTGCGCTGGCTCATCGAGCAGGCCAAGCGTCAGTGACCCGAGACCCGGACCGACCTCGACCACGCGGTCGTCTGGGGAAAGCTCCGCTGCGGCAACGATACGCCGCACGGTATTCGGGTCGTGCACGAAGTTCTGCCCCAGCCGTTTCGTTGGGGTGACACCTAGTGCAGCCGCAAGCTCACGGATTTCTACCGGGCCAAGCAGTTGGGTTTCGCTCATACCTGACGAGGTTAGCGCAACCCCATCCGTGCGGTACATGCAGGCCACGCACCCCACCCCTGGGATGCCTGCGTTTTCTGGGCGATTGCGATCTGCTGCTCGCGGGTCGCCTGGTCAGCGGTCGGCGCGTACTGGGTGCCGCCGTACGCTGCCCACGTCGACGCAGAGAACTGCAAGCCGCCGTGGTAGCCATTACCCGTGTTAATGGACCAGTTGCCGCCAGACTCACACTGCGCCAACGTGTCCCATACTGAACCAGCTGCAACAGCAGGAGCATTCGCCGACTCCTTGGTACCGCGTCGCACCTTCGCCGCCTTCGGCGCACGAACCTCGCGCTCACCTGCAATGCCCTCGGATTCAACCTTGCCATTGACCAGAACGGTCTCGTGGAGAATTTCCTTCTCCCCGTCCTTGCCTTCCTCCAGCACCTCTTCGTTGCCGGTTTCCAGCTCTTCATCATCGACGTACTCAACCGGTGCCTCGATTGGCAGGACCTCAGCACGCTTCACCACGTTGACGCGGTCGAGCACGATCTCCATGTTCGGGTACACCGCGGCATCAAGCGGGTGGTTCAAACGATCATCGGAGTCGAAGGTGATGCCACGGTCCGCGAGGAGCTCGCCTACGGTTTTCTTCGCAACCGACGCGTAGGTCACGTTCCCGCCGTCATTGATCGCGATGATCTTCGGGGTGGTCACGTCGACATTGAGGCCGTCGACAAGCTTGGTGTCCTTGTCCAGGTCCGACGAGGAAGCCGGGGACACACCCACCTCGTCCATGACTTCCCCAACAGTCAGCGCTGTCGAGGTGATTTCCTTTGCCACCCCGTCGACGACGACGGCGACTGGCTTCGCAGTACGAACGGTCACGGTATCGCCGTTCGACAGCTTCTCAGCAGGCGCCGGGTACACAACGTCACTGTCCTTGACCTCAACGCCCGCAGCCTGCAACGCACCCGCGACGTCACCCGAGAAGGTCTTCAGCGAGGTCGCCTCACCGTTGACGTCCACTGTGACGTCCTTCTGCGCGGCGAGCGCCGTGGTGGTACCGGCTGCAATGACAACACCTGCGAGTGCCCCGACGGCGATTCGCTTCGTTGCGGTGTTGTTGTGCTGGATACGCGAGCCCATAAAGCGTCATTCCCCTTCGTCACGAAATAATACTTCGATAACAATACGGTAACTTCTACCGTTTTACCAGCACATGTTTGCACACCATGGTGGACACGTTCACTCGCGCCACGCGATTCACACCACTCACAGCCGACCTGGGACAACGCTTACTTGCGCCCAGTGTGTTCCCGGACACGTGCACAGCATCATCCCAGACCATAGACGCGATCGAAGGTAGCGGATACCTCGCTCGCCAGCGTCTCGACGTCCACTCCCCGAGCTTGCGCAACCACGTGTGCCGTATGCCCAATCAGCGATGGCTCATTGCGCGAACCTCGAAACGGCTCCGGGGTCATATACGGCGCATCGGTTTCGATGAGCAGCTGGCCCACCGGCGCCAGAGCCGCCGCCTCCCGCAGCTCCTCATTGCGCTTAAACGTAACGTTGCCGGCAAAGGAGAGCACATAGCCACGCTCAATCGCCTCCCGCGCCACGTCAAGGGGCGAGGAGAAGCAGTGCAAAATCACATGCTCCGGTTTCGGCGTATCCGCGAGAATCCGCATCATGTCCGCATCCCCCTCACGGTTATGGATCATCAATGCCTTGCCGGAGTCCACGGCGAGCTGAATGTGCCAACGAAACGCCTCTTCTTGCGTGGCAAGGTCAGCGGTGTTCTCGGCGTCGTGGCGGATCCAATACGTATCGATGCCTGTCTCCCCCACCGCAACACACCGAGCGTCCGAGGCCATCTGCGTGAGCCGTTCCCGCGTCGCGTCGTCGAGCTCGGCGGCTCGCGTCGGATGGATCGCGCACGCTGCGAACACGCCCTCATGCATGTGCGCGGCAGCAAGCGCCTGCTCTGCTTCCGCGAGCCCATCGCCCACGGTGCATACCCGCTCCACACCGGCGCTCAACGCACGCTCCATAATCGCATCGATATCCGCCTGCGTGGTGGCTCCGGTAGAGGCCAGGTGGGTGTGGGCGTCGATAAGCCCTGGTATAGGGGCTGCTGGTACTGGTGTCGGGCGAGGTTTCTTTTTGCTCATACGATAGAGCCTATGACATTCCACGCGATTGACGCACAGACCCAAACCAGCATCGACAACGCACTCGCCGAGGCAGCGGCGCAGGGGCTCAATGGCCCTGCACGAGTAATCATCGAGCGGTTCGAAGGGTTACTCGAGGATTTCCTTGCACTTCCCCGCGACGCACAACGCAGCTACCCGCGCGGCGACACAGCCCGTATCGTCGGCACCGCCCTCGGCGACGCATTCGTCCGCGACTACGGATTTACCTGGAAACTCCTGAAAGATGACTACGGCACGGACCTCGTCGTCGTCCGCGATGCCGACACCAACTCCCCCAAATACACCGCCCCCATCATGGTTGTCGACGCCCGCTTCGACGACGACGCAACCGGCAAACTCACCACGTTCCTGGAGCAGTTCCTCAGCGGCTTGCAGCACTAAGCTCGTCGTCAATAACGACGTGACGCGCCGCCACGATGCCAACAATCCCCATGACCAACGCCATGATGACCAGCGCGATCAGGATCGGCTGGAACTCCCCGATCCGCCCATAGGCCACGCCAATGAGCAGCGGACCCGTTGCCGCGAGCACGTACCCGACCGGCTGCACAAAACCCGACAGCCGTGCAGTGACTAGCGGGTCGCGTGTGCGCGCCGGGATCAGTGCGATTGCTAGCGGGAAGCAGCACCCGCCGAAGCCCAGGAGGAAGCTCCAGCCCAGCGGTGATGCTGCCGGTGCGAAGTACAAACCGAGATACCCTGTGGCCGTCGAGAGCGCAAACAGCACCACCAGCGGCGTCAGCGTCCGCGCGCGAGAGATGACCGTCGGCAGCACAAGCCCACCAACCATGCCTACCGCGCCAAGCAGCCCGAGTCCCGTGGCTGCGGTGGAAGGGGCAACCCCGGCGTCAATGAAAATGGCGGGCAACCACCCCATCTGGATATACGCGCTGGTTGACTGCAACCCGAAGAAGAGCATCAAGGCCACCGCAGTGAGCGACTTCCACACCGGCGCTTCTGGCGTAGCAACCGCGCCGTCCTGCGGGGTCGAAGCCTTGCTCCCGGGGATGTCCCTCCCGAATTTGAAGAGCACAAATACCCAAACCGCCAGCTGCACGACAGCCGTCACCGCCCACAGGCCGAGTGCCGACTGCCACGAGGGTGTCACCAACGCGCTGAGCGGGCCAGCCGCCGACGATAAGCCCGGGGTTACGGAGTACACCGTAGTCAGGGCGACGATGTAGCGCCCACCGTGCTGCTTGATCCACGCAGGCAGCAACACGTTCATAAGTGCGATGGCGCCGGCCGCGCCCACCGTCGCGAGTAAGAACATCGCGATATCGGGTGCGAAGGGGCGCAAGCCCAAGCCCGCGGTCAGCAACCCCGCAGCGCCCAGAATGACGGGGGTGAGGCCAAACCGCCGCGCAATCGGTACCGCACAGATACCGACCAGGAAGAAGAGCGTGCCGGGGATCGCCGTGATGACGCCACCGACCCATGCCGGGGCGTCATAGTATGCGATGACCTGGTCAAGTACAGACCCGACGGAGGCAATGCCCGCACGCAAATTCAGTGAGGCACTAATGACAGCGACGAAAAGTACAAGAGCAAACACTCGAAGCACTCTAGCGCTGCCGCAGCGTTACTGCACAGGCGCCCACTCCGGGCCGGTCTCCCCGAGCTCCGGATCGAGCTTCGCCACCAGTGGCTTCGGCTTCGACAGTGCCACGCCGGGCTCCATTGGCACGCGCTTCCATGTCGCCTGCTGCTCGGAGTAGTCGCCGGTGATGGTGAGGTAGGTCTGGCCGCGCTCCGGCAGGCCGACGCCGACGAGATCGTAGTCAGCGTCATCGCGAACCTCAACGATGGACGGCTCTGCCGCCCACACACCAGTCCGGCCGAGGGTCTCGTGTACCTTCTGCGCCGTGTGCGGCAGGAACGGGGTCAGCATCGCATTGCAGTCGCTGACCACCTGCAGTGCGGTCCACAGGACCGTCGCCAGACGAGTGCGCTGTTCCGGATCCTTCGCGAGCTTCCACGGCTCCTGGTCCGCGATGTACGCGTTGGTCTCCCCGACCACGTGCATGATCTTGGTGATCGCGCTCTTAAAGTGAGCCTCGGCCAAGTCCTTGCCTGCGGAAACAAACGTGGATTCCGCCAATTCAAGGATTTTCTCGTCCACTTCGGCGAGCTCTCCTGGTTCTGGAACCTCGCCGAAGTTCTTGTGCGCCATCGACACAGTGCGGTTGACCAGGTTGCCCCAGCCATTCGCCAGCTCGTTGTTCACGCGACGCACGAACTCGTCCCAGGTGAAGTCCGTGTCGTTGTTCTCCGGTCCGGCCACCGCAATGAAGTAGCGCAACGGGTCCGCACCGAACTCTTTCAGGAAGTCCTTGACATAGATGACTACGCCCTTCGAAGACGAGAACTTCGAACCGGACATGGTCAGGAACTCCGAGGACACAACCTCAGTCGGAAGATTCAGGGTGCCCAGCTCGTGTTCTTGCCCACCATGCGAGCCCTTGCCCGCGTAGCCGAGCAGCTCCGCTGGCCAGATCTGTGAGTGGAACGTGATGTTGTCCTTGCCCATGAAGTAGTAGCTCGCCGTTTCTGGGTCCTGCCAGAACGTCTTCCACGCATCCGGGTTGCCGCTTCGCTCCGCCCACTCAATCGAGGCAGACAAGTAGCCGACCACCGCGTCAAACCAAACATAGAGCTTCTTCGACGGGTTGTCCTGCCAGTCCTCGACCGGGATAGGGATGCCCCAGTCGATGTCACGCGTCATTGCGCGCGGACGCATGTCCTCCAAGAGGTTCAACGAGAACTTCAGCACGTTCGGGCGCCACTTCTCACGGGTGCTCAGCCACGTCTTCAACGCGTCGTGCAGCGCCGGGAGATCCAGCATGAAGTGCTCGGTCTCAACAAACTTCGGCGTCTCGCCGTTGATCTTGGAGACAGGGTTGATCAGGTCTGCTGGGTCGAGCTGGTTACCGCAGGTATCGCACTGGTCACCACGAGCGTCAGTCGCGCCGCAGATTGGGCAGGTGCCCTCAATGTAGCGGTCCGGCAGCGTACGGCCATTCGAAGGAGAGATCGCGCCCTGCGTCGTCTCCTTGATCATGTAACCGTTGGCGTACAGTCCCTTAAACAGCTGCTGCACCACGGCATAGTGGTTACGAGTCGACGTGCGAGTAAACAGGTCGTAGGACAGACCCAAACCGGCCAAGTCGTGCACGATCTGTTCGTTGTAGCGGTCTGCGAGCTCCTTGACGCTCACGCCTTCCTTGTCCGCCTGCACCAACAGCGGGGTCCCGTGTTCGTCGGTGCCGGAGACCATCAGGACGTTGTTGCCAGCCATACGCTGATAGCGCGCAAACACGTCAGAAGGTACCCCGAAACCAGCTACGTGGCCGATGTGGCGGGGGCCGTTCGCATATGGCCACGCAACGCACACAAGGATATTTTTTTGAGTCTTCGCAGAAGTCATGCCCTTAAGCATAAGTTATGGCCCCGACACAACCCATGTTTCGGGTCATATCGGGGCCATGAGCGGTATTCACCGCAGGATGTCAGAGCTTAGTTACGCGGACGCAACATGCGCTTGACCTGCTCCTTCTTCCTATCAAGCTCGAGCTGGTCGCGGTGCATACGGCGTTCAATAGCCAACTGGCGGTTGAAGCGATCCTGTTCCTTCTTGTCCAGGTAAATAGTGTCGTTGGACACGTCCTTCACAATCGCGAACATCAGCAAGATCAGGATGAGCAAGAACGGGGTTGCCGCAACAATCGTCACAGACTGCAGCGCGCCCAGTGCGTCAGAGCCGCCAGCGATCAGCAGCGTCAGGCCAACGAACGCGGTGCCAAGGCCCCAGACAGCTGCGATCCATGGGTTCGCATCCGATTTACCGTTCTGCGACATAGACGCCATCACGGTCGAAGCCGAGTCAGCCGAGGTGATGAAGAACGTACCCAGCAGGATCACCGCGAAAATACCAATGTAGAAGCCACCAGGCAGCTGGTGCAGCAGGTTGAAGAGCTGCTCTTCCGAGGTACCCTCGCCGTAAATGGAACGACCGTCCTGCTCGAACTTGATCGCAGTGCCGCCAAAGATGGCGAACCAGACGGTGGACAGGCCTGCTGGAATCAGCATGACGCCAAGGCAGAACTCGCGAATCGTGCGGCCACGGGAAATTCGTGCCAGGAAGGTGCCAACGAATGGTGACCAGGAGATCCACCATGCCCAGTAGAAGATGGTCCAACCGGACAGGAAGTCTCCTGCTTCACCGTTCTGGTTCTCAGCGGTACGGCCAGCCATCTCAAAAAACTGGGACAGGTATGCGCCGACGCCCGTCGGCAAGAAGTTCAGGGTGCTGACGGTTGGGCCGAAGACGAACACGAAAATAGCCAGCAACGCAGCAATCGCCATATTGAAGCTCGACAGCCACTGGATTCCCTTGCCGACGCCCGACATCGCGGACAGCAGGAATGCAAGAGTCAGGACGGACACGATGCCGACCGTCAGCTTCGTCGACGGCGAATCCACAAAGCCGGAAGCGTTCAGGCCCGAGCTAATCTGCATCGCGCCCAAGCCCAGCGAACATGCGGTACCGAAAATCGTTGCAAAAATTGCAAAACCATCAATGAGCTTGCCCCAGAAACCGTTCACGCCCTTTTCACCAATCAGCGGGATGAAGGCGCTAGAGAGCAGTTGCTTGCGGCCGAGGCGGAACGTCGAGTACGCGATCGCAAGGCCCAAGATCGCGTAAATCGCCCATGGGTGCAGGCTCCAGTGGAACATTGTCTGCGCGAGCGCAGTGCCCACTTCGTGTGGCTGGTGGCCAGGGACACCATCGCGGTACATCGCCAGCGGCTCAGACGCACCGTAGAACATCAGACCAATGCCCATGCCTGCCGCGAACATCATCGCAATCCATGACGACGTTCTAAACTCCGGTTGTTCGTCCGACTTGCCCAGGCGGATCGTACCGAAGTTCGAAAACGCGATTACCAAGACAAAGAACACAAAAATCGTGCCGAAGAGCACGAACGCCCAGCCAAGGTTGTTAATCACCCAGCTGAAGGACGTATCAGCAAAGCTCGAGAAACTATCTGTTGCTAACAGGCCCCAAGCGACGACGGCCGCCACCACGACGAGAAGCGGAACAACGATGCTCCAGTCAATCTTCGCGTTCTCGTCCTCCGCAGCAAGCTCAACCTGCTCCTCTGCGTCGACCGATTCTTTACGCTCCCCGCGCCGCTCTGCAACGATGAGCTCGGCAAGCTCGCTCGTCGCAGACGGTGCGGCAATTTCGGTTTCATCGGAATTTATCTGTTCAGTACTCCGAGTTTCTGCATCAGGATCATGCGGATCCTGGGTCAGGTCTCCCTGAGACATGAAAAATTCTCCTCAATTCCATAGAAAATAAGAAAGCTTTAGCAGGTTAACTGAATTCGGCTGCTATATCTAATCCAATTCGTCCACGTAGTGCCCATTTTCAGCCAAAAAGTCTGACTATTCCGCGCTGCGAGCTTCCTGAGCGAGGTCATATAATTCGCCCGATTTCACCCCGTGCTGCTTCGCGATAGTCTTCACTGCATCCTTCATCCGCATACCCCCGCTTACCAGCTCTAAGACGAGTTCCACGAGGTCTTCGGGCTCCGCTGTTGCGGCATCACCGCCCTCGATGACAACGGTGACTTCTCCCCTCACTCCGTCCTTGGCCCACTCGGCGAGTTCACCAAGGGTTGCGCGCTTCACTTCTTCGTACGTTTTTGTCAGTTCGCGGCACACCGCTGCACGTCGATCGCGGCCGAGGACCGAAGCGGCGTCGGCAAGCGTCTGTGCCAGTCGGTGCGGTGATTCGAAGAAGCACACGGCGCGCGGTTGGTGCACAAGCTCCTTGAGCCAGGCTTCCCGCGCGCCTGCCTTGCGTGGAGCAAAGCCATCGAAGATGAAGTGCCCTACATGCAGGCCCGAGAGCGCAAGCGCCGTCGTGACAGCAGAGGGACCAGGCAGGCAAGTCACGGGGACGCCGGCATCGTGTGCCGCTGCAACGAGTGAAAGGCCGGGGTCGGACACAATCGGCATGCCGGCGTCCGTCACCACGAGCACAACGCCATTGCGAGCAGCCACGAGCAACTCGTCCCGCCGCTGCTCTTCGTTGTGGTCAAAATTCGAGATGATCTTCCCACGCGGTTCCACCCCCAAGGCTGCCGCTAGCGCGCGGGTGCGCCGCGTATCCTCCGCCGCAATCACGTCTGCGTTCGCGAGTGCGTGCTGAAGCCGCTGCGAGGCGTCATCAATATTGCCGAGCGGCGTAGCGGCCAGCACTACCCCACGTGTTGGAAACTGGTGTTGCAACGTCGCTTGAGTGTCTGCACTATCCATGCAATAGATACTAGGTGCAGCTACAGATAATGCGGCGAACACAGTAGTATCCATTCACGTGAATACCAATGCGCCCATCGATACCGTCCAGAGTGAAGCGTCGCCAACGCCCGCGTTGATGAAGCCTGGCAGGCCCCAGCCGGGAGCACCAGTCAGTGTGCCATGGCATCGCAGGGACACCGTGACGCTGGCGGTACTGACGGTCCTCGCGCTGTTCACGCGCTTCCTCGGGCTGGTGCAGCCGACGTCTTCTGGCACCCCGGTCTTCGACGAGAAGCACTACGTGCCGCAGGGCTGGGACATGGTGCGCAGCTCCTTTAACCCAGTGCTGGGCGGCATCGAGTCCAACCCCGGCTATGGACTGGTGGTGCACCCGCCGCTGGGCAAACAGCTCCTCGCGCTTGGTGAAACCGTCTTCGGTTACACCCCGATGGGTTGGCGCATCATGACAGCGCTCTTTGGTACCGCAGTAATCGTGTTCACGTTCCTGCTCGCCCGACGCGTGAGCCAGTCAACGTCGATCGCAGCCATCGCAGGCGTCATCGCGCTTTTCGACGGCGTGCTGCTGGTCGCAGCCAAATTTGGCATGCTAGACATCTTCCAGGTGCTGTTCATCGTCGCCGCCGCGTGGACGCTCGCAGGTGACATGCGCCAGGTACACCAGCGTTGGCACGACGCCTGGCTATCAGGTGCTGTGCAGTCCTCGGGTCCGTACGGGCCGCGCCTCGGGTTCCGCTGGTGGCGTTTCGCAACCGGTGTGTTGCTCGGACTGGCACTCGGTGTGAAGTGGTCGGGGCTGTACTACATCGCGTTCTACGGCCTGATGTCTGCGTTTTGGGATCTGTGGCTGCGAAAGCGTTATGGCGTCGAGAAGCCACTGGCTGGCGCACTGGTGCGCGACGTGCCCTCTGCACTCGCCTCGATCGTGCTGTTGCCCGCACTCCTCTATATCTGGTCGTGGCGCGCATGGTTCGCCTCTGAGACTTCTGTGTACCGCCACTCCCTGGCGGACGGCACGATCGCAGGATCCGACTGGCCATGGCTGGCCAACCTGCCGGATGCCGCTGCTGGATGGCTGTACTACCACTTCTCCGTGCTTGAGTTCCACGGCTCCCTCACGAGCTCTAGCGGGCACTCGCACCCATGGGACTCCAAGCCGTGGGCGTGGCTCGTCGCAGCACGCCCGATCCTCTACTACTCCTCCACCGACATCGAGTGCGGCGACGGCAACACCTGCCGCGAAATGATTTCGCTGTTCGGCACCCCGGCGATCTGGTGGCTCACCATCCCCGCGTTGCTGTGGGCAGCGTGGGTCTGGATTACCCGACGCGACTTCCGCGTCATCGTGCCAGTCATCGGCTTCGCCGCAGGCTTCCTGCCGTGGCTTGCGGCGTTCGACCGCCAGATGTACTTCTTCTACGCCACCGCGCTCATTCCGTTTACCGCAGTGCTGCTCGCGCTGGCGCTCGGAAACATCGCGAAGAAAGGCACGCTACGGGAACCTAAGTGGCTGGTGAAGCTGACCGGCGCCCCGATTCGCACCGGCCAAATCATCGTGATTGTCTACCTCGCCGTTGTGGCGGCAAGCTTCGTCTACTGGGGTCCGATCCTGTACGGCCTTCGAGTCACCGACGGCTACTACGAGTCCCTCATGTGGTTCCCGAGCTGGAAATAGTTCGCTAGAGGCCGGTCGGGTCTGCGTTGAGCAAGTGCCACGCGCGGCGCATGGCCACGCCTTTGTCCGCGATCCACGTCCAGGCGAGCGCCAACAACGCGATTCCCGGAGCGATGACCGTCATCGGTGCCACTGCTCCGATACGCTGCACAGCATCAAGCACCGCAAACCCAAGGGTAAACGTGAACATCGTCCCCACGATCAACACGATGCCGGGGATCTGGGCAGGCTTCCAGGACGCGAGCCCCAACGACAGGCCCACGCCGAAGCGGACCGCAACCCCCATCAGCGTGGCTGCGGCGACCTCAGGAGTCTGCGCCAACGCCTCGCCCACACCGACGACCCCAACGATGGCCCACACAATCCAGCACACCGCGATCGCACACAGCGCGGCCCTGCCAATCATCACGTTGACTTGTCGGCGCTGCATCATCGCGTGCCACGGGTCGTTGACCCCAGCGAGGATCGCGTCAGCGAGGTCGCTCGGAGGAGCCACATTGCCGTCAACCTCTGCAAAGCGCACCGTCTGCGACAAGGAAAGCGCCTGCTCCCAAAACGCGGCGCACTCCTCGCACTGCGCCAGGTGGGCGTCCACGATGGCGTCGTCAAGCGATGGTTGCTCCCCGTCGAGCCGCGCGGACAGGCAGGCCTGAATCTCGTCATGGCTAATCACGTGTGAGCACCCCGTCCAAGCTTGCGCGCCCCGGCCCAAACACGATGACCACGAACAACGCCGCGGCGAGCACCATCGTGTACTCAATACCGCCATCGGCAATGAAGAAACCGTTGCTCAAATGCACGAAGTAGGTTGCCGCCACCGCCAATAATGCAAGTACCGACGCGACGATCGTAGTCAGCAGACCAATGACGAGGAACGCACCCCCAACCAGCTCAACGAATCCCGCCAGGTACGCCGACAGCGTCGGCTGAGGCACCCCAATCGCCGCAAAGTCCTCCGCAGTGCGCCGCATTCCCAGCTCAAACCAGCGCTGGTACCCACGCGCAACAAACACGATCCCGAGCACCGCGCGGATGACTAAGAGCGCAAAATCTCGAACTGCTGGCCTGTTCATGCACACTAGAGTACTCAAGGAACCGAACCAGACAGAAAAACGTCAAACTACGTATGGATAAAGAAACGAAGCAACAATTCCCAATCATCGGCGACGACGGACTCAGCCGCCCGCCCTGGGCCGCACACGATCCGCTCCTGCGCCACTACTACGACACCGAATGGGGCATGCCCATCCGCGACGAGGCCGGAATGTTCGAGCGCCTCTGCCTCGAGGGGTTCCAAGTCGGATTGTCGTGGAAGCTCATTCTGCAAAAGCGCGACGCCCTACGCGAAGCCTTCCACGGATTCGACCCCGACGCCCTCGCACGGATGGACTCAATCGAGCATCTTCTTGACGACGCCTCCCTGATCCGCAACCGGCGCAAACTCCAGGCGGTGCTCACCAACGCGTCCGCCACCCGCGAGTTGCGCGAATCCGGCACGGATCTTGCAACCTTTATCTGGTCCTACCAGCCAGAAACCACACCTACGCCCCGCACGATGGAGGAGGTTCCAACCCAGTCTGAGGAGTCACGCCGCCTCGCGCGCGACCTGAAGAAGCGTGGCTTCACCTTCGTCGGCCCCGTCACGATGTACGCGCTCATGGAATCGACCGGCATCATCGACACGAATCTGATCGGCACGCACCGGCGAGGAGCCTCCGGGGTGTGGAGCTAGTCGTCATCCATCTCTGCGAAGGCTTCCTCCACCGAGTCGTACTCCTCGCGGGACGCCTCCCAGACTTCCTTCGCAGCTGAGAAGTTCACCGCTGCGATGATGGCGCCAACGATGATGTCGAACCAGGCAGTGGACCACACGAACGTCAGCAACCCGGCCGCAATGATGAGCAGGTTCGCCAGTGCGTCGTTGCGCGCCGCCAGCCACGCCCCCGTCGCCAACGACGACCCCTGGTCCCGCAGCCTCAGCAGAATCACCGCGCACACGACATTCACCACGAGCGCACCAACCGCGACCCCCGTAAGGCCCTCCGGCGATGGCGGCTCCGGGTCCAGCACCTTCGCAACAACGGTCACCACCGCCGCGACCGCCGGAATCAGAATCAACGCCGCCAACACACTGCCCGCCGTACGACGCCGCGATGCCGGCCAAGCGACCGCGAAGAACACCAGGAAGTTAATCGCTGTATCCTCCAGGAAGTCCGCCGAGTCCGCAAACAACGACGCCGACCCAATCGAGACAGCCGCCACAAACTCAACGAAGAAGTACGCCAAGTTCAGCAGCGCAACCACCAGTACTGCTCGGCGGATCCGTTCTGTAGCCACGAGGTTCTCCTTTTCTTCGGCTGTCTTGCGTGTAGCACTCCTGTAGCACTCTAGCGACGTTGGTTGCTCTGTTCTAAGCGTTCCTGAACGTTGGCTGGGCACCGCAATCCACTAGCCCAATCATGCGACCTGGGCTTTTGCCAGCCCGCTTGCCGAAAAACCCGGAATTTGGAGCCAGCACAAACACAACAAAACCCCAGGCCACCAACGACCTGGGGTTTTACGGAACTGTGGAGCTAAGGGGAATCGAACCCCTGACCTTCGCATTGCGAACGCGACGCTCTACCAACTGAGCTATAGCCCCTCGCTGGAGAAGACGTTACTCCTCTTCTCCGCTGATGCTAAATCGTCCGGGTACCCAGGCGATTTAGCTCGCCCGTGGGGCGCGGTTGTCGTCCTCGCCGTATGGGTAGTGGGGGGAATCCGTGTGGTCCTCGAAGATTGCGGAGGATGCTTCGGGGAGGTCGGTGAAGTCGGGGTGGGCGTCGTCAAGGTCGAGGGCTACGGATTCTCCGTATCGACGTGGCCACTCTTGCCTGGGGTGCGTCGAATCTGCTGTGGCGACGCCGAGGCGCGCGCGGCGCAGCTGGCGCATGCGGCGGCGATGCAGTGCGCGCTCCTGACGGACGACGCTGCGCAGCACAACCATGAACCAGGCGGTCAAGGCAACGGAGGCTGCTGGCAGGATCCATGTCCAGCCGCCTGCGACGAACGCGATCACAAACGTGACCACACAGGCGATGATGAGGCCCAGGAAGGTGCGCTGACGGCGCATAAAGCGGTCTTCGCGTGCCCGGCGTGCACGGTCTGGGTCCCAGCCGCCACGGCCGCGGCGGGCCTCTGCGAACGCGAGATCTTCGTCGGTGACTGCGACCTCTGCATCTGGACCGTCCTGGTCGTCCTCAGGTTCCTCGGCAGTGAGCTCTTCGGCGTCCATCTTTGCCGTCACGCCAGTGTCGTATCCGAAGTCAGCTGCGGAGTAGTACGAGTCGGGGATGCTTTCGGCTTCTGCTACCGAGGCCTCCGGATCCTCCGCAGTCTCGAGTGCTACCGCATCGGCGTCGTCTGAAGAATCGTCTGAAGCTTCATCCACTTCATCGGCGGACTCAGTCTCAGCCTCAGCGGACTCTGCTTCAACTGCCGCATCCTCGACTGGCTCCGCTTCGATGACCTCTCCCTCAATAACGTTTGAGTCGGTATCTTCTTCGGAGCCAGCGTCTTCCTGGTTCTTCGAGAAGAAGTTTCGGATGACCGCACTGTCATCGATGAGCACTTCGCCGGCAGCTGGCTCGTGTTCGACGGCTTCGACGAGTTCCACGTCCGCAGTGTCTTCGTCGTGCAGGTGCACGTCCGCAGCGGTCACGCGTGGGCGGCGACGAACCTCCATGGGTTCCGTACCACCGGTGTGCAGGACCCTCGTCTCGTCGTACCCTTCGCCGGAGCGGCGAATTGGTTTGTTGTTGCCAAATACGAGTGGTGCCAGCACGATGACCCACACGACGATCATCAAGATAATGATCAAGCTCGGGCTACCCATACAGCGAAGCCACCTTCCTAAAACTACCCTCGAAACTGACCTTTAACGGTAGCGAGCAATCCGCTCTTCCGGCCCGAGCCACGCCGGGGCCGCGTCATCGAATTCGGCCGGAACGCCGCAGCCTGTCTACGGCCGTGGTCGGGTAGTCATCTTCGGTCATTGCGACGAAGTAGTGGTCGCGCCAACGGCCGTCGATATGAATGTTTCCCCGCATGAATCCTTCTTCGCGGAAACCCACGGTCTGCAGGACGTGGCCGCTTGCTGGGTTGTCTGGAAGGTACGTCGCAGTCACGCGGTGCAGGCCCACCCGCGCAAAGGCGTGGTCAACGCCCAAGGCGCACGCGGCCGTCGCGACGCCGCGCCCTTGATACGGGCTGTGCACCCAGTAGCCGATCCAGCACTCGTCGACGGTTCCGCGCTGAATACCGCCGAGGGTCAGTTGGCCGGCAAAGTGGCCGTCGACCTCTATCACCATCGGTACGACGGTGCCATCTGCAGCCATTTCTTTGAGCATCGTCCACTGCCCCGCCCAAGCGCTCTTGGTGTGAGCAGCTTCCCATGTGGAATGGATCGTTGGTTCTACCGGCTGCAACCACTGCTGGTCGAGCAGGCGGGTACGGCACCATTCCCCGCCATCCTGCAAGCGCAGGGGCCGCAGCGTGACGGTTTCTCCACTCGGAAGTCTGACGAACGGGGTGCGTTCGGGCCAACCAGGTGTGGGTCCGTGCAGCCAAGTTTCAATCCTTCGCAGCAGGCCCAACGTCTATCCCCGCTGCTGGAGGAATTCGACGTCCACCACGTCGCCTGGGCGGATCTCCGCGGTGGACTCCGGCAGGCGAATCATGGCGTTGGCTTCCGCGAAGCCTGCGAAGAGGTGGGAGGTTTCGCCACCGGCACCGCCGAGGCCTTCGACTAAGTAGTCGCCGGTCTCCGTGTCCCGCATGAGGCGCGCGCGAATGTAACCACGCCGCCCCGGCTGCGAGGTAATTGCCCGCATCGAGCGTGCGCGAACGACTGGGCGCTGCCAAGACTGCTTGCCCAGCGCTTGGCGGATTGCCGGTCGCACGATGGTTTCGGCGATCACGAGCGCGGCCGTCGGATTGGACGGCAGCAGGAAGACCGGCACATGTTCCTCACCCAGCGTGCCGAAACCCTGGACGGACCCGGGGTGCATGGCCACTCGAGTGGTGTCGATTTCCCCGAGGTCATGCAGCACTTCTTGGAGTGTCTGCGCGCCTGAACCACCAACAGCGCCGGTGATCACGATCATCTCGCTGCGCCCAATGTAGCCAGCCAGGGTTTCCCGCATCTTCCGCGGCTCAGCGTTCATGATGCCGACACGGTGTACATCTGCACCCGCTTCCTCGGCGGCAGCGGAAACGACGTAGGAGGCGACGTCGATAACTTGGCCCAAGCCTGGCTCTCGTTCGATGTCAACGAGTTCCATGCCGAAACTCAGCACGGTGACCCTCGGCCGGGGATACACCAGTACTTTTGTGCGCCCAGCAGCGGCTAGCAGCCCAATTTGTGCAGGTCCGAGGACCGTGCGGGGGCGCACTGCGATGTCGCCTGGCTGGATATCAGCCCCCGGCTTGCGTACGAACTCGCCACTTGCAACTGGGCGTTGCGGCGTAACCCGCTTGGTGCCCCGGTCGCTCCATTCCAGTGGCAACACGGCGTCGGCAAGTGTGGGAAGCGGGGCACCTGTTGCAACCCGCACCGCTTGGCGTGGCTGCAGGCGCAACGGCTTCTGGGAACCGGCGGGAACCTCCCCCACCACGGGTAGAGCACGATCGGCGTTGGCGCGTGGGCGCGAATCGTGCTCCGGCTCGCCGTCTTCTTCCGCCTGGCGCGGCTTCACCCGCAGGCCTGCGGATCCTCCGACGTCGACCGCGCGGACGGCGTAGCCGTCGATGGCTGCTTGCGAAAAGCCGGGCAGCGCGCGTGTCGCTACGACTTCCTCGGCGCACATCAGCCCCAGCGCGTCGTCGATCCCCACTCGGATCGGCTCGGGGGTCCGGATTGCGTCGCCAATTATGGCAAGCTGCTCATCAACACCGCGCATCAGCCACGCCTCTTTCTACGCCTTCGTTAGCGTTGTTCATCACCCGTGAGTTCGGGGTGTTCGGCCTCAAAGTCGTTCATGATCTGCTTGAGTGCCGTGTACAGTGCAGGTCCGTACTTCGGGTCGTGCAAACCAAAGTCCACATTAGCGGGAATGTAGCCGCCCGGGTTGCCCAAATCGTGGCGCTTGCCGTGGTGCACCACGATGTGCACTGGATGACCTTCCTGGATCATCAGCTCGATCGCATCGGTCAGTTGCAGCTCCCCGCCCTTGCCCGGCGTGATGCGACGCAGCGCATCAAAAATTGCCCGGTCAAGCAGGTAGCGTCCGGTGGCCACGAGCGTCGACGGCGCGTCTTCCACGGCCGGCTTTTCCACCATGCCCTTCACGCGCTTGACCTCGACGCCCTCAATAGTCTCGTCGACGTCTTCGACATCAAACACGCCGTAGTTAAAGACTTCCTCCGGCGTCACGTTGAACGCACACAGCACGGAGCCGCCGAGCTTCTCGCGGGTGCGCACCATTTTCTCCATCACGCCGGTGGGAAGCACAAGGTCATCTGGCAGCATGACGGCGACAACGTCCTCGTTTTCGTCGAGGGCAGATTCCGCGCAGCTCACCGCGTGGCCAAGGCCCAACGGCTTCTCCTGCGTCACGGCGACTGCATTAATAAGGTCCGCGGCGCGGGCGACCTTCTTCACTTGGTCGTCTTTCCCGCGCGCCGCGAGGGTCTCGCGCAGCAGTTCGAACTCGCCGAAGTGGCGCATGATTTCTTCTTTTGCCGGAGCTGTCACGATCACCAATCGGCGAGCGCCGAGCTCTGCCGCTTCCTCGGCAATCAGCTCGATACCGGGTGTATCCACCACGGGCAGGAGTTCCTTAGGAACAGTCTTCGTAGCTGGCAAAAACCGTGTACCCATGCCAGCTGCCGGCACCACGACGGTCTTCACGCCACGCGACGCAGGCTGCTGGGAGGTTTCTTCATTAGACTTCCGCATAAAGATCTACTTTACCTCTGTATGGCCCGACTACCGTTTCCGACTCGTGAGGAGGCTCCCCCACTTGCACACCAAGCAAACTATCCGCGAAGCACACACTACTTTTCGACGCCACCTCGCCAGCAAACCCGACGAAAAGCGTCAACGCGACGCCAGCATTCTCCAGCACACGCTCGAGGCTCTCGATCACTTCGGCGCCGTGGGCAGTGAAATCAGCGCCTACCACCCGCTGCGCACGGAACCCGCTGCCGCTGACTACCCGCTGCAGCTCGCCCAACACGCAAGAACGGTGTGGCTGCCGATTTCGCTTCCTGACGGTGTGCTGCAATGGGCCGCGTGCACCGAAGAACAGCAGCCGGGCGCGCTTGGCATCGCGGAGCCAGTCGGTTCCCGGTTCTCCAGCGAAGTGCTCAAAGGTTGCGCTGCGCTGGTGATCCCGGCGCTCGCCGTGGACCGCCGCGGGCAACGTTTGGGTAAGGGCGCCGGCTATTACGACCGGGCGCTTGAGCAGGTCCGCGACCACCGCATCCCTATTGTTGCGGTGGTGTTTGACGAAGAAGTCGTCGACACGCTGCCAGCGCAACCTCACGATGTGCCCGTCGATGCAATCGTGACAGACCGCGGATTTTTCCAACTCTAGGGAACCTTCCGGGCCACACCCGCGTCTAAAGACGCATGAAGCCCGCCTCATTCCTTCGCGACCTCCGCATGCCCGGCTACCACCGCACCGTCACAGTGCGCCGCACGATCGCCGTCGTGTTACTGCTGGTAGCAGGCGCAAGCATACTTTTCGACGCCCGCTCCGCCGACCCACCCGCTGTTGTCTTCGCCCGCGACGTTGAGGCCGGCACAGTGCTCACCACGGCGGACGTGGAGCTTCGCAGGCTGCCGCCCTCTGTTGTTCCCGCGAACGCCTTGGGCAGTACAGACCTCGCCGTCGGACAGGTCCTCGCGGCTGGTGCATCCGCGAACGAAGTAGTTACCAACACCCGTCTTGTCGGACCGGACCTTAAAGCTTCGCTGATCGAAAGCGATGACGACCCGCACGACTTCACCATGGTTCCGGTCACGCTCGCGGAACCGGAACTCATCCCGATGCTGCATCACGGCGCCGGCGTAGACGTGGTCGCGCCAGGCCCGCGAGTTATTGCGCGTGGCGGAAGGGTGGTCACGACGAACGAGGAGGGGTCAATCCTAGTACTGCTGCGCAGTGTCGATGCAGCCAACGTTGCGGCCGCATCACTGACGGACCCGTTAACAGTTGTATTGACCACACGATAGTTTGTTGCCTATAGTTTTTAGGTCCAAATCCAAACCTTACAAAGGAGACCCTAATGCTTGAGGGCTTTAAGAACTTTATTCTGCGCGGCAACGTTATTGACCTCGCAGTCGGTGTTGTTATTGGTGCTGCGTTCACCGCAGTTGTTACCGCTTTCTCCGACAACATCATCAACCCGCTGATCGCTTCCGTCGGTGGCGCTGATTACTCCGGCCTTGGCTTCCACATCATTTCCGGCAACGACGCAACCTTCCTCGACTTCGGCGCGCTGATCACTGCAGCGATTAACTTCCTGCTGATCGCGGCAGTCGTCTACTTCGTGATCGTCGCTCCGATGAACAAGCTCGACGAGATGCAGAAGCATAAGCGCGGCATCCAGCCAGACGCCCCGGCTCCGACCGAGACCGAGCTGCTCACCGAAATCCGCGACCTGCTCTCCGAGAAGCCCGCGCAGCAGTAGTACTGCTATTCTCCGTAATGGGGTGGTCGCTCGTACTCATAAAAGGCTTTGCCTGTGAGTTCTGGCTCGCCGTCGCCGTCGATATCGACGCTGCGCCCGGCATCATAGCCCGTCCGCCCAGAAGCCGCGTCACCAAATAGTTGCGTGCGTTCAGGACTACGGTCGTATTCTGCTTCCGACCGTCGCTCCACGCGCCTCCGCTGGTGGCGCGGCTTTTTCATGCTCGCCATCGTTCCTGATTACGCCTGTACGGAGTAGGTATTCAGCTCGCCGATCAGGTGCTGGACTAGTGGTGCGATCGTCGATACGCCGTCGCGTATCGCTTGGCGGCTTGCGGCGAGGTTTACCACGACGGTCGAACCAGAGACGCCACACACACCGCGCGACGTGCAGGCATCCACCGCTCCACACGCCTGGCCCGACGAACGAACCGCCTGTGCTACACCGGGCACGTTCTTGTCGATCACGGCCTTCGTCGCCTCTGGCGCCGTATCACGTGGCCCGACGCCAGTGCCACCGACGGTCAGCACCAGGTCAACCCCACCAACGACACCGGTTTCGATCGCTTTGCGGATCTCCGCCTCGCTCGAATTGACGTGCACCACCGCGTCAACGGTAAACCCGAACTCGCTGAGCAACTCGACGAGCATGTCACCCGTGGTATCCCCTTCTGAGCTGTATCGGCGGTCCCCAACCAGCACTGCGATGGCCGCAGGAGGCGTCGGAGTCTGCTCGGCGAGCTCTGCGGCCTTCAGCGATGCTTCGTCGGGCTCCCCAACCGTGTCAAGCAATACTTCTGTCGTTGGCATGCCAGGTCTCCTGTCGTGTCGTTGCGAAATCGCACAGTTTCATTTTCATTGTTTGCTTCAAAACTTACCCGTTGCTCAGGGTTACATCTACGGAATGAGGAGCTTCTTCTCCCTCCCGCAAGACTTCAAGCTGAACGACCTGCCCGAAGTCCTTCGACCGCGTCGCCGCAATCAACGCATCCGCTGAGTCAATCAGCCGACCGTCCAGCTTGGTAATCACATCACCTTCTCGGACACCGGCCTTTTCTGCTGGACTACCAGGCTCAACTCCGGCGACCACGGCGCCGTCGATACGAGTGCCGCGAATCGAAACGCGGACGCCCAACATCGGCTGCGACGCCTTGCCGGTTTCAATGAGCTGCTGCGCGACACGCTTGGCAAAATTCGACGGAATCGCGAACCCGAGACCAATCGAGCCCGACGACTGCTCGCCACCAAAGCCGCCCGCCGAGAGCGAAGCAATAGCCGAGTTCATCCCGATCAGGTGCCCCTGCATATCCACGAGCGGACCACCCGAGTTACCAGGGTTAATCGCAGCGTCTGTCTGCAGCCCGTCCATCAACGAGCTCTCCCCACCGCCCTGGGCCGCACGCACCGGGCGGTTCTTCGCGGAGATGATGCCACTGGTTACCGTCGCCGAGAGCCCAAGTGGGGAACCAACTGCGACAACCTGCTGGCCAACCTTCAGCTCGTCCGAGTTGCCGAAGTCAAGCACAGGGAGATTTTCGACGCCATCAACCTTCAGCACGCCAATATCAGTGTTGACGTCCGACGCTACAAACATAGCCGAGTGCTTCGAACCGTCGTTGAACACCACCTGAATCTCGGACCGTTCGGTCGCCGCAGCGCCGATCACGTGGTGGTTCGTCAAAATGTAGCCGTCGGAGGAAATAATCGACCCCGACCCTTCCGCGATACCATTCGGCGTCGCCACAGTGATGGATACAACCGAAGGCAGCACTGCGGCCGCAACCTGCTCAACGGAGCCATCAGGCGCAGTCTCTGGCGATGCGAGGCTCGGGTTCTCAAGTGCGTTGTAGTGCTGCTGTTCGCCGTTATCGTTCGCAGCGACGACTGCGTACCCGGCGCCGGCGCCGGCCAACAGCGAAAGCACTACGGAGCACGCCACTGTAGCCGCCCCCAGCCCACGCTGCTGCTTTTGCTGCGGTGCAGACTGCACGAATGCGGTTTCCGGGGAGGCCTCCTGTGGATAGGAGGCCTCGTACGGGTTTTGTTGTGGCGTATTTGATTGTGGTGAATACGGGTTCGTCATGTGCAGTAGTATGCACGACGCCACTGTGGTAGCACTAAAAAGTAAACTCGTTCTCTCGCAATGTTTCCTGAATGTTCACTGTGTTAGCTGAGCTGGGATTTGTTCGGCAATCGCGGAATTTCGATGCCTTCTTCTTCCAGATAAAAATCCTCATCAGCATCCGGAGCCTTCCCCGGGAAGACCACACGGAAGCGCGCCCCGTGGTCATCCGACTCCTCCACGAAGATCCGGGCACCATGCCGGTCCATCACCTGCTTGACGATCGCAAGCCCCAAGCCCGAACCAGGCATCGAACGCGACTCCGCCGAACGGTAGAAGCGTTCAAAAACCCGCTCACGCTCCTCCGGAGCAATGCCCGGGCCGGAATCGTCGACAACCAACACTGCGTACTTCTTCGCTGCCTTCAACGAAATCCTTACCGTTCCGCCTTCCGGCGACCACTTGGCCGCGTTGTCGATCAGGTTTAGCGGAGCGCGGCCCATCGCGAACCGATCACCCATAATCAGCCACGGGTCAGCGTTGAACTGGAACGTAACGTCAGGCCGACGACGCTCAACACGGCGCACGGCCTCCTCCAGGATCACATCCAGGCGGATCTCCTCAAACTCAACGTTCGAGGAATCCTCCCGCGCGAGATCCACCAGGTCTCCGATAAGCGTCGACATTTCTGTCATCTGCGCCAGCACATCCCGCTCAAGATCGGCGCGGTCCTCCGCACTAATCTGATCCTGCCGATCAGCGGAGTACATCATCATGAGCAGCTCAATGTTGGTGCGCATGGAGGTCAGCGGCGTTTTCAGCTCGTGGCCGGCGTCGGCAACAAGCTGTGCCTGCCTGGTGCGCGAATCCTGCAGCGAAGCCATCATGTCATTAAACGCGTTCGTAATACGCGCCATCTCATCATGGCCCTGCACCGGAAGCGGCTTCAGCTCCTTCGTCCTGGTCACTTCCTTCAGCGCAAGGTGCAATTTACGCAGCGGGCGCATACCGGAACTCGAAACCAGGAACGCCACCAGCGTCGACACTATCCAGCCCAAGCTGAGCAGCACCAACAGCGCCGCGGCAATACTGCGCTGCAGCTGACGCGTCGGGTCGACTGCCTTCGACAGGGCCACGACTGTCCCATCATCCAGCCTTGTAACCAACACACGGTTACCGTGCAGGGTGCGTGCGGAGACGTCCGCTCCGTAGTTCATTCGAGCAAAGTCCCCACCCACGGGAATTTCATCTCCCACGAACCGGTTCGACTCCGCGCGTGAAGCCGTGGCGAGGATGTGAGGGTTGCGGCGTCGAAAAGTCTCGACCTCAGCCGCCAGCTCCTCATCGCTGGACATTTCCTGCGAGTCGTACGCGAGCATCGCGCCCTGCGTGCGCAGATCGTTGTCCATCATGCCGATAATCGACGTCGACGACGCCCAGTAGCTCACCGATGCCGTGACCAAAATCGTAAGGGCCACGAGCACGCCTGTCAGCACCGCAAGCTGCTGGCGAAGCGTCATCTCCGACCCGAGGTACGCACCACGAATATAGGTATCGAACAGGATCGTCGGCAGGTTCGGACGCGGGGGTTCCTGATCCTGCTCGGCTGCCGACACTTGGCGATCCACCCCCTCAAGGGACATGCCCGTAGTGCGCTCAAAGTGATCCGCCGACTGGCGCAAAATCACAGTGCGGTCTCCCGAAGCACGTAGCCAACCCCACGGACCGTATGGATCAGGCGAGGCTCCCCGCCCGCCTCAGTTTTCTTACGGAGGTACCCGATGTAGACCTCCAAGGCGTTGCCGGACGTCGGGAAGTCGTATCCCCACACCTCTTCAAGAATCTGCTGGCGCGACAGCACCTTGCGTGGGTTCTCAATCAAAACGAGAAGGAGCGCGAACTCGGTACGGGTCAAGGAAATAGCGCGGTCGCCGCGGAAGACGTCACGAGTATCGGTCTCTACAGACAAGTCCTCAAACTCGTACTTTGTTTTCGGAGCAGACTGCGACTGGATGGCGTCAGCCTGAGCGCGGCGCAGCAGCGAGCGTACGCGTGCCAACAGCTCCTCAAGCGCGAAAGGCTTCGGCAGGTAGTCATCAGCGCCGGCATCCAAGCCCGCTACACGGTCCGCGACACCATCTCGCGCTGTAAGCATCAGCACAGGACGATCGTATCCCGAGGAGCGCAATGTGCGGCACACGTCGAGCCCATCGATCTTCGGCATCATCACGTCCAGAATCGTCAGATCGGGCTGTTCGTCACGGATGACATCGAGCGCCTCCTCGCCGTCAGAAGCAAGCAGTACATCATACCCGTTGAAGCGAAGGGAACGCCGCAGGGATTCACGAACGGCTTGCTCATCATCGGCAACAAGAATCTTCATACGCCCATTATTGCCTATCTGAGAGACTTTTAACACCGGACTGTCAGATACATGAAAAAGCCGGGCCCGTTGGGCCCGGCGAACGCTTATAGTAAGGCGCTTTTAGAACTGCTCGACGTCAATCAAGCCAGCCTGTGCAGCCTTGAGCAGACGACGTGGGATACGTACTTCCTGGCCGTCAACCTTCGCGGTGATCAGCGGCGCATTGTCAGCCTTCCACTGCGAACGACGCATACGGGTGTTCGCGCGGGACTTCTTAAACTTAGGGGTTGCCATTGTTGTTTCTCCTTACGCCCTATTTTGCGGTCTTCTTCTTGCGGCGAGCCATACCGCCGAAGCGCTGGTTGAACTTCTCAACGCGGCCAGCGGTGTCCATGAGACGCTGTGCGCCGGTCCAGAACGGGTGGGACTCAGCGGTCACATCAACGACGATGAGCGGGTACTCGTTGCCGTCTTCCCAGGTATCGGTGCGGTCGGAGGTCTTGGTGGAGCGCGTCAGGAACTTATGGCCCGTGTTCGCGTCCTGGAAGATTACCGGGTGGTAATCCGGATGGATATCCTTTTTCATATGTGAGTTCGTCTCCCTCAGGATTGATACTTCAGGTCGGTTCCCCGCTTGGGGATCGTGCCTGAGTTGGGTGCGAATGATTCATGTCCGCCCAGCTGTTCACTGGACAACTTTGCACATACTACAGGGTGAATCCGGTTTTACATAATCAAGTTCCACCAACGCCACCGACAAACAACCGGTAGGTGTGCGAAATAGAATTATGCATTTCCTTGCTGGACGTGTATTGTTGACTCTCGCTGTTGTCGAAGTACACGTATACGCCTACGTCAACCGATTACTCAGATACTTTGTCGCGGACCCTCACTCCGCATTTCCGTATCTAACTTTTCAGTGATCAGTGCGTGGGCGGCAGAAGAGAAAGAAGTCAACCCATGTCGGCACATTGCCAGGTCACGGGACGGAAGCCACAGTTCGGCAAGACCGTCTCCCACTCGCACCGCCGCCACTCGCGTCGTTGGAACCCCAACGTACAGAAGCGCCGGTTCTACCTGCCCTCCGAGGGCCGTACCATCACTCTGACCGTTTCCACGAAGGGTCTGAAGGTCATCGACCGCGACGGAATTGAGTCCGTCGTCGCTAAGATCCGTGCACGAGGTGAGAAGATCTAATGGCACGCAACGATATTCGCCCGATCATCAAGCTGAAGAGCACTGCGGGCACAGGTTTCACCTATGTAACCCGTAAGAACAAGCGCAACAACCCAGATCGCATCTCCCTAAAGAAGTACGATCCGGTTGTTCGCAAGCACGTCGAATTCCGCGAGGAGCGATAAGTTATGGCTAAAAAGTCCAAGATCGCCAAGAACGAAAAGCGCAAGGAGATCGTCGCTCGCTACGCTGAGCGTCGTAACGAGCTGAAGGCAATCATCCGCAACCCGGAGACCTCTGACGAGGACCGTCTGGACGCTCAGTTTGAGCTGAACCGCCAGCCTCGCGACGCCTCCCCTGTTCGCGTGCGCAACCGCGACTCCCGCGATGGTCGCCCACGTGGTTACCTCCGTAAGTTCGGTATTTCCCGTGTCCGTATGCGCGAGATGGCTCACCGCGGTGAGCTGCCTGGCGTCCGTAAGTCTTCGTGGTAAGGAGGATGACCAATGAAGCGCAATAATAACCATCGCAAGGCGCGCATGGAGCAGTCCCGCCGCCCGAAGAAGAACCCGTTGAAGGCCAAGGGCATCGAGAAGGTCGACTACAAGGACCTCGACACCCTTCGTCTGTTCATCTCTGATCGTCACAAGATCCGTTCCCGCCGTGTTACCGGTCTTTCCCCACAGCAGCAGCGTGAAGTTGCTACTGCGGTGAAGAACGCACGCGAGATGGCTCTTCTGCCGTTCACCAGCCGCTAAAGTTCGGTTGACGATAACAGCGTAGAGTCTTTCGACGAACTCCCGCCCCTGGTCTCCAGGCGCGGGAGTTTTTTCATGCCCTGTTGAAGCAAACACGCGGCACGACAAAAGGCCCCCACGACCGTGGGGGCCTTCAGTATGTCTCGGGTTAGGCGATACTAGTGCGCAAAGTGGCGCGTACCGGTCACGTACATTGCGACGCCAGCGTCTTCTGCGGCCTTAATGACTTCCTCGTCGCGGATGGAACCACCAGGCTGCACGACGGCACGCACTCCGGCGTCCGCGAGGATCTGGAATCCATCTGCGAATGGGAAGAACGCGTCGGAGGCGGCGACGGCACCGTTGGTACGGTTGCGGCCCTCGTCGAGCGAGTTAGCGCGGTCGACGGCCAGCTTCGCCGAATCGACGCGGTTGACCTGCCCCATGCCGATGCCGACGGTAGCGCCGTCGTGCGCAACGAGGATTGCGTTCGACTTCACGCAGCGTACTGCACGCCACGCGAACACGAGGTCCGACATGGTTGCGTCGTCGACGGCTTCGCCTGCCACTAGCTTCCAGTTTTCTGGGTTATCGCCCTCGGCCTGGAACGCGTCGCGCTCCTGGAGAAGGAAGCCGCCGGAAATCTGCTTGATCTCTTCGGTGTCTTGGCCTGGCTCCACTTCGAGGATGCGAAGGTTCTTCTTGGTCTGCAGCAGCTCGAGCGCATCCGGCGCGTAGGAAGGCGCGATGATGACCTCGGTAAAGATTGGCTTGACCTGCTCGGCAAGCTCGAGCGTGACCTCGCGGTTCGTTGCAATGACGCCGCCGTACGCAGATACAGGATCGCAGGCGTGCGCCTTTCGGTGCGCGTCAGCGATGGATACCTCAGATATTGCGACGCCACACGGGTTGGCGTGCTTGATGATTGCGACGCACGGTTCTTCGTGGTCCCAGGCTGCGCGCCACGCGGCGTCGGCATCCTGGTAGTTGTTGTAGCTCATTTCCTTGCCGCCGTACTGAGTGGCGTCGGCAAGGCCCCAGCCCTCGTTGATGACGCTTGCCGCCTGGTGCGGGTTCTCACCGTAGCGCAGCGCACCGTCCTCGTCGTCGCCGAGCTGCTCCGCAAACCAGTCTGCAACGGCGGCGTCGTACTCTGCGGTGTGCGCGAACGCCGCAGCCGCCAGTTCGCGGCGCTGCTCGAGGGTGAATCCACCCTGCTCAACTGCTTCTTGCGCCAGCTGGTACTGGTCCGGGGAGGTCAGGATCGCCACTGATGGGTGGTTCTTCGCTGCTGCGCGGACCATGGAAGGACCGCCGATGTCGATCTGCTCGACGCATTCATCGAACTCCGCGCCGGACGCAACCGTTTCCTCGAATGGGTACAGGTTGACCACAACGAGCTCGAACGGTGCAACTCCGAGTTCCTCGAGCTGTTGCTTGTGGCTGTCCTTGCGGAGGTCTGCCAGGATGCCTGCGTGCACGTGTGGATGCAGCGTCTTCACGCGGCCTTCAAGTACCTCTGGAAATCCGGTGACTTCCGATACTTCGGTGACGGGCACACCGCTTGCGGCGATCTTTTTAGCAGTCGAACCAGTAGAGACAATTTCCACACCGGCCGAGTGGAGCGCCTTTGCAAGCGGCTCAAGATCGGTCTTGTCGTACACGCTCACGAGCGCTCGACGAATAGGTGTGCGTGCGTTGTTCATTCGAAAGTGACCTTTCCTTCATGTATCGAAGCAGTAGCTAGTAGCTCAGTAACCTGACGGCGCTCTTCTTGCTTAATCCGTTCGTGCAGCGAGGACTCCGTATCCCCTGGCTGCACCAGCACGGGGCGCTGCGCAATGATGCGGCCTGTGTCCATCCCGTCGTCGACAAAGTGGACGGTGCAGCCGGTGACCTTGACGCCGTAAGCGAGGGCGTCGCGCACCGCGTGCGCTCCTGGGAAAGCAGGCAAGAGCGAAGGGTGAGTGTTAATTGTTTTACCTTCGTAGACATCCAAGAATGGGCGCCCCAAAATGCGCATAAACCCTGCGGAAACAACAAGGTCCGGGCTGCAACTAGAGACGGTTTCCGCAAGGTGGGCATTCCACGCGTCGCGGTCCTTTTCCATTTCTACGATTGCAGTCGGGATGCCTGCGTTCTTCGCCCTCTCGATTGCCGGACACACTTGGTCCGCAACAACTAGGTCAACACGGTATGCACAAGGGTGGGCGTCCTGGTAGTCCATAATCGCCCGCAAGAGCGTTCCAGTACCAGAAACAAGGACGGCCACAGATAAAGCTTTATCAGCACTCACGGTTCATCAGTGTAGTCATTCTTCTTCCGCGTGTGAGCGGTTCAAGAAAGTTCGCACAAAGCGCACAAGCCACACCAATCCGCCCACGCCGACGGTCCATATAAAGAGGAAAAGCACTGCGGAAGCTAGGTCAGCGCCAACGACGCCGTACGCCCCCGCGTGCCCACGCGCGAGTAGGAGACAGACGGCGAACATCGCTGCACTCCACGAGCCAATGGCGGCGACTTCTACCATCGTTGACGTCCGCCGCACGAAGAACGCGCACAGGATGGTCACGGGCACGGCGAGGAGGACGGCTGCCCACGGCGCGACTGTCGCAGGGATTGCCGCAAAGAGAGGGAACGGGGGCAGGGGGACGGAGAGGACGTCGAAAAGCGACACTTCCCCACTGCCGACGTGGAAGGATCCGCCGAGAAGCACTGCGAGCGTGCCCAGGACAGCATTCGGAAGGTACAAGATGCTCAGGAGCATCAGCATGATGGCGCTCCCCCACCCGGAGTTGGGGTATGCCGCGTAGGCTTCGCCAATGCTCTGGTAGCGCGCGGCGAGCACGAGGAGCAGCACAAGTCCGCACCCCGCGCATAGAAAGAGGAGAAGCAGGCTCGCAGCGCGGGCCGTATCGACGGCCACCACCGGCACACGGACCGTGGTGGCGAGGGCCTGCCAGAGCACATGCCGAATGCCAAAGAGGAAGCCGATGAGATGGATACAAGGCGGTAGCACTAGCGCTTGCCATGCGGGTGGTGGCTCTATCGCGAAGACTGCGGAGGCGTCAGACACCATGAACAGCGCCATCGCGCTTGCGAGTAGCGGCAGCACAATCACCAGCCCAGCGATCACCGCGAGATCCAAGATGCTGACCTGCTTCGCAGTTGCGGCACGTACTCGCCACGCCATGAGGGCCACGATCCCAATGGCTGGAAGCAGCGGCACCTGAGACAAGTACACCCCGTCGATCGTGAAGGATACGCCGTGAAGGGCAAACCATGTTTGCCCGATTGCGGCGGGCAGGTACGCAGTCTTCCATCCACCAATCAGGAGCGTCGCGGCGCAGACTGCAACGATGCCAAGGATGACATCGAGCGTCGGGATACCTATATAAGGGAGGTACGTCCGAATACGCGTCTTCCAGGTGCGCTCCTCCGGCGGAACGGTGTCGGCATCAGGCTTTCTTTTCGACGCCCACTTCGCACCGCGCCGTGCATTACTCAGGAAACCGCGACCGCTGCCCCGCGAGGAGCGGTCCACCGGTGATGATTGAGGTCTTGTTTTCTTCGACATTGCGCCTTATATTGCCATTGGTTGACCGTTTTCTGCCGTTCGACACTACCGCATTCCACTCACTGCCTGGCGTTTTAGGCGATGTAACGTAATACGCAAAGAAAACGATTAAGAAATACTCAGGTTATAGCTTGCCTTAGCGCATTCGATTCATTACAGTTACCTCTCGTAGATAACAGGAAGGTTACAAACGTTACAGTTCTGTAACCAACGGGAAGTCTAAAGAGGGTCCATGCTCCACTCAACGAAATCAGCTGGCAAGCACCGCAAGCAGTCCCCTAACAAGGGTCGCGTCGCAATGGTTGCCGTTGCCACTGGCGCCGTCTCCACCGCCGGACTCTCTGGCGCTGCCGCAGCTGCGCTTCAGGGCGATGGCACCCAGCAAGCTGACAGCTACACCCTCGCCGCAGACACCGACCAGCTCACGGCACTGACCGATGAGGCTGCGCCACAGATCCTCGCTATCGCGGAATACAAGCCGGTTGAAAACCTTGCGGATCAGCTCGTGAAGGCAGTCGCACATTCCGAGGAGGTCGCACGCGCCGATGAAGCCGCTCGCGCACCGCTGGTTGTGAAGCCAGCTGAGGGTGTGTTCACCTCCGGTTTCGGCCCACGCTGGGGCTCTTTCCACTCTGGCGTCGACATCGCCAACGTGAATGGCACCCCAATCCTGGCCGTCATGGACGGCACCGTCATCGACTCCGGCCCGGCACAGGGCTACGGTAATTGGATCCGCATCCGACACGAGGATGGCTCTGTCTCCGTATACGGCCACATGGATTCCCTCTACGCAACCGTTGGCCAGGTTGTGCACGCCGGAGAACTCATCGCAGGTATGGGTAGCCAGGGCTTCTCGACAGGTTCCCACCTACACTTCGAGATTCATCCCGACGGCAACACCCCTGTTGACCCGGCGACGTGGCTCGCAGAGCGAGGTATTCAGCTCTAACCCCAAGGCTTCAAACCGTCGTGACTCGTACATGAGTTGCGACGGTTTTTCTTTTTCGACACACCAGCCGGGGGGTACCGTCACCTACCCCCGCCATAAACCACATTGGCACCATTGTTCCCATCTGTCACATTCGTCACGGGCGCCCAGCCAGCGAGTTTGCGGTTATTCTAGAAGCATTCGAACATACTTTTCCCTCCCTACCTGCAGTTACGCATTGCTAAGCCCACGGGAGGTGACTAAGTTTTTTCGCTGTATGTGGCTGCAGCGTGGCCACCCGGATTTTTTAGAAAAGGTTGCTTCTCCGTATGAATCGCACAGTACTTTCGGCACTTGCCGTCGCGACTGCGTCCATGCTCACTCTCACCGCTTCCCCTGCGAACGCTGTAGGTCTCACGCTGAACGGCGCTCCGATTGACCACAATCAGGCCGTGAAGGCCGTTGCGCAAGCAGCAGACACGATTCTGGATAGCGGTGCAACCCTGCGCGTCGGAGACTACTCACTCGTGTACGACCCGCGCGTCATTCAGGAAAACCTCGGTCTCTCCTTCCAGCAGGAAGGTGCGAACGGTGGCGTCCGCTACCAGCGTGGCCGCACCGCCGATGGCCGCACGGTCGTCACCCCGGCAACGGGGACGTTTACGTCCGGGTTCGGCCCACGCTGGGGCACAGTCCACCAGGGAATCGACATCGCGAACAACCTCGGCTCCCCGATCTACGCCGTGATGGATGGCACCGTCATCAACGCCGGTCCGGCCCAGGGCTTCGGCAACTGGGTCGTAATCAAGCACGACGGCGGCGAGGTCTCCGTTTACGGCCACATGGCGGTCTACAACGTCAGCGTCGGCCAACGCGTGACGGCCGGCCAGCAGATCGCGCAGATCGGCAACGAAGGCTTCTCCACCGGGCCGCACCTCCACTTCGAGATCCACCCAGATGGCGTGACACCAGTAGACCCCGTGCCGTGGTTCGCGCAGGCCGGTATCCGCATCCAGTAGCTAGAGCTTTTCCATCGGGACTCCGCCGATCAGCATCAGGCGGACTGTCCCGGAGGAACCAAAGTCAATCGTCACGGTTTCTCGCACTCCCGCGCCATCAACGGCCAGTACGGTACCCAGGCCGTACTTTGCATGGTTGACCCGGTCCCCGACCGCTAGCTGCAGGTCCTTGTTCACCTTGGTCCTGCTGCTACCGCCGCGCGACTGCGACCGCCCAAATCCGTTGCTACGGCTCCGGCCACCAGTGGACCACGGTGAGTGCGAAGAGCCCGAAGAATACGTGGGCTCCTCACGCTTCCAATCGATGAGTTCCTGCGGAATCTCCCCAAGGAATCGGCTCGCCGGGTTTGTCACCGGGCTCCCCCATGAGGACCGCACCATCGCGCGCGTCAGGTAAAGGCGCTTGCGCGCACGGGTGATGCCGACATACGCCAGGCGACGCTCTTCGGCGAGCTCCGCCGGATCCCCCAAGGCGCGCAGGTGCGGGAACTGCCCGTCTTCCCACCCGGTCACAAACACGACGGGGAACTCAAGACCCTTTGCGGTGTGCAGCGTCATCAACGTGACTACGCCCTGATCGTTCTCAGGAAGCTGATCCGCGTCAGCGACGAGCGCCACCTTCTCCAGGAAGGCTTGCAGGGTTCCTGGCAGCGGTTCGCCCTCGTCGAAGATCTCCGAAATTTCCTCGTCGCTGAGGTACGCCAGCTGCAGTGCAGACTCCGAGGAATACTCGCGCGCGACCGACACCAACTCATTCAGGTTGTCCAAGCGCGTGGCATCCTGCGGGTCGTTCGACTGCTCCAACTGCGCTTTGTACCCGGTGACGTCCAGAATCGTGGAGACCAGCTCCCCGAGGTCAGTGTTGCCAGCCTCTTCTCGCTGGTCCGCTGCCATTTCCTCGCGCAATTCATCCATCATGGTGACAAAACCATTGATGGCATTCTTCGCGCGCGTACCCAGTGCGTCAATGCCGCCGTCGGCCGCCACCCGCAACGCTTGGCCGAAGCTCACCGAGTAGGTCTGCGCGTACAGCGCCACCGTGGACTGCGCCTTGTCCCCGATGGCACGCTTTGGCTCGTTAATAATCCTGCGCAGGCTGACCGTATCGTCCGGGTTTTCTAGCGCCTTGAGGTAGGCCACGATATCGCGAACCTCTTTGCGCTCATAGAAGCGCGTGCCGCCTACCACCTTGTACGGGATCCCGGTGCGAATGAAGATGTCTTCCAACGCACGCGAAGCGTTGTTGGTGCGGTACATGATCGCGATGTCGGAGTAGGGCACTCCACTGTCTGTGAGCCGGTCGATCTCGCCAGCGATAAACCGAGCCTCGTCGTGCTCGTTGTCCGCGACGTAGCCGACGATCTGGTCGCCGGTGCCGTGGTCCGTCCACAGCTTCTTCGGGCGCCGCCCGGTGTTCTGGGAAATCACCGCGTTGGCAGCGTCCAAGATGGTTTGCGTCGAGCGGTAGTTCTGCTCCAGCACGATGGTGGTTGCGTCGGGGTAGTCGCGCTCAAACTCCTCGATGTTGCGGATCGTCGCGCCACGGAACGCGTAAATCGACTGGTCGGAGTCGCCAACTACGGCAAGCTCAGAAGCCTCAGGCCCCTTGCCCACCAGGGTGTGGATGAGTTCGTACTGCGCATGGTTCGTGTCCTGGTACTCGTCCACGAGTACGTGGCGGAAGCGGCGTCGATAATAATCCGCAACCTGCGGGTGCTCCTTAAAAATCCGCACGACCTCCCCGATGAGGTCGTCGAAGTCGACAGCGTTTGCCGAGCGCAGGCGGCGCTGGTACTCAGCAAACACCTTGGCAACAGTGGAGTCGAATGGGTTGTGGGTGCGCTGCGCGTCATCGGCCGCCTGCTGCTCGTCGATGAGCTCGTTCTTGAGGTTCGAGATCGCGTTCGCGAGCACCCGGGGTGAAAACTTCTTCAGGTCGAGATTGTTCTCTTTAGCAATCATCGAGAGCAGCCGGCGGGAATCGTCGGCATCATAGATACTGAAGTTCGTGTTCAGCCCGGGGACGAGTTGGGCCTGCTGGCGAAGGATCCGCACGCAGATCGAGTGAAAGGTTGCCACCCACATCCGCTCGGTCTGCGGCCCGATCAGCGCAGCGACGCGCTCTTTCATCTCCGCGGCAGCCTTGTTTGTAAATGTAATCGCCAGGACCTGCCAGGGCGCGACGCCTCGCTCCTGCAGTAGGAATGCGATGCGCCTGGTCAGCACTGCGGTTTTGCCGGACCCAGCGCCCGCGACAATCAGAAGAGGCGAGCCGCTGTGGCGCACGGCGGCTTCCTGTTGGGGGTTGAGTCCTAGCGTCAGATCATTCATGTCACACACCCTAACTCACACCCCGGACACAACCGCTGGAGCAGTGGCATAATGAGCAACCATGAGTGACTTCGAAATCCGCATGCCGTCCGGGACGGACGATCCGCTCTCCGATGCGGAGATCCAGCAGTACCGCAAAGAGATTGACCGCCTCGACCGTGTGATTTTGGACGCGATTAAGCGTCGCACCAAGGTGTCGAAGGCGATCGGCAAGACGCGGATGGGGTCAGGCGGCACAAAGCTTGTGCACACCCGCGAGGTCGCGATCATTAACCAATTCCGCGATGAGCTTGGGGAGGAAGGCCCGGCGCTGGCAAATATCTTGCTGCGCCTGGGACGCGGAAAGCTGGGCTAGCCCCAACAACGCACTCCCCAACTTTCGTAGTACCATATCAAGGCAGACAACCATCCGTTTCAAGGAGGAACTATGTCCGATATCACCGCCACGCCAGCCTGGTCTAACTTGGAGAAGCTCCACGCCTCCAAGGCTGATACGACCCTGCGCGAGCTCTTCGACCGCGACGCAGACCGCGCGAAGAAGCTCACCTTCGACGCAGCAGGGCTGCACGTTGACCTTTCCAAGCAGCTTATCGACGCCGACGTCGTCGATGCGCTCGTCTCCCTCGCAGAAACCGCACAGCTTCGCACCAAGATCGACGCGATGTTCGCGGGCGAGCACATCAACGACACCGAGGACCGCGCGGTGCTGCACACGGCGCTGCGCCTTCCGGTAGAGGCCAACCTTGAGGTCGACGGCCAAGACGTAGCGGCGGACGTGCATGAGGTGCTGGGCCGGATGCGTGACTTCGCATCGGCGCTTCGCTCCGGCGAATGGCTGGGCCACACCGGACACACCATTAAGAAGATCGTCAACATTGGTATTGGTGGTTCGGACCTGGGACCTGCGATGGCAACCAAGGCACTGCGCGCCTACGCAACCGCGGGCATTACCGCAGAGTTCGTCTCCAACGTCGACCCGGCGGACATCGCCGCAGTCCTCGACCGTTGCAACCCTGAAGAGACGCTGTTCGTCATCGCATCGAAGACGTTCACCACCCAGGAGACCCTAACCAACGCACACGTGGCGAAGCGCTGGCTCATCGAGCAGTTCGACGGCGACGCCTCCGCTGTGGCGAAGCACTTCGTCGCAGTGTCTACGAACGCGGAAAAGGTCGCCGAGTTCGGCATCGATACCGCGAACATGTTCCCGTTCTGGAACTGGGTCGGCGGCCGCTACTCCATGGACTCCGCGATTGGCCTGAGCCTGATGGCCGTCATCGGACCGATGGACTTCATGCGCATGCTCGAGGGCTTCCACGCCATGGATGAGCACTTCCGCACCACCGAGTTCTCCCAGAACGTGCCGGTGCTGATGGGCCTGCTCAACGTCTGGTACCGCAACTTCTACAACGCCGAGACGCACGCCGTCCTGCCGTACTCCGAGGACCTTTCTCGCTTCCCTGCCTACCTGCAGCAGCTGACCATGGAGTCCAACGGCAAGTCCGTGCGCCACGACGGCACCGCGGTGACCTACAACACCGGCGAGATTTTCTGGGGCGAGCCAGGCACGAACGGCCAGCACGCGTTCTTCCAGCTGCTGCACCAAGGCACCTCGCTCGTGCCGGCGGACTTCATCGGCTTCGCCACCCCGAAGGAAGACTTCCCGACCATGACCGGCGAAGGCTCCATGCACGACCTGCTGATGGGCAACTTCTTCGCACAGACGAAGGTGCTCGCGTTCGGCAAGGACCAGGCCGCCATCGAGGCCGAGGGTGTCGACGCCACGCTGGCCCCGCACAAGGTCATGCCAGGCAACCGTCCAACGACGACCATCCTGGCCGAGGAGCTGACCCCGTTCACGCTCGGCGCGCTCATCGCTCTCTACGAGCACATCGTGTTCACCGAGGGTGTGATTTGGGACATCAACTCGTTTGACCAGTGGGGCGTCGAGCTCGGCAAGCAGCAGGCAAACGACCTGGCCAAGGCCGTCGCGGGCGAGGAAACCCCAGCAACCGGCGATGCCTCCACCGACGCACTGATTGGCTGGTACCGCGAAAACCGTCGCTAGCGCTTGGTGCATCACTCCTTAGTAGGGCAAGATAGGCAGTTGTTTTACCTACAACTAAGGAGTGAACGTGCAAGCCATCATCGACTGGATCGTCAACCTGATGGAGCTTCTCGGCGCCCCCGGCGTCGGGATAGCGATTTTCTTGGAGAACGTCTTCCCACCGATCCCCTCCGAGGTAGTGCTGCCGCTGGCCGGCTTCACGGTCGCGCAGGGCTCGCTGAGCTACCTGGCGGTGTTCATCTGGTCGGTGATGGGGTCCGTCGCGGGCGCGTTTTTCCTTTACGGCCTCGGTGCCTGGCTGGGCGCCGAGCGCCTGCGCGCGATCGCTGACTGGATGTGGTTGGTGAAGGCGTCGGACGTCGATAAGTCCCTCGAGTGGTTTGATAAGCACGGCCGATCCTCGGTCTTCTTCGGCCGCCTGATTCCGGGGGTGCGCTCCCTCATCTCGATTCCTGCAGGCCTGGACCGCATGAACCTCGCGATGTTCGCCCTGTGGACCGGGCTCGGCTCCGCAATCTGGAACGCAATCCTGATCACGCTCGGCATGTACCTCGGCGAAAGCTGGGAGACGGTCTCCCATTACGTGGATACGTACTCGACCGTGGTCTACGTCCTGCTGATCCTGATCATGCTCGGCTTCCTGGCGTACTTCATTCGCCGCTCCATGAAGGAGAAGGCGGCTGGCACTGAGGGCACCACCAAATAACTCGTTCTAAGTCGCCCGCTCCCCCGAGGAATCCTTTCTCGATGAGCGTGCCGCACCGCCGACACGGCTTGTTGTTCCTTCCAAATACGTAGCTGGTCTCCCCGGCGCGTTTGATCCCCGTGGTCACTCGCACCGGGGAGTCTTTGTTTGCCCACATGAGGCGCCGCGCGATCGCCACATGCTTTTCGACGTCCACCTCCCCCACCTTGCGTGCCGGATGCGTACCAGCGATGAAGTGAATTTCTGCGCGGTACTCATTGCCGATGCCCGCGACGAAACGCTGGTTGAGCAGCGCGCGCCCCATCTCGAGGTGCGGGTGCTCGCTGATCCTACGCACGACCTCTTCCTGGTCGAAGTCGCGTACCAGCATGTCCGGGCCCAGGTAGCCCATCCGCTGCGGGTAGTCGCGCGCGGGGAACACCTCAACGAGGCCTAACGAATGCCCGACGAGCTCGATATCAGGCTTCGGCGCGTCCGCGAGGCGCAGCACCACCCGGGCGGTGTGGCCGGGCTTGCGCCAGCGGGTGCCCGCACGATGGATCGCCCATGTGCCTTCCATTTTTAGGTGCGTGTGTAGCACTTGTGATTCGTGGCCTTCGCGGGAAAACTCCATGAAGAGGTGCTTGCCGTAGGGCCAGACGCGCTCGCAGGTCATGCCGGTGAAATCGACGGTGGCGAAGCGCGGCACGCGGATGCTCGTGGCAGTGACCTCACGGTGTTGCATCCACTGCAGGCGATTTGACAGCTGATAGACGGAATCCCCTTCAGGCATAGTGGTATCCATGTTCCGCTTCTTACAAAACCTTTTCAACTACGGCCCCACGCCAGAGGAGTCGCTCGTCGGGTTCTTCCCCGACATGGATGCCGCCACCGAGTGGGCGCGGGGTGTGCTGGCAGAGACCGGCACCGACCCCGAAGCCGAGTTTGTTCGCGCCGTGAAAGACGTGCGCGTGGCGAACCCGCGCATCGGCCTGGCCGCGGCAGCACACCTGGTCAAGCAACTGCTTTAGAATCTTTGTTCGAATCTCATTTTTTCATGTCTGACACGTCTGTATAGTCGCCCTTAGCTACTTGAAGGAGGGGACATGAACGACGTGACCAAGCTCGTTGACCAGGTCATTAACGGCCTGGATCAGCTGCGCACGCTTTTCGACGACCCCTCCTCCCTCCGCCTTTCCGCCATCGCCGAAGACATCGCACGCCTCGAACACGCGATGGACAAGAAGGCCTACATCGATGCCGCCTTCGCGCAGGTCTGCGCTATCGCCGACGCCGGCAAACTCGTCGGCGCCAACTACCCGGATACCTACCTCATGGAGAAGTTGGGCATCTCCAAGGGTGAGGCATATAACCGGCTCGCGCGCGCCAAAGCGATGTTCGCTCCGGTGACGGAGCCGGACCGTGGCGGCCTGCTCGATGTGGAGGAGGCGGAGCGCCGTCGCAAAGACCAAGAGCATGCTCGCCGCCACGCCGACGCGGTTCCCGCGGCCAAACAGGACATCATCCGACGTGAAACCGACAGGCTGCTCAAGGCCGCCGAGGGCGAGCACATGAGCATCTACGCCCACGCCATGGAGGAAGCGAAGACCCGAGACGAGCAGGACCTTCGCCTCACGGTCAAGCGCCTCGTGGATAAGGCGAACCGGCCACACGCGAAGAAGAACCCCAACGCGGGCTTTGAGAAGCGCGAGGCCACGCTCGGCAAGGAAAACTCCGATGGCACCTATTACGTGCGCCTGAACATGACAGCAGGCGATTACGCGCTCTACAAGGCGCTGACTGACAAGGGGCTTGCGCCACACTCCAACATCCCGCCCGAACACCAGCAGGACCGCGACCCCCGCACCCGTGGCCAGCGCCGCTACGACCAGTTCATGGCCATCATGCGCCAATACGAGCACGGCGAGCAGGCCACTCACGGTGGCGCAGCCTCCGTGGTGGTCTCAGTGACTCTCGACGACCTCGCCGACGCCGACGCCACCACACTGTTCCAAACCAACGTCGGCGTGGAGCTGGACGCCTTCGAACTCGTGCGCCTCGGTTTGGATGGCACGTCTGACTTCCTGCTCACCGTCGACGGACTCACCGGCGTGCCGCTGCATCTGGGCAGGTCCAAGCGGCTCGCCTCTGTTGGGCAACGCATCGCCATGTTTGCTATCCAGGGCGTGTGCTCCTGGGCCGGCTGCACCACCGCAATGAGCGAGTGCGAAGCCCACCACATCATTTCCTGGCTGCGCCACGGCGGAACCGACATCACCAACCTCACCGGCCTGTGCCCCACCCACCACCGGTGCAACAACGACCACCGGGACGGCTCCTTCAACAAGGGCTACATGGACTACGACTCCACCACCGGCACCGCGTTGTTGGTCAAGGCCGACGGCACCCGCCACACCAACACCTCGGACCCCGCCATGCACTCGGCGGTGAATCGGATCCGGAACAAACGGGCGATGCGGGCAGGGCCACCGGGGACTACTCACCGGCCGGTGCCTCGCGTGATACTGCGACCCTAAACCCAGCCGAAACACTAATCGTCGAAGGAGAGCCCGTCCAGATCCCCTAGGGCCTCCGTCATGCTGCGCCCGCGCCGCTTCGGGGGCGCGGCCTGCTTGCCTCCGATTCTTACGCCCTTGTGCGTCACCGCCACGCCAAGATCGCGGAGCCGGAACGCGGGCTCGCCGTTGACGGTTTCGACGTTGAGCGGGCGCATCCTCCCGGCGGCGACGGCATCCGATAGTGCGTCGATAACAAGTGGTAGCGGATCTTCGATGCCTTCCGGGAAGGTCTCGAAGAAGGTAGTGAGCTTCTTGCCACCACGGGTGACGTGGGCCGCCAACAGCCCGTCCACCAGCACCACCATCGCGCCTGCCGATCTGGTCGGCCCGGTCGCGGGCCACGGCAGCGCGGCCCCGTAGGGGTTGGCCGGGTCGGTCGCGGCGAGCACGTACACCTTTGGTTCACGCGCTCCAGAGGGCCAACCGGCGACGTCGTCGCTGTCCTGCTGGCCACGCAGCCGATCAATCGTCGCAGGAGTGGAGAACTGCGCCGCGCCAAGCCCCTCGATGAGGTAGCCGCGCAGCGCCTTGCCGGAGTCCTCGAACCCGGAGAGCACCTTGTACGCCAGCGCGAAGCCTCCGATGACGTTTTCGGCGACGACGGCGCCCTTCGTCACCACCCCGTACCGGTCTAGCCACGCCTCCCCAAGCGCGAGCGAGCGCCGGGTCGGGTCGGTGTCGGGCTGCGGGGTGGCGGCCCAGCGTCCCACCATGTCTGGCGGGGCGGTTTGCGTAAACGAGGTCCTGCCGGAACGGATGCGGGAGCGGGACGGTCTACGCTTCGCGCGGTGCGCGGCCTTACCGCCGGCGAGGCGTGCGCGCAGCGGCGTGAAGGAATCGGGTGAGACGTGTCCGGCCTCGACGAGGTCCCACATGGATTCGCGTAGCTCCTCAGAATTCGTCGCGGGCGTGAGCAGATCGCTGAACAGGTAGCCTCCACCTGCTGCGAGCGTGTCCATGATGTGCTGCTGCGTAAGCGACAGCAACGGCGGATCGACTTGTGGCATGAGCTGCGCGGCGTAGTCACTCGGCAGCAGCATGATCCACGGGTCGTTCGCCCCCGCCGACCCGGCGCCCACGATGATGACCTCGCCGGAGGCAGTCAGCTCGTCCAGCATGATCGGCGAGTAGTCCCCCACCCGTGACGGAAAAATGTGAGACTCCCATGCTGAGGCGGGGAGCCGCACGCCCGCGAGCTGCTCGATGACGGAGTACACCCCGTCGGCGCCACGGAGGGGCGGAGTTGTCCCCGCCGCGGCGACGTTACTCCACGCTGGCAGGAAACGCCCGTACGCCGACGCCGACACCGGTCGGGCCTGCGCCCGCGCGGCCGCCAAGGAGCGCGAACGGATCACGCGCAGAACCTCTTGCGCCACGTACTCTTGGTCGTCGACGCCTTGGCGGAAGCGCCCCTCGATGACGGAGTTGGCGTCGACAAGCGGTTGCAGCACCGCGTAGGCCGCGCCGAGCGCGAGCCCGAAGGCGTCGGCAAGCGCGCGCAGCGTGAAGGGGCCGCGGGTGCGCACCCAGCGGCGCACGAGCTGGGCAAGCGCATCGGGGATGGTGGCCACCTGCGCTGCCACCCCAGGTGGAACCGGCACGCCGAGGCCGTCGCGCAGCAGCGGTGCGTCGAGCGCCTGCGCGACGTGTTCCCTACCGCCGATGCGCACCCGCATCACGCGCGGCCCGAGCGACGCCTCGAGTCCTGCGAGCGGCACCGTCGTGTAGATCGCGAGCTCGTTCACGGGCACCGGGCCGGTCAGGCGCAGGGTGTCGGCGAACTGTTCCGGCGTCTCGGCGCGGCCCACCCGGCGCAGGTTCGCGTCGACCTCGGCGATCACTTCCGGGTCCAACAGTTCGCGCAGCTCCACGGTACCCAGCAGTTTGGCCAGCAGCGACGGGTCCAGCGCGAGCGCCGCCGCTCGCTTCTCTGCAAGCGGGGTGTCGCCCTCGTACATGAACGCGCCGGTGTAGTTGAACAGCAGCGATGAGGCAAACGGGCTCGGCTGCTGCGTGGTCACCTCCGCGATGCGGACCCGGCGCGTCTGCAGGTCACGGATCACCTCTTGCAGCGCTGGCAGGTCGTAGACGTCTTGGAGGCACTCGCGCACCGTTTCCAGGATGATCGGAAACGACGGGTAATTCCGGGCCACATCCAACAACTGCTCGGCGCGCTGGCGCTGCTGCCACAGGGGCGCGCGCTTGCCGGGGTTGCGGCGCGGCAGCAAGAGGGCGCGGGCGGCGCACTCGCGGAACCGGGAAGCGAACAGGGCGGAGTTTCCCACCTGCTCGGTGACGATGTCGGTGATCTCGTCGGCGTCGAATTGGAACAGGGCCCCGGAGGGTTCGTGGTCGCCTTGGGGCAGGCGCAGAACGATGCCGTCGTCGCCGGCCACGGCCTGGGCGTCCATCCCGGTCTCCTGCGCGATCCGCCACCCGGCGGCCAGCGCCCACGCGGCGTTCACACCCTTGCCGAACGGCGTGTGCAGCACCACGCGCCAGTCCCCGAGCTCGTCGGTGAAGCGCTCGAGCACCAGCGTCGTCTCGTCTGGCAGCACGCCGGTGGCCTCCTCTTGCTCCTCAAGGTAGGCCCGCAGATTGTCGCGCGCGTACGCATCGAGCGAATTATCGACGCCCGCTCCGCCTCGCACCTCCCTCCTGAACGCGCCGAGCGCCTTGCCGAGTTCGTACGGGCGCCCGACGCCCTCCCCCGACCAAAACGGCAGCCTGCCGGTATGCCCCGGCGCGGGAGAGACCTGTACTTGGTCGCGCGTGATGTTTTCGATGCGCCAGCTCGTCGCCCCGAGCGTGAACACGTCGCCGACGCGGGACTCGTAGACCATTTCCTCGTCGAGCTCACCGACGCGGCGCGGCGCCCCGCCTTCGGCCTCGGAGCCGACGAGGAACACGCCGAACATGCCACGGTCCGGGATGGTGCCGGCGTTGGTGACCGCGACGCGCTGCGCGCCCTGCAACGCCTTGAGCACGGTGCCGTCGAGCCAGGCGCGCGGCTTGAGCTCCGCGAAGTCAGTCGAGGGGTACACGCCGGTGACCAGGTCGATGACGGCGTTGAATACATCCCGGTCGAGGTTGCGGTAGGGCCAGGCGCGGGTGACGGTCTCGTACCAGTCATCAAGCTCGAGGTCCTCAACTGCTACCGCGGCCACCGTCTGTTGGGCGAGCACGTCCAGCGGGGAGCGTGGCGTGCGCAGCTCCTCGATGAGCCCGTCGCGCATCCGCGGCACGGTCACGGCCGTTTGCACCAGGTCGGAGCGGTGCTTCGGATAGAACGAGCCGTGCGAGATCGCGCCCACCGTGTGCCCGGCGCGCCCGACGCGCTGCAGCCCGGAGGCGACCGACGGCGGCGACTCCACCTGGATCACCAGCTCCACCGCCCCCATATCGATGCCGAGTTCCAGCGAGGACGTCGACACGACCGCTTTGAGCGTGCCCTCTTTCAGCATCGTTTCCGTCGTGGCCCGCTCATCTTTGGACACGCTGCCGTGGTGCGCCCGCGCGATCACGGGCGCCGCCTCCCCCGCGAGGTCGACCCCTTTGCCCAGCTGTGCAGGGGGGCGTCGAGTAGCGGGGCTGAGCGCTTCGGGGTCGTGCTCCTTGGCCCACAGCTCGTTGAGCTGGCTGGTGAGCCGCTCCGCTGTGCGTCGCGAGTTCACGAACACGATCGTCGAGCGGTGCGCCATGACCTCCCGGTACACCGATTCCGCGATGTGCGGCCAAATCGACTTCGGCGCCGGTGGCATCAGCGCCGCGGTCTCCCCGCCGAAGTCCAGGGCGTCGTCGACGATGGCATCCCCAATTGTCGACGCCTCCTCCGGCACCGGCAGGTCACTCATATCAGCAACTGGCACCCGCACCGCGAGGTCCCAGCGCTTCTCCCCCGGCGGCTGGATGATCGTCGTACGAGGCCCGAGGAAGTCCGCCACGGCCTCCAGCGGGCGCACCGTCGCAGACAACCCGATGCGCTGAAAGTCCCCCGCGAGGCGGCCGAGCCGCTCCAGCGACAGTGCCAGGTGCACGCCGCGCTTCGTGCCCGCGAGCGCGTGAATCTCGTCCACGATTACGGTGTCCACGGTCCGCAGGATGCCCGCGGCCTTCGACGTCAGCATCAAATACAGCGACTCAGGCGTGGTGATCAGGATGTCCGGCGGCTTGCGCACCTGGCGGGACCGCTCCGCTTGCGGGGTGTCGCCCGAGCGCACCGCCACCGACACGTCCGGCATGTCTATCCCCATGCGCTGCGCCACGCGCCCAATCCCGCCGAGCGGGGCCCGCAGGTTATTTTCGACGTCCACACCAAGGGCCTTCAGCGGCGAGATATATAAGGTGCGCACGCCGCCGTGGCTGCTGGTGTTCGCCCCATCGATTGGCAGGGCCTGTTGCCCGTCGCGCTCCACGAGCGAATTCAACGACCACAAAAAGGCCGCTAACGTCTTACCGGAACCGGTAGGTGCAACCACCAGGGCGTTGCCACCGTCGGAAATCGTGGCCCACGCCTGCTCCTGCACTGGCGTTGGCGCCTCGAATACTTCTTCAAACCAGGTCGCCACCTGCGGTTTGAAGCGTTCGAGGATTCCTTTGGCCATGCCCGCCAGAATACAGATAGTGCAGGCAGGCGAAAAGAAATGGTTCCTTTGGCTGGTTTCGCGCTAAAGTCGAAGCCATGACTGCTCAGTATTCAGACTCTCGGCTGACAAACTTAATCGCGCAAGGCACCGGCGAGATCCTCAAGGGTATTCGCGGTGTTGGCCTTCTCCGCGGACGTGAACTTGGAGAAGCCGGCGACGACCTGGCACAGAACTGGATCGCGCGCGTGCTTGAGCAGCACCGCCCGGGCGATGCATTTCTGTCCGAAGAGGCAGCCGACGACCACTCCCGTCTTAGCAACAACCGCGTCTGGATCGTTGACCCACTCGACGGCACCAAGGAGTTCGCAACCGGCCGCCAGGACTGGGCCGTGCACATCGCGCTCGTCGAAGACGGGGTACCAACCCACGCTGCGGTAGGCCTGCCGGACCTTGGCGTCGTCTTCAAGTCTTCCGACGTGCGCCACGTCTCGGGGCCGTTCGCAAAGAAGATCGCTATGTCGCGCAACCGCCCGCCGGCGATCGCCCCGTTCGTTGCTGACGCCCTCGGCTTCGAGACCAGCCCGGTCGGCTCCGCAGGCGCGAAGGCAATGCACGTCCTGCTCGGTGACTTCGACGCCTACGTACACGCCGGCGGCCAGTACGAGTGGGACCAGGCAGCACCGGTCGGTGTGTCTATGGCTGCGGGCCTGCACTGCTCGCGCCTCGACGGCTCGCCGCTGAAGTACAACAACAAGGACACCTACATCCCGGATCTGCTCATCTGCCGTCCGGAACTTGCCGACGACATCCTGGAAGCCTGCGCGAAGTACTACGACGAGCACGGCTCCTTCGAAGGGGTCGTCGCGAAGTGAGCCTGGTGACTCCGTACGAAGACCTCCTGCGCGACGTTCTGGAAAACGGCACCGATAAGGGCGACCGCACCGGCACCGGCACGCGAAGCGTCTTCGGTCGCCAGCTGCGCTACGACCTGTCCGAATCATTCCCCCTGCTGACCACCAAGAAGGTGTACTTCAAGGGCGTCGTGGGCGAGCTGCTGTGGTTCCTCCGCGGCGACTCCAACGTGACCTGGTTGCAAGAGCACGGCGTGCGCATCTGGAACGAGTGGGCCGATGAGAACGGCGAGCTCGGCCCGGTCTACGGCGTGCAATGGCGCTCTTGGCCCACCCCTGACGGAAAGCACGTGGACCAGATTTCACGGGCGCTCGAGCTGCTGAAGGACGACCCTGATTCGCGCCGCAACCTGGTGTCAGCGTGGAACGTCTCCGAGCTCGAGCAGATGGCGCTGCTGCCGTGCCACCTGCTGTTTCAGCTGTATGTGGCCGACGACAAGCTGAGCCTGCATGTCTACCAGCGCTCCGCCGACATGTTCCTTGGGGTTCCCTTCAACATCGCCTCCTACGCGCTGCTCGCGCATATGTTTGCGCAACAAGCGGGCCTTGAGGTCGGCGAACTCATCTGGACCGGCGGGGACTGCCACATTTACAACAACCATTTCGACCAGGTGCGCGAGCAACTCTCTCGGGAGCCTCGCCCCTACCCGCAGCTCAAGCTGCGAAAGGCGGAGTCGCTGTTTGACTACGACTTCGCCGACATCGAGGTTGTCGGCTACGACCCGCACCCAACGATCAAAGCGCAGGTGTCCGTCTAATGCTGGGCGCGATCTGGGCCGAAAGCGTCGATGGCATCATCGGCGACGGCGTGGGCATGCCCTGGCACCTGCCCGAGGACCTGCGTCGCTTGAAGGAGATCACGCTAGGCCACCCGATCATCATGGGTCGCAAGACCTGGGACCACCTCCCCATCAAGCCGTTGCCGGGCAGGACAAACCATGTGTTGTCCTCGCGTGAGCCCGGCGAGTGGTCCGACGGCGCCTTCGTGTCCCGCGACATCCCGGACCTGAAAACAACCGCCTGGATCATGGGCGGTGGCCAGGTCTACGAAGCAACCATCGACGAAGTAGACGTCATTGAACGTACGATCGTCGATGTCCGCGTCGCCGACAAGCTCGGAGCGTCAGCCGTCCGCGCGCCACGCGTCACCGATGACTTCGCTATTGTTTCTGATGGCCCGTGGCAGACCTCCGCCAACGGCACTCGTTTCAAGTACCAACGCCTCGAAAGGTTAGGCCCCAAATCATGACCACTCCCGAAACCTCTTCCCACGCCACCATCTTCGCAACCGATTGGTGCCCGTTCTGCAAGAAGCTTCGCGAGCGCCTCGACCGCACCGAAACCCCCTACGACGTCGTTGACGTCGAAGCCGAAGGCGCCGAGGACGCCGCCGCATGGGTCGAGTCAGTCAACGACGGCAACCGCATCGTGCCCACCGTCCTCTACTCTGACGGCACGCACGCGACGAACCCAGCAGCGTCCGCCGTCCGCGCGAAGCTGCGCGAACTGACCGGCGAAGAGGCCTAACACCCGGGCAAATAGCGATGCCGTCGCGGGCGCCCGCGACTTTGGCATCACTTCTGTCCTGCGGTACTGTTAGTCGAGTTGCCCCAGTAGCTCAGGGGATAGAGCACGGCTCTCCTAAAGCCGGTGTCGGAGGTTCGAATCCTCTCTGGGGCGCAAAACACCCCCGCGGCCTGCGCAAATAGGCTGCGGGGGTTTCGCATTTCTGCAAAGAACGCGAATGCACTAACTTATCTACCCTCTTTGCGCAAGATTTGGCCGGCCCAGGAACTCCTTGACCACGGTCATCATGTCCGACTTCTTCATGTCCGGCAGGTAACAGTGAATGACTGCTAGCGAGATATTGGCGAGTGACATTTCGTCTTCGTACAGCAGGTACCAGCCTTGGTGCGTCGGGTGGAATTTGTGCTTCGAGGCAGCGAGTGAGCGGAAGCCGTAGAGTGGCTCGATCGTCGCACCGGCCTTATCCAGGATGATTTCTACGAGTGATTCCGGCGCATCCGTTCGAGCCAGCGGCGCTCCGGAGAGGGAGACCCATCCAAGTCCTTGCTCGGCGGCGATCCGGGCGCTTTCCGCAAGGAGGAATTCGATGGCCGGCCGGAACCCGTTCGCGTCGCGGCGCATGAAGTCAAGGGTGTAGCCGACGAGGGCGCCGCCTTCGTAGACGGGCAGCCAGCTCGTCACTGCGTGCAGGCTGCCGTCGTCGCCCACTGCGAGGAGGAGTTTGGTGTCCGGGTCGCGGAGCTCGTCGAGCCCCCCCAAGGTGAAGCCCATTTCTGGAAGTGCTTTATCTGCGACCCATTGTTCTGAGAGCGCGACGATGCGCTCACGCATTTCCACTGGGCTTTCGGCCCAGCTCGTCCACACGGCGCGCACGCCTTCTTTCGCCGCACGGTTGCGCGCGGTTCGGATGTTCTGGAATTTCTTGCCTTTGAACTCGATGTTGTCCGTCAGCAACATGGATTCTTCGGCGACGTGGATGCGTCGGAAGTCGGGGCGAGCAAAGGTGCCGGGCACTGAGTACCACGCGACTCTCCAGCCTTGACGTGCGGCGAACTCTTCAAACGCACTGGCAACGGCTTCTTCTGTCATCGTGCCGCGGTGCACGGGACTTCCGACCGTGACAGCGACGTTGTAGGAGACGCGGTACGCGACGACGCCTTCTCCGTCGCCGGAGTCCGTCCCGCAGAAAAAGTAGCGGTTTCTTTCCCACAGCCCCATCCACGCGAGGTGGTCACCGGACCCATGGACCAGAATCTCCCGGGCTCGCTGGCGGTCCTGCGCGTGCGCTTCGGACGGCGGCGCGGACAGCACCTCAAACAGTGCAATCAGCGCGGTAATCCAGAATATGATTCCCACCCATTCGTAGAAGATCCACGCCACGGAGCTGATGGGGAACGCATGCGTTGGAGCCAGCACAGCTACCACGGGTGGGAGGTACCTGTTCGGCAGCTCAGCAAGCAGCGCGCTTATCGACGCTCCTCCGAGGAAGCCGTCTCGCACAACCCAGGCTCCGCAGGTCCACAGTGCTGCGGTTGCTAACCACGTCCCTCCTATGATCGCCGCGCCACGGTACCAGTTGGACGGAACCGTGAACCGGCGGCGAGTGGCAATGAGGACTGCAATGGTGACCAGCCACGGGAGAACTACCAGTATTGTGTTCACAGCGGTAGAGCCGTCTGCTCCCCCACCGATTGTTTGCCAGCAGATCACCGCAATGGATCCAACGCTGACGAGGACGGCTGCCCACCATGCCAGTTTCCTGCCATGCACGAGCCCCAGCGCAAGGATGGCTGACAAAACGATAGGCAAGGCATTCATCAGCAAGGGACCGAGGCCATGCTGACTGTTTACCGCCATCGCTTCCGCGCAGGCGACGGATGTAGCGTCAGCGCACCGCTGGGCTACTAAATGCCCTGCGACTGTCGGCTCCCACATCAGCTTGCTCACTCCTGCGAAAGGCCCCTGTGCAGCGGGGTTGATCGCCGTGATAACTGGTCCGATTGCAACACTGAGAAACAGGGCAGCCACCAGGACCCGTGCTTCCCGCAGCGACATTCTGCGTGGCGTACCTGTGTCCGTGACAAGGACGCCAGCGACGGTCCCTGCGACAATGGCGACAAGTGCAACGACGCCTGAGAGTGAGCCGTCGTAGAGTACAAGGGTCGTCATCATCGCAAGCATCACGAGGCGGAGGCGGCGTCGCCACAGCACGCCCATGAAGGCAGTGGCGAATGCGGCGGGCCCGAAGATCCACGCGACCGGAGACACAAAGGTCTCGTTGGCAAGGTCTGGGCCCCACAGGTTAAAGCCTGCTCGCTCGATGGCACTACCGATAATGAAGCCGAAAGGAAGCGCTACGAACTCGGAAGCCGTCGCCGCAACCGCGAAGCGAGCAGAGCCAAGTCGCACCTCGGCTGGAACTGCGAATAGCAGCGCTGCGACAGTGGCCAGGATGAGCCCGACGAGGTTACCTGCGGTCAGCCCTGCGGTGGCCCAGTGCCAAAGGTCGGGATCAACGGGAAGGCGCAATCCGAAAGCCTCCCGCGGGGCCGCACCCGACAATACGCAGGCTAAATACGTGGCCCACGCAATACTCAAGAGGCCGAGCGTGACTGGAACTTTCCTCAAACAGGTGCTGATCAAGTGTTTCATTGAATTCCTCCGCGTTGAGCAACGAAGTCAATGTCTTGGCGCAACGCCACTCGCCACACTTCGAAGCTGTGCCCACCTGGCAGCGAGCGAAATGTGGTGCTCATTCCGGCTTTCTTCGCGAGCTCGTTTTGGTGCGGAAGCGCTGCCATAGCCTCTTGGTCACGCTTGCCGGCGGCAAACCTGCCAGCGATTCCCTTGTAGGTCACAGTCCCGATTGCCTCCTGAAGGAGCGTTTCCGGGTTCACGGATTGGAACGCGGCCTCGTCGCCGCCGAACAGCACGTCGACGGTCCGTTGGTGCCCGCCTAGGTTCGGTTCCGCCTCACCCGAATAGTCGAGGAACGTCCCGTAGGCCGTGGGATCGTTGGTAATCACTTGGAGTGCGCACGTGCCGCCGTAGCTTAACCCACCGATTGCCCACGTGCGTTGGTCTTCCTTCACACGGAAATTGTCCTTGACCAGCTGTGGAATTTGCTGGGCCAGGTAGGTTTGGATTTGCAGATCCGGGCCGTCCACGCACCCGGGATTCCCCGTGGTTGTTCCTGTGCCGTCCGCGCTGACGACAATGGGGGCTACGCCGTCGTGTGCAACTTGGTAGTCGTCGAGCGTCTGTTGCGCCCCGCCTTCGTCAAACCACCGGATTGGGCTGCCGGGGCTTCCCGCGAGCAGCACGAGGACCGGTAGGTGCTCGCCATGCCAGTAGGCGGGCGGAACGTACACAATTGCATCGCGCAGCGGTGGGGCAGGCAGGGTCACTAGGGCGCCCACTTCCCTGCCGTCGAGGGTCGGGGCGGTCGTCGTTTCGCGGAACTGATCCAAATTCATGGACACGGTGACCGGGACCGGGCGGAAGGACCCGAGGGTCGGGTACTGCTCATAAACAAGGTTGACCGCAAGGTACGCCAGCATCAAAGGAATCACTGCGAGCGGGGCGAGGCGCCACCGCCACCGCGGCGCCAAGAAGATGGTCGCCACCACGAACACGGCAGCTGCACAGCTGGCGTAGATGTGCCACGGAATTGCATCCGGGAACGGCTTCGGCCACACCGTGAGCAACAGGTACGCCGCTGCGAGCAGCGCTGCCGCGATTGCGAGTGCAATGCGCCGGTGCTGACGGCCGTACCACAACGCGACAACCACGGAAGCAGCTAAAGAGAGGTAGATCGCCCAGGTCGCGCCTGTGCTGACCACGGATAACGAACGGATTGCATCCACGGCGAGTAGTTTAAGACGCTATGGCGTTGCTTTCCTACGTGCCACGGATACTTCCATCGCCTTCAACAGCGAACTCCCAGACAACAGGCCGCATCGTTGTGGCCCTCCATGGCACTGGCTCCTCCCCTTTTGTCTTCCGCCGCCTTGCACACGCACTGGAAAAACATGGGATTGGGTTGATTGCGCCTGGCTACGGCCATCGGGCAACGGCAGGTATCGACGCCTCGTCCAAAGAGATTGCGGCGTTCCTCGACAGCCTGGCTGCGCAGCAGGTCGATGTTGTGGGGCACTCGTATGGCGCGCTGATCGGGCTGAGGGCGGTTCAGTTGAGCGAAATCGCCGCGCGCTGCGGCACGATCGTGGGCCTCGGAGCCTCGTGGCGTGGCACGCACGGCATTGCGCGTCTGTTTCCGCCCCGGCTCGTTCGGGTAGTGGCTGGCGACGCGTTCGTCGAATTAGAGCATTTCCGGGAGGAGCCAGTGGCCCCTTCCGGTACCGAAATCGTCTCTATCGTTTCGGATGCTGACCGCATTGTTCCAGCGTGGTCGTCACGGTGGGGAGACGTAATCGAGGTACCTGGTGTATCGCATGCGGCGCTCCCTTTGCGGACGAATGAGATCCTGGCGGCGCTCAGGGTAGTCCCTTCCGACCACAGCTGAGCAGCAACAACCCTACATTGTTGATACGTCACCAATAATCACCTACACTCGCACCTGCAATCATTATTGATGACACGTCAACGAAAGTAGGAATCATGTCTCAGCTCACCGGTACATACAAGCTCGACCCGGCACACTCCTCCATCGGCTTCACCGTCCGCCACGCGATGGTGACGAAGGTCCGCGGCGAGTTTACCGACCACGACGCCACCATCACGCTCACCGACGATCTGGCAGCAAGCACGGCACAGGGCACCGTCCGAACCGCGAGCGTCGATACCCGAAACGAGGACCGCGACGCACACGTGCGCGGCGAGGACTTCTTCGATGTGGAGAAGCACCCGGAAATGACGTTTACCTCCACGGCATTCAACGTAGATAATGCCGGCAACGGCACCGCCACGGGCGACCTCACCATCAAGGGCACCACGAAACCAGTCACGTTCGAGGTTGAGACCTTCGGCATCGATTTCCAGGCCCCGCTCAACTCGGGCGGCATGCTCGTGAGTGAGAAGGTCGCCATTGAAATTGAGGGCTCCGCGATCAAGCAGAGCGCCTAGTCTCTGCCGTACCATCGAGGCATGAGTGCTTCGAAGATCCCAACCATGTCGGTCCCCGTACAGGACTCCCGCGGGCCGTACGTCCTCGGCATCGACGTCGGCTCTACCGCGAGCCGCGGCGGCCTTTACGACGCCACCGGCCGCCCCGTCAAGGGCGCGAAGCAGCGCGTTGCGCACGCGTTTACTACCACCGCTGACGGCGCGAGCACCATCGACGCCGACCAGGTCGTCGCCGAGGTCCGCAAGGTTATCGACGACACCGTCGCGTTCGCCGCAGCGCATGACCTGCGCATTGAGGCCGTCTGCATGGACTCGTTCGCCTCGAGCCTCCTCCTTGTCGACGCCCACGGCGACGCCCTGACCCCGCTGTACACCTACGCGGACTCACAATCCCGCGACTACGTCGAACGGCTCCGCAACACAATCGACGAGGCCGAGTACCACCAGCGCACCGGCGTGCGCCTCCACACGAGTTACCACCCGGCGCGCCTCGCCTGGGCAAAGGAGCAGCTGCCCGAGTTTGCGCGCGCAGCCACGGTCATGGCGATCGGCGAGTACGTGTACCACAAGCTCGCGGGCATCCATGGCCTGGCCGTCTCTACCGCGGCGTGGTCGGGCGTCACCAATGCGCACACGGGGAAGCTCGACACCGAGATTCTCGACGCCATCGACATCCCGCACGACATGATCCAGCCGCTGCGCTTCCCCGACGAACCCGACTACCCGGATGACACCGCGTGGCCCGCGCTCAATGGGGTTGCGTGGTTCCACTGCATCCCCGACGGCTGGCCGTCCAATGTCGGCCCCGGCGCGACCGGCCCCGACACTATCGCGGTAGCCGCGGCGACCTCCGGCGCGATGCGCGTCATCCTCCCGGAGGTGCCAGCTCGCATCCCAGAGGGACTGTGGTGCTACCGCATCGCACGAGACAAGGCCATCTTGGGCGGCGCGCTCAACGACGTCGGGCGTGCCGTCACCTGGCTCGAGGAAACCATCCAGCCGGTGGCCCCGGATGAGATCGCCGCGGTGCTTTCCTCCGGGCCAGGGCGCGCCCCGCTAGTGCTGCCGTTCTTTACCGGCGAGCGCTCCACCGGCTGGGCCGCGAGCGCGCAAGCGCAGCTCTTGGGCATCACCGCGGCAACTACACCGGCCAATTTGTGGCGGGGCGTGTTTGAAGGCATCGCGATGTCGTATCTTCGCGTCTACGAGCAGCTCAAGGAGGCAGGCGCACTCCCCGAGCGCGTGGTCGCCTCCGGGCGCGTCACGGCCGACCACCCGGCGTGGCTGTCGGTGCTCGCCGATGCGCTTGGTTGCGACGTCGTCCCCCTGGAGATGAAGCGCGCCACCCTGCGCGGTACCGTGCTCATCGCTCTCGACGCCATCGCCCCTGAGGCACAGCGGGCAACGCCCCCATTCGGCCAAGGGCACCGCAACGTGGATGCACACGCCGAGTACTTCAGGGAGCTCCGCGACCGCTTCGAGGCTGCGTACCGCACGTTAGTTGTACAGTAGCTCTACAATCAGTCTGATTGTCTCAGTACTGTTCTCACAAGGGAGCTTCGTTGGCACGCCACGCAACCCAGTCATCGCCATCCCCGCTGCGCACGGCACGCGGCGCGCTAGTAGCGTTCCTCGCGATTGCGGGCATCGCCACGGTAGTGGGCCTCGCCCTACTGTGGCCGGGCGGCAAGCAGCCAGAGGTCCTGCCCGGGTTTGAGCAGACCCAGACGTCGACGGCGGAAACCGTCAAGGCCACCGTCATTGAGCACTCGGTCGCTCCCTGTGGTGGCGTCGCAACGCCGAACCACCCTGAGTGCGACTTCCTGCGCGTCGAGCTCAAGTCCGGAGGCACCACCACGATCGAGACAGCGCAGCAGCCGGGTACCCCGGAGCTTTCGGTCGGTGACCGTGTGGTGCTCTCGGTGCACCGCAACCCCGAGACTTCGTACTCCTTCCTTGACATGGATCGCTCGATACCGCTTGGGCTGTGGCTCGCGCTCACGCTGCTGGTCGTCGTTGTGGTTGGGGCATGGCGTGGGGTGCGCGCGATTTTCGGCCTACTGTATACGTTGCTTGTCATCTTCGGCTTCCTGGTTCCCGGACTGCTGCTCGGCTACAGTCCGGTCGGACTTTCGCTGGTCACGGGGGCCGCGGTGCTCTTCCCTGTCATCTTTGTTGTGCACGGCAGGAATTGGAAATCCGCGTCAGCCCTGGCTGGCACCCTGACCGCGCTGGGGCTCGCGGCGCTCGCCGCGCGCCTCGCCATCGATACGACGCAGCTGCGCGGCCTTGCCGACGAAAACAACCTCCTCATCCACATGTACCTCCCCCAGGTGCAAGTGCCAGGCATCATGCTCGCCGGATTCATCATCGGTGCCCTCGGCGTGCTCACCGACGTCACCATTGCGCAGGCTTCAACGGTGCAGGAGCTCTACGAGACTTCGCCCGACGCGCGGCCCCGCGCCGTGTTCGCCTCCGCTATGAAGGTCGGCCACGACCACATTGCGTCGATGGTCTACACCCTGGTCCTGGCGTACATGGGCGCTGCCCTCCCCCTGTCGATGCTGCTCCAGGTCGCCGACCGGCCGCTGACCCAGGTGCTCACCTCCGACGTGGTGGCCACCGAGATCATGCGCTCGAGTATCGGCGCGATCGCGTTGGTCCTGGCAGTGCCGATCACCACGGCGATTGCCGCGTGGACAATCCGAGCTCCCCAACCCCAACAGTAATGTTGCTAGAGTTACGGGTGTGACTACTTTTAATCGACGCCGCTTCCTTCAAACCACCGCACTCGCACTTGCGAGCGCAACCCTTGGCTTCACCGCGCAAGCCCACGCCCAGGGCCGCGTCCTCGGCACTGTGATCGACTACGCGGGCGGGGTTCCGTCCGGTCGCGCAGTAAAGGCCGCCGGGCACCTCGGCGCTGTCCGCTACGTGTCGGAGCGCCGCCCCGGCGCGAACTGGATGCTGGGCAAGCCCGTCACGCTGGGCGAAACACAGGACTTCGCCGCGAACGACCTCGCCACGGCGTCCGTCTACCAGTTCGGCCGTGCCGAGACCGCCGACTGGCTCGGCGGCGCCGCTGCTGCCGCCCGCCACGCACCGGAGGCGATGCGCCTCCACGCCTCCGCCGGCGGCCCAACCGGCCGCCCGATCTACATCGCGATCGACGACAACCCCTCGCGTTCCCAGTACCTGAACCAGATCCGCCCCTACCTCCGGGCGTTCTCCGCGGCACTGGCGCTTGGTGGCTACCAGACCGGTGTGTACGGAAACATCAACGTGATCCAGTGGTGCATCGAAGACGGCATCGGCTCGTTCTTCTGGCAGCACGACTGGGGCTCCGGCGGCAAACTGCACCCGCGCGCAAACATCCACCAGAAAGCAAAGTGGACCGGAGTGATCGACGGCGTCACGGTGGACATCAACAACGTTTACAGCGCCGATTGGGGCCAGTGGACCCCTGGGCGACGCGGCCCCGGCTTCACCCTTGGCGACCTGGGCAGCTCCCAGCTTTCATCACGCTTTGATTGGCGCGCGCTGCTGCCGAAGTAGCGTCACGCAAAGTAGCGTCACCAGGACATGGCAAAACCCCGGTGCACAGAGCGTTAAGGCTCGCCGCACCGGGGTCTTTGCGTTTGTGCTAGCTAGGGTCTCCCGGGAACTCGCGCGGGTCATTCGACATCCGCTCGCCACTCAGGGAGTCGAGCGCTGCGATATCTTCCTGCGAAAGCTCGACCTCGACCGCCCCGAGATTCTCCTCGAGGCGAACTGGATTCGCCGTCTTCGGCACAACCGAGCATCCCAGGCTCATCACGTACGCGAGCGCAATCTGCGCCGGGGTCCGGCCGTGCTTCTCGGCGAGGCGAGTAAACACCGGATCGTCAAGGTTCGCGCCTCGCGCGAGCGGCGCCCACGCCTCGGTGACAATCCCCTTTTCCTGGTGATAGGCGCGCAGCTCCTGCTGAGTAAACCCTGCGTGCAGCTCCACCTGGTTGAGCACTGGCGCGACGCCGGTGTGCGCGATGATCTCATCGAGCACCTCTTCATAGAAGTTCGCCACGCCTACCGACTGCAACCGGCCCATGCCCTGCAGCTGCACCAAAGATTCGTACGCTTGCACGAAGGTCCCGTGCTGCGGCCACGGCCAGTGCACGAGGAAGAGATCGATAAACTCGAGCCCCATCCGCTGCAGCGACTCCTCGTAGGCTTCCGCTGCACGAGTCTGGTCATCGTTCCATAGCTTCGAGGTGATGAATAGCTCTTCGCGAGTCACATCACCGGCCGCAATCGCGTCGGCGACCGCGCGCCCAACCTGCTCCTCGTTGCCGTAAAAGGAGGCAGTGTCGATGTGGCGGTAGCCCAACTCGATAGCTCGCCGCACGATGTTGACACAGTCTTCACCTTGCAGCTTGTAAGTGCCCAGACCTAGCAGCGGAAAATCATAACCGTCGTTGAGTGTTGTCACTGGAATGCGCATATCGAATCCTTAGCGCGCGTCAAGCAGGTCGATAATGAACACCAGCGTCAGGCCGGAGAGCGGGTGGCCGCCACCAGCAGGGCCGTACGCCTTCTCCGGCGGAATCGTCAGCTTGCGGCGACCGCCAACCTTCATCCCCGGGATGCCCTCTTGCCAACCCGCGATGAGGCCAGCCAACGGGAACTCCGCGGCCTCGCCGCGGTCCCACGAAGAGTCGAACTCTTCACCGGTTGCATAGTCAACACCCAGGTAGTGCACCTGCACATAACCGCCTGCTACAGCTTCGGCTCCGTCGCCGACTACGAGATCCTCGATGACAAGGTCCGTTGGGGCAGGTGCTTCAGGTACCTCAATCGTGGGCTTTTCCATACGTGAATACTCCTTGCGTCGTTCATTCATGGCGAAACCGCCGGGTACATATCCCCAAAGTATAAAGGAAGATACGTACCCGGCGGTGAACGCTAGAGATTATCGCTGGTCACGCGGCACAAAGTCGCGCTTCGTGTAGCCGGTGTAGATCTGGCGTGGACGGTTGATCTTGGAGTTCATCGCCAGCTGCTCGCGGTACTGTGCGATCCAGCCCGGGAGACGGCCGATGGCGAAGAGCACGGTGAAGAAGTCCGTCGGGAAGCCCATCGCGCGGTAGATCAGACCGGTGTAGAAGTCTACGTTCGGGTAGAGCTTGCGCGAGATGAAGTAGTCGTCCTTCAGCGCGATCTCCTCGAGCTTCATCGCCAGGTCCAGGAGCTCGTCGCCACCGAGGTGCTCCAGCACCTCGTGTGCGGTCTCCTTGACGATCGCTGCGCGTGGGTCGTAGTTCTTGTACACACGGTGGCCGAAGCCCATCAGGCGGACGCCCTTTTCCTTGTTCTTCACGCGGTTCATGAAGTCGGTGGCGTCGCCGCCGTGGTTGTCCTTAATGTCCTCGAGCATCTCGAGCACAGCCTGGTTTGCACCACCGTGCAGCGGGCCTGCCAGCGCGTTGATGCCGCCTGCAATGGAGACGAACATGTTCGCCTGCGCGGAAGCAATCATGCGGACCGTGGAGGTGGAGCAGTTCTGCTCGTGGTCTGCGTGCAGAATCAGCAGCTTGTCCAGAGCCTTCACCAGGATCGGGTCAACCTCGTACGGCTCGGTTGGGTAGCCGAACATCATGCGGAGGAAGTTCTCGCGTGCGTTCAGCGAGTTGTCTGGGTACATGTACGGCTTACCGCGGGATGCACGGTATGCGTACGCCGCCAGCATCGGCACCTTCGCCATCAGGCGAACGGTTGCCTTGTCCAGCTGCTCCTCGTCGAGCGGATCCAGCTGGTCCTGGTAGTAAGCAGAAAGAATGTTCACGGACGACGCCAGCACCGCCATTGGGTGTGCGTTGCGCGGGAAGACGTTGAACGCGGCCTTGAAGTCTTCGTCGAGAAGCGTGTGGTGACGAATCTCGGAGTTGAACTTCTTGTACTCATCCGTCGTTGGAAGCTCGCCATTGATGAGGAGGTACGACACCTCGTTGAACGTTGCATTCTGCGCCAGTTCAGCGATGTCGTAGCCGCGGTAACGCAGAATGCCGTTGGCGCCATCGATGTAGGTGATCTTCGACTCGGTCGAGCCAGTGGACACGTAGCCCGGATCGAAGGTGACAAGCCCAGTCTCCCCGAGGAGGTTGCCTAGCACCACTCCGTCGTTGCCCTCGGTGGCGGACTTGATGTCCATTTCGAATTCGCCACCTGGGTAGTGGAGTACAGCTTTGTCTTGACCTTCAGAAGCCATAGCAAACCTTTCTCAGAAGTTTCGGAAACCCTATTCCTTGCGGGATGCAAGGAGGTTGCAATTTACTCCCGCAATGCTAGCAAAAAATGTGACTCGCCCGACACAACTCAATAAATCTATTGACCACCACACCCCCATTTGTTCGATTTTCAAGTATCCGGAAAAGAGCTGGCGAAAGGCGCCCCGGGCGCGTCGTTGGGTAATAAGATGCAGTGAGACGCGAGTGGCGTCGTCAGGTTTCTCTACCCCCTGTTACAGGAAAGGCTGTCATGCAAACAGTTCCGGTTCTTCCCCCAGCTCTGCTTCCTAGCGATGGGCGTTTTGGCTGCGGCCCTTCAAAGGTTCGCCCGGAGCAGCTCGAGGCTATCGCGAAGGGCGCGGACATCATTGGTACCTCTCACCGCCAGCCAGCTGTGAAGAATCTTGTGGGTGAGGTCCGCCAAGGTTTGCACGACTTCTTCAGCCTTCCGGAAGGCTACGAAATCGTGTTTTCGCTCGGAGGCGCGACCGCCTTTTGGGACGCCGCTACCTTCGGCCTCATCGAGACGAAGTCTGCACACCTGACGTTCGGTGAGTTTTCTGGAAAGTTTGCGAAGGCCTCGGCCGCCGCACCATGGCTGGCTGATCCGCAGATCGTGGACTCCGCACCCGGCACCGCACCTTCGCCGCACGAGCTCGACGGTGCCGACGCCGACGTCGTTGCGTGGGCACACAACGAGACTTCCACCGGCGCGATGGTCCCAGTTCGCCGCCCGGACACCGATGCACTCGTAGTTATCGACGCTACCTCCGGCGCCGGCGGCCTCCCCGTCAATGTGCACGAGGCGGACGTCTACTACTTCTCGCCACAGAAGTGCTTCGCTTCTGACGGCGGCATGTGGTTCGCCGTGATGAGCCCAGCCGCCCTGGAGCGCATTGAAAAGATCCAGGCGTCTGGCCGCTTCATCCCCGCGTTCCTGAACTTGCAGACGGCCGTCGATAACTCACGGAAGAACCAGACGTACAACACCCCGGCAATCAGCCCTCTGTTGATGCTGGCGGAGCAGGTTCGTTGGATGAACGAGCTCGGCGGGTTGGATGCGATGGTTGCTCGCACGACGGCTTCGTCCTCCCTGCTGTACAAGTGGGCTGACAACCACGAGTTTGCAACGCCGTTCGTCGAGGACCCTGCAGCCCGTTCCAAGGTCGTCGGTACGATCGATTTCGACGAGCGCATCGACGCAGCTGAGCTGGCTAAGGCGCTTCGCCAGAATGGTTACCTGGATACGGAGCCGTACCGCAAGCTTGGCCGCAACCAGTTGCGCATCGGTCTGTTCCCTGCAATCAAGTCCGAGGACGTCAAGCACCTGACCAAGTCTATTGACTATCTGATCGAACAGGGCGTGGGCCAGAAGTAGTCCAGAACAAATGGGCTAAGCTGGTGGAGGTATTTGTCAGCGGAAAGGAGCCACATGCGCGAGTTGTACCTCATGGATGAGGAGTCCACGGAGACGTTCTTCGTCCTCCGAGATGACGAGGGCATCCGTTACCAGCTCGCGCGTTCCGAGATGCAGGCCGTGGCTGAGGAGGAATCCACCAAGCCTGAGCCTGAGGTTGCATCAGACGCGCAGGAACCATCCGCTGACGCTGACAATGCACACGGTGACGAGCACTCCGAGGACGCAGCGGAGACAGCCTCCGAGGAGAAGCCCCGCAGCCTGCCGGAACCGGACCCGCTGTACTCCACCCCGCTTTCGATGCGCCCGAACCAGATCCAGGCGCGCATCCGCTTCGGCACCCAGCCATCCGAGTTGGCTGAGGAGATGGGGGTGGCTGAAAGCCGGATCGACCCGTACGCCCACCCGGTGCTCCTGGAGCGCTCGCAGGTTGCCGAGGCCGCAAAGCAGTCGCACCCGATGCGCGAGGACGGCCCAGCGAAGCTGACGCTGTTCGAAATCCTCGCCACCGCATTCGCTGCCCGCGGGCATTCGCTTAGCGACGCCACCTGGGACGCAACCCGTGAGCCCGGCGATGATTGGGTGGTGCATGTCCGGTGGCAGGCAGGCTTAAGCGAAAACGAGGCCCTGTGGTCTTTCCACCGCCAGATGGGCTCCGCACCGACGACGGAGGCGCGAAACTCCATCGCTGCAGACCTCACGGACCCGGATTTTGTGCAGCCGGTTCGTTCACTCACGGCTATCGATCAAGACGTCGATGTCGATGAGGGCGAAGACGCCACCGATGCCCCCGCTGCTTCGGACGAGGATGCAATCGCGACCGGTGACTTCTTGCAGCACCCGGATGAGGCGCCGCAGCCGCAGAAGAGGCGTCGAAAGGCTGTGACTCCGCACTGGGAAGATGTCCTGTTGGGGGTCCGGACAAACACGAAGCGGCCGCGAAAGTAGGGCCCCGCTATGTCTTATAACGCCGTGGTTACCTGCTGGTTTGTCAACGTCGCACACCCGGAGGAGGTGCTCGAGGGCGAGCCGAAGGCGGACCGTGGGTTCGGCCGGAAGCTGCTCGCACAGGTTAACCCGGCGTGGCCTATTACCCCGATTGGCCAGTTCCCGCTGAATCGTTCCTCGGTTCCTGGTGTGGACGAGTATTACATCGCGGGGTACCCGGGAGTTGCGGTTGTCCGTTTCTTTGTCACGGACGCCGAGCGCATCAGCGAAACCGCCAAGGCGCTACGCACCGCACTGCCTAGCGCTGACACCTACGTCTACGCGGAAGGCACCGATTCGGATTACGCGGCGATCGCCCACTACCAGGGTGAGACGCTGCGCCGCGCGTTCTCTGCCACCCGCGACCACGTCTTCGAGGACGTCGGCTTGCCGGACCCGTTCGAGGCCCCGTACTGGGCCGGGGAAACCGCACCCCAGCTCGGCGGCATTTCGCTACCGTTCGAGCCGCCAGCGCTGATGCGCGAGGCTGAGCGCGCGTGGTTGGGTATCGAGGTCGGCGAGGGCGGTCCGGATGTGCACATCATCGGCTACGCGGTGGATGGCCGCCCGGAGCCGAAGGTCGAGGCACCTGCCCCACGCACCAAGACTGTCAACGAGGTAGCGGCGAAGTTCGCCGAGCAGACCAACACGTACGACGATTACGAGCAGCACGACGAAGAGGCAGAGCGTGACGAGTTTTCCGAGCTTGCCGACGCCTCCGTCGCAGCAGCAAAGCGCGTTGGCCGCGGGCTACGTCGCCGCGCCCGCGACCTGAAGGCTACGATTGCGGAGAAAATCCGCCACGCAGACCGCGGCTGATGAGGTCGCGCTGGCGCTCGTAGAACGCAATCGCCGCAGCCGTGGCCACGTTGAGTGAATCCGTCCCCGGCGCCATGGGGATTTTCGCGCGCACATCGGTCGCGCGCATTGCGTGCTGCGTGAGCCCAGGGCCTTCCCCGCCGACGAGAAATGCCACCTTCTCGTGATCGTTGAGTGCCTCTGAGAGGTACACGGCATCGTCCGCAGGGGTCAGCGACACCAGCCACCAGCCCTGTTCCTGCAGCTGTGCGAGCTCGCGCTGCCACGTGGTTGGGGTGCCGCCGAAGTGCGCAAACGGGGTGCGAAGCACATGGCCCATTGAGACGCGGACGCTGCGCCGGTAGAGCGGGTCGGCGGTGGCGGCGCCGAACAGCACGCCATCAACGCCCATGCCGGCGGCGTTGCGGAAGATGGAGCCGATGTTCTCGTGGTCCCCCACTCCCTCAAGAATCACCAGGGTGCGGGCATCTGCCACGACGTCTTCGACGCTCAGCGGTTCGGGTTTATCCGCGGAGACTAGCAGTCCGCGGTGCATGTCATAGCCGGCGACCTCCCCCATCACTGCGCGGCTGATCTCGTAGACCGGTATTCCTTCCGCTTCGAGGCGCTCGCCGTACTGCTCCAAAAAAGACTGGAGGCGGCCACCGAAGCCGAACACCGCGCGGACAGGAAAGCGGGACTCCACAAGGCGTCCCGCAACAAGAGGCCCCTCCGCAAACACCAGACCTTTCTCGCGGTCTGAGTGCTTCAGGTCGCGGATATCGTCAAGCCGGGGGTCGGAGGGGTCGTCGATAACTATGCTCACGCTTTACGAGATTAGCGACATCAACGGTCCTTGTGCGAAATAGATCAGGAACAGCGCAGAAATCAGCCACATGATCCAGTGGATGTCCTTACGCTTGCCAGCGAAGAGCGCCATCACGGTAAACGCGATGAAGCCGACGCCGATGCCGTTGGCAATCGAGTAGGTCAGCGGCATCATGATAATGGTCAAGAAGGCCGGGAAGGCAACGTCGAAACGGGTCCAGTCAATGTTGCTGACCTGCATCATCATCAGCGCGCCAACCACGACGAGGACCGGTGCGGCGGCCTCGATTGGGACGATTTCGTACAGCGGGGTGAGGAACATCGCCAGCAGGAACAGGATGCCGGTGACCACGTTTGCGAGGCCGGTGCGGGCGCCGTCAGCAATGCCGGCGGACGAGTCCACGAACACCGTGTTTGAGGAACCAGAAAACGCGCCACCGACTACTGCGCCGAAGCCTTCAACAACGAGGGCTTTCTTCATGCCTGGCAGGTTGTCGTTCTCGTCGGTCAGGCCGGCCTGGCGGCCGAGCGCCGTCATGGTGCCCATTGCGTCGAAGAAGTTCGCCAACACGAGGGTGAAGACCAGGAGGCTGGCGGCGACGACACCGACCTCAACGAAGGCACCAACCATGTCGATTTTGCCCACGAGGGACAGATCCGGGATGCCACCCAAGGAATCCGGAAGCGCAGGGACCGCGAGCGACCAGCCGTGGTCATTCTCAGCGGACGAGCCTGCACCGACGAAGGACTCCACAATCATCGAGATGATCGTCGTCGCGACGATGCCGATGAACAGCCCACCCGGAATGTTCCGGATCACCATGAAGCCACAGATGAGCAGGCCGATGACAAACACAGCCGTCGGCCACGAGGCGATCGAGCCACCGAAGCCCAGCTGCACCGGGACAGTGGTGTGTGCCTCGTCAGGGATGCGGCGCACGAACCCGGCGTCCACCAAGCCGATCATCGCGATGAACATGCCGATGCCGACACTCATTGCCACCTTCATCGAGTTCGGGATGGCCTCAAAGACGGCGGTGCGAAACCCGGAAATCGCAAGAATGCAGATGATAATACCGTCAATCACGATGAGGCCCATGGCCTCTGGCCAGGTCAGGCCCTGTTGCCCAACGAGTGTCACTGCAACGAGTGTGTTCAGGCCAAGGCCCGCAGCGATACCAAACGGATATTTAGCAATAACGCCGAACAAGATACACATCACACCGGCGGCAAGGGCCGTCACCGCAGCTACCTGCGGGATACCAAGCACGACACCTTCGCGGTCGGGGCTCGTGCCCAGGATCAAAGGATTCAGGAGCACGATGTACGCCATCGCAAAGAAGGTCACGATACCGGCGCGGATTTCGCGGCCGACGCTCGAGCCTCGCTCACTGATATGGAAGAATTTATCAAGCCCGCCAGCGGGCTGCTTCGTTGAAGATTCGCTTGGAATACTCACTGCGAAGATCCCCTTTAGTTCGTTGAGGAAGTTATGAAAGAGAGCAAAGTTGTTGCATGCATCGGCTGAAATCTATCTGCCAAAAGCCTGCAATAGACTTTTACCTTAGTGCACACACTTCCTAATAATTTCGACTTGGAGCCCAAAGTGGATGTATTCAGCTTTGTCATTTCGCAAGGCATGGTTGCAGATGCAGATCTGCTCACCTCGAAGCTTCGCGGCTGCGGCATCTCGCACTCGGAGTTTGAACGCCTCCGCGTTACGGTCAGCCAGGTTACGGGCCCTCGCAAAGCGGTCGTCCACGTCACGGGAGGCCATGCGTCCTTGACGCTTCGCCCGGCGCCCGCGCCCTCCACGGAGATCACCATGTTCGCGGAGCCAATCCGGGATCAGCGCGCGCAGCCGAACAGGCACGGGCCGGACCTCGGGTGGCAGTTGCACGCATCGGCAACGCTGGGCACCAACGACGGATTGCTTGCCGACGCCAGCGGCCGCATCATCTCCGCACTCCTCCAACCACTGATCACATTTCCAAGCGCCACGCGGGCGGTCATCTCCGGGCACCCTGCTACCGCGGGGTCATACGCGCTGGAGGGGGTTGTGCGTGTGTTGGAGGAGGCGGGCGTCGAAACGCATGAGGCGCACGACGGCTTCTCACGCTTCGACCTGATGCACCAGGAGACGTGGGCCGTCGATGCTGTGCACGGTGCCCGGCTTGTCGAGCAATGGCAGGAGTACGGCACACCCAAGCCTGGCCCCCGAATGATTTCACGCGGTCTGCTGCCGACGCACCGCGAGATCAATGAAACCCGGCAGCTGCGGGCATCATTGCTCTAGCGGGTTACTTCCCGTCGTGGCGCGGCGCCTTGGTATCCGCGTGAGCACCGCAGCCGTAGGATGCAGCGACGATGCGGCCATCAGCAGAGTATTCGTTGGTGCACACTCCGAAGTTCTCCCCCACTGGGTGCTCCATCGGGATGTAGAACGCGCAGGTCCGGCAGTGCAGCGTTGCCTGCTCGGCGAACGCAGAATTAGGGCCAAACTTGCCCTTCCGCCACCGCGTCTTCGCCGCATTGAGGCCTTCTTGCGTGAGGTAGTGGTCAGTTTCCCTGCCTGGGAACGTCACTGCATCCTTTGCAAAGGAGTCTGTGGTCAGGCGCTCGTCGTCAGGCGCTGGCTCCATGATGTCGCCGGGGCCGAGGTCGCCGGGGCGAAGACGCTCGGAGTACGGCACCCAGTCCGGCGCCTGCAGCGCGTCACGAGCCGGCATGAGCGCGACCTCGTTGACGGTCACCCATGTTGAGCCCGTGGCACACGCGACGACCGCGTTCCATTCCCACCCGTTGTAGCCAGGCACGCTCGCTTCGAAGCGGTGCGTGGCCACGTTGCTCGAGAGCCCAGCGACACCGATGTGCGCGCCGACCTCGCCTTCCGCGATCTCGAGGATGGCCTCTCGCGCGACCTCAATTGCTTTGTCGCTCAGCAGTGGTGAAGAGTTCTTGTTCTGAGACACGCTCTCCATTATGGCCCATTTCTGGGGAAATGCTGCATGATGGACGTATGCGTGTTCACTCCCGACGGTTTTGGTCCATCCTGATGTGTCCTTTGGTGCTGCTCACCGTGAGTGGTTGCGATGAAGCTGCCACCGAGGTGGAGCAGCTGAAACCCGAAATCGTACAACGCTACGACTACGACCCTGCCCTGTTCACCCAGGGCCTCGAAGTCGATGAGGACGGCACGCTCCTCGTCAGTACCGGCCAATACGGAGCGTCCGGTATGTATCGACTCACGACAGAAGGCGACGTGTTGGGCGAGGTTGCCTTGCCGGACGTGTTCTTCGGCGAAGGCATGACCCGCGTCGGAGATTCGGTTTGGCAGCTGACGTGGCAGGAGGGCACCGCGTTTCGCCGCGATGCAGCGTCCCTAGCAACTGTCGATACCGCCCACTACGACGGCGAAGGGTGGGGGCTGTGCACCACCGATGATGCACTTATTTTCTCCGACGGTTCCGCCGAGCTGCGCCGCATGGACCCGGACACGCTCGCCGAGCTTGCGCGGTTCGAAGTCACCGACCAAGGCAAACCCGTCGAGGGGCTCAACGAGTTGGAGTGCGTCGGCGACGACGTCTACGCAAACATCTTCACAACCACCGACATCGTGCGTATCGACGCCACCTCCGGCCACGTCACGGCCAGGATCGATGCGTCGTCTCTTCCCAACAACGCCGACGAAGACATAAACAATGTGCTCAACGGGATCGCGCATATCCCTGGCACCGACGAGTTTTACCTCACCGGCAAGCGTTGGCCTGACCTCTACCGCGTCCGGTTGGTCCCTTCCCAGTAGAATTTCGCTCATGACTGCTTCCCGCCGTGCTTCCTCTCGCCTTGCGCTCCAACTCGGTGCGACGGTTCTCGCCGTCGCTATCCTGCTCGCTGGGGTGTACGCGTTCATGAACTGGCAGCGCTCGCAGCCAGGTCTTCCCGTAGAAGACCTTCGGATTCACGTCACTGCATCCGACGGCGAGCACGAGATCGCCCCCTACACGCTCTGCCCCCTCGATGAGCAATGTGACGGCGGTGAGCCACCGGCACTCACACGTGATGGCTCCGACGAACTCACATTCCGCATCGACCCAGATATCGCTGCGGGCAGCTGGCGCCTCCTCCTCATTTACGACGATCCCTCCGCCAACGAAGAGCGCCTTCACCAGGCGGGCGAGACCACCGAAGAGACCGTTCCTGCTGTCAAAGAAGGCGGGGCGAAACTCCTCGTTGCCGAAGTCTCGACGCTGGCCGTAAAAAATGACGACCACGGGGAAGAAATCCCGGTGGTCGCCACATGGTCGGTCGCGTTTGAATAACGCTTAGGCGTCAAGCTCCTTCGCCACTGCGCGCAGGATGCCCGCAACCTGTCGAGCCTCTTTGCGCTCAGGGTAGCGCCCAGCCGTCAACGCCGGTTGCACGTCGGACTCGATGAGCGTCATCACATCGGCAAGCATGCTTCCGAGTTCTTCTGGCTTCCTACGGTGCACGGGGCGACGCTTCGGCGTCTCCAAGATGGCGACGCGCAGCGCCTGCGGGCCCTTTCGGCCTGCGGCAAAGTCGAACTCGATGCGCTGTCCAGGCACAAGCTCATCCACACCATCCGGGAGCACCGACTTAGAAATAAATACGTCGTCGTCTCCAGGGTTGGATGCGAAGCCGAAGCCCTTGTCGGCGTCGAACCACTTCACCTTTCCAATTGGCATTAGTCTTCGTTCCTTCTCTGTTCTCTATGCAGACTCAGCAGTGGCTATCCATCATAGTCGTATCGCCCGTTCGAGCCCCAACACGAAAGAAAGTGCCACAAATCACACTCGCGCTAATTTGGCTCGTGAACAGGACAAACAGCCCTACCAGTCTCCCCGCGCCCGCGACACCGACCCCAAAAAGTGCCCGGAGCGTGACTAAATCGTTATAAAGCGTTAGGCTGTCCCGCAGCAAGAAAACGAGGCACGCTGAGTTCTGTTCGCCTCGCACAATTACACAAAGAACAGAAGCGGAGGACCCAACCTTCGGAAACTCCCTCCCGGAGCTTCCTTGGGGTGAAGTTGCTACTGCAACCGGGCACCTCAGCCCGAACCCGACAGCTTACTTCGCAAGCGACAACAAGAGAGGACATCGTATTTCAATGGGACGCCATTCCAAGCAGACCACTTCCCTGACCAAGAAGGCACTCGCCGGCGCAGCCGCAACCGCGGCGTTCGCTGGACTGATGGCCCCAGAGGCCACGGCAGCGCCTGACTCTGACTGGGACCGTCTCGCACAGTGCGAGTCCGGCGGCAACTGGGCAATCAACACCGGCAACGGCTACCACGGCGGCCTGCAGTTCTCCGCGTCCACCTGGCAGGCATTCGGTGGCGGCCAGTTCGCTCCAACCGCGAACCTGGCAACCCGTGAGCAGCAGATCATCGTTGCAGAGCGCACCCTGGCACAGCAGGGTTGGGGCGCATGGCCAGCATGCTCCGCTCGCCTTGGACTGAACTCCGCTGCGACAAATCGCGACGCACAGGCTGTCTCACCGGCACCTGCTCCTGCACGCGCTGCCGTTGCATCCCCGGACGCAGCCCAGCGCCAGGCAGAGAACCCAGTTGACGCCCTGTACCGTCAGCTCGGCAGCTCCCTGAGCAACTATGGTTTCGCAATTCCGGCGCACATCCAGCAGTCCTACGCTGCGAACCGCGCGAACTACGATGCGTTCTACAGCCAGAACGCTGCACTGATCAACGCTGTTCGCTCGGGCGATCTCGCCGCTATCGGCGCAGCACTGCTGAACCGCTAAGCACCCAATAGAACGTGCCCGCCACAGAAAGCTTGTGGCGGGCACGTTTGTTTTGCTTTGTGAAAGGGGCATAGGGACTGGCCAGCCCACTCTTTCAGGGCTGGCCGAAAGGTTGAACACTTAGCGGTTGATTCGCGTCGTTGGGTGGACGTATCCGATTTCTTCCGCTGGGAGTGGGAGCACGAGCTCGTCCCCAAACGGGCTAGATGCACCGGTAAGCTGCGAGGACAGCTCGGTGACAGGCGAACCATTACCAGGGGTGTTGGTGGGCCACGCCGGGTTCGCGCGACCGATCTTCTCTACGTCTTTAGCCATGCGTACTATTCTTTCACGCCTGGGCAAAAATCGCACGTACACTAGCCAACGCTATGACTACGTTCCAGGAAGCGCTCCGCACGATGCGCCCCGAACAACTCCGGGAGCTCATTTATCTCAGACCAGACGCCTTTTACCCCACCCCGCCATCCTGGGGTTCGCTGGGAACGCGCCTGTCACTGGCTGGGTCTGCAGCACGAGCGTTACGCCGCCTCAACGCTGCCGAGTTGCGGCTTCTGGAAGCGCTCGGGGACGTCGGCGCCGAGCTCTCTCCCGTCGACACCAACAGTGTCCCAGCAGCGCGTGTTCCCGGGGCCGCCGAGCGTCTCCGTGCGATGGCGCTCATCTATGGCCCGGATACTGCTGTACAGGTCGCACCAGGGGCACTTTCCGCGCTGCCGTCGGGCTGGCGCCTCGGGGACCAGGCCCCACCGAACCTCGACGAGCTGCTGGAAGGGCTCAGCGTTCGCGAGCGCTCAGTGCTGGATACGCTAGCGGCGTCGGGTTCCGTCGGCACGACGAGGGCCGCCACGGCGGACGCGGATCCCACGACGCCAGTTGCAACACTCATTGCGAAAGGGCTGCTCATCCGCGTCGATGCCACAACGGTCCGCCTACCGCGCCCCGTCCGCGACGTCCTACGTGGCCTGCCACCGCGCGAGTTCCCCGAGCGCGCCCCCGCTGTCGACGAGCCAGATCAGCCCGCGATCGACCGCAACGCTACTGGCGCGGGCCTCGACGCGGTGCGCAAGCTCCGCCAGCTACTGCTCCTGTTACTTGAGTCCCCGGTCGCGCTGAACAAGGACGGCTCCCTGGGAGTCCGCGCACATGCGGGGTTAACGCAGGCCCTCGGTTTCGACCCTGCGCTCCTCATTACCGCGGGCGAATCCGCTGGCCTTCTCGGCCGCGGAAGCACCGACGAGGCCGACGTACTCGCGGCCACCCACGACGCTCTTTCCTGGTTGGACGCCACGCTCGCCGACCAGTGGGCTATCCTCCTCGCCGGCTGGCTCGCCTCGCCCTGGCGCACCGACAAGACGCCGGAGCACCGCCTCCTTTCGGAGCCCACCCACAACCCCGACGTCAGGCATGCCCGGAGGCGCATCGTCGAGTACGCAGGCCCCGACCAAGAGGCCCGATTACTGTTCCACGTACCGCTCATGGCAGCGAATTTCTCGCCCCAACTTATCGAAGCCACCATCGCCGAAGCCGCATTCATCGGCGCGATTGGCGGCGTGGGGAGCTCGCCGTCGACACCGCTGCTTGCACTCCTCAACGACGGCGACGTCGTCGAGGCCACGAAGCAGCTCGTCCCCGCGGAGGTCTCGCAGCTCATCGCGCAGGGCGACATGACACTGCTCGCCCCGGGGCCTCTCGATGCGGCGACGGCCGCCGTCGTCGAAGACATCGCCGACCTTGAATCGCCGGGCCTTGCCAGCATGTGGCGCATCAGCGACGCCTCCCTGAAGCGCGCCCTCGACCGTGGGCACGACGCCGACTCACTGCACACATGGTTTAAACAGCACATCATGGGCGAGGTTCCGCAGGCTATCACCTTCCTTATCGACGACCTCTCCCGCACCCACGGCGCAATCCGCGTCGGCAGCGCGCTGAGCTACATCCGCTGCGCCGACCCTGCCCTCCTCGCCGTGGCGGCCGAGCACGCCGATCTGCGGATCTTGGCGCCGACCGTCGCCGTCAGCCCGCTTCCGCTGCCACGCTTGCTCCACGAACTACAAGCAGCAGGCCTGCAGCCCACCGCCGAAGACGACCACGGCGCCTCCATCACGATCGCTGACGAACCGACACTGGTGAGGGCAACACCATCCTCGCTTCCCCGAACCGCCTCTCTGAGCAAAGGGGACGTCGATAAGATTGTTGCGGCCCTCAACTCGGATACAAGCCAACCTTCCGGGGTCAGCGAAGCGTCAACGACTGATATGCTTCGTGCAGCAGCCCGCGCCCGTCGCCGCGTCAAGGTTGAGTACGCGGACTCGCAGGGCGCGCAGCACACCCTAACGGTCATCCCGTTGACGGTGAGTGTCGGCGTCATTGATGCGCAGGACACGGCCACGCAGCGCGTGATCCGCATACCACTGCGGCGCGTCACCACTGTGACGCTGGTGTAGAAAGAAAGGTCCAACAATGACGTTTGGGGACGGCCCACTGATCGTGCAGTCCGATAAAACCGTACTGCTTGAAATCGCGCACCCGGACGCGGCGAAAGCTCGCGCAGCGCTTTCCCCATTCGCTGAACTCGAGCGCGCCCCCGAGCACGTCCATACCTACCGCATCACCCCACTTGCGCTGTGGAATGCCCGCGCCACCGGCTTCGATGCCGAGACCGCAATCGATGTCCTCGAGCGCTATTCCCGGTTCCCCGTCCCCCAGTCGCTCCTCATCGACATTGCGGAGACGATGGCGCGCTACGGGCGTGTCAGCCTACTCAACGATCCACAACGCGGGCTCATCCTCACCGCGGAAGAGCCCCCAATCCTGGATGAGATTACGCGCAACAAGAACATCATCCCGTTTCTTGGCCAGCGCTTCGACGCGCACACGGTAGGCGTACACCCGTCCGCGCGCGGGCGCATCAAACAAGAACTGATCAAGACGGGCTGGCCGGTGGCGGACCACGCCGGATACGTCGACGGCGAATCCCACCCAATCGCGCTCGACTTTGACGGTTGGGAACTTCGCGACTACCAACAGTACGCCACCCAAGCATTCTGGGAGGGTGGCTCAGGCGTGGTGGTCTTGCCGTGCGGTGCGGGCAAAACCATCGTCGGCGCCGCCGCGATGGCGCAGGCAGAGACGACCACGCTCATCCTCGTAACCAACACGGTCGCTGGCCGGCAGTGGCGCGACGAATTGCTGCGCCGCACCACGCTCACCCCGGAGGAAATCGGCGAGTACTCCGGCGAGAAGAAGGAGATACGCCCGGTCACTATCGCGACCTATCAAGTAGTCACCCGGAAGACAAAAGGCGAATACCGCGCCCTCGAGCTTTTCGACACCACCGACTGGGGCCTCATCATCTACGACGAAGTCCACCTCCTCCCCGCCCCCGTCTTCCGCATGGCAGCCGACCTCCAGTCCCGCCGCCGTCTCGGCCTGACCGCAACGCTCATCCGCGAGGATGGCCGCGAAGACGACGTCTTCTCCCTCATCGGCCCCAAGCGTTACGACGCCCCCTGGAAAGAACTCGAAATGGCAGGTTTCATCGCCACCGCCGAATGCATCGAGGTCCGCACCACGCTCACGGAAAAAGAGCGCCTCAGCTATGCGACGGCCTCCGCACGCGAGCGCTACCGCCTGGCCGCCACCGCATCAGCCAAACTCTCGACAGTCAAGGACATTCTCGCCCACCACGAGGGCGAACCGACGCTCATCATCGGGGCTTACGTGGACCACCTGCGCACCATTGCGCAGCAGATCGACGCCCCTCTCATCGACGGCCGCACCAGCACCAAAGCCCGCGAAGAAGCCTTCGAGCGCTTCCGCCAGGGCGAGCTCCGCACCCTCGTCGTATCGAAGGTGGCGAACTTCTCCATCGACCTACCCCAGGCAGCCGTGGGAATCCAGGTCTCAGGCACGTTCGGTTCCCGCCAAGAAGAGGCCCAGCGCCTCGGCCGACTCCTTCGACCCAAGCCCGATAGCAGCGAAGTTCTGTTCTACACCGTGGTCACCCGAGACACCCTCGACGCCGAGTATGCCATGCACCGCCAACGCTTCCTCGCCGAACAGGGCTACGCTTATCGCATCATGGATGCCTCAGACCTCAAACGCGGCCTATAGACTGTGGCCTATGACTGAACAACCATTCCGCTTCAACGTCGACGAAGAATACGCCAAAGAACACAACGAACTTATTCGAAATACCAAGAACCTCGTTACCTCAAGCATCGCTCTGTTCGTCGCCTGCCTCATCGCGGGCGTCATAGTCTGGTTCCTCGTCGACCCGACTTCCCCCTGGCGCCTACTCGGATCCCTCTCTCTTATCTTTTTCGGCACCATCATGCTGATCGTCGGTCTTGCTATTCCTCGAGCGGTTCCACGTACCCAAGCAATTTACGACGCCAACCCCCTCTCTCCCGCTGTCATCACCGATGACAAGGGCACCACAGTTACCCTCACCGCGTTAGTAAACACAGCCGTTGACCAGCAGTCCCCTGCCGAGTGGGCGCTCACCTCAACTGTGGTGCAACGGATCCCCGGCGTCACTCCTAAGGTTGGCGCTGCAGTTCCGTGCGTCGCTGTGGGAGGCCAGCGCACATCCCGCGACAAGGCACACTGGGCAACGATTACTCCGATGCCAATCGCGTGGGGCACCCCTTCAGAGGAAGTTATCAAACAAGCCACGGACTATATCCCCGACGATCAGTGGCGCGCCCTCAAGCAAGCTATCCGCGACGAGGATTTAGTCAAGAAGTCTAGAAATGAGCTCATAGCTCTTTAGGCCGACATCCTCGCCTCTGCGTACGCCCCAGGGAATGCTCAAGCCCTGGGGCGTATTGCTTGCGCCATGCCTCAGCCATTGAGGCCAGGTAGCCTGAGAAGCCTAACACTTTGAACGGAGACCCAAGATGAACGATGCTTTTCCCCTTCGCACCCCTCTCCTTATCCTCACTCCTCCCACGGACCAAGATATAGACGCCATTTTTAGGATCCACGCCGACGCCCGCACCTATCAACACCGTCCCGACCTCGCGATGAAAAACCGCAAAGAGGCAGAGGAGTTGGCGCGCACATGGCAAGAAAACTGGGATGAACAGGGTCTTGGCTACTACGTAGTGTCCACGATTGACGGAACAACCATCGGGTTTACTGGAGTACGCCACAGTGAGGAAGCCGGTGAACAGGTACTCAACCTCTATTACCGATTCGCCCCTGAATCTCAGGGCCAGGGATACGCAAAGGAGGCCGCATCAGCGGCGATTGCCAATGCACAGGAACGCTTCCCGCAGCTTCCAATCATCGCTATCATCGACCCCACTAATGAGGCATCGATCGGTTTAGCATTGAGGCTCGGACTCCACCACGTCCATGGTGCGGGTGTACCGAACGATTACGAGGTTTACCGCCTCTCCTGAATTCTGGGCTCAACGCGGCGGGGTTCTCGATACGAGCTTCTCTGTATACGCCCTGTTTGTTTGTTTGTTGTGTGGGTACACAAAAAAGAGTGTGGTGGGTACCACCACCCCCACAACGGGAGTAATGGAACCCACCACACACAAGAAAATGAAGTTATAGGCCGGCGGTAACCTACTCTCCCACACCCTCCCAGGTGCAGTACCATCAGCGCGGGCGGGCTTAGCTAACCGGGTTCGGAAAGGGACCGG
>NZ_JAEUWV010000030.1:0-12316 GCF_024102595.1 Corynebacterium lipophilum
CGCCTGAAGTGGTGGACCTTCCGGTCTACGGCAGGGAATCCCGATTCAACGAGCACTGTCCCGCCGTAGGCCCAGGCAGGACCTGGAATCCATATCCAAAAAAGCACACATTTTGTCGCTTAACCCGTGCCCGAGCATTTCCCCAGGTCGCGCTCGCTTCGTGAGGGAATGTGGTGCACTACCCATCGCCCGAGTGCCAAAGGACGCAACCCACTTTTCACGACCTGGGCTTTTACCCCCTCTCCCAACAAAAACTGCGTCCTTTGGCACTTGCACCACGCACGGAGACACCAAATTCCCCCACCGGCTGCCAGTGACCTTGACTTTTCCAATCCGTCCCGCGAAACCCAGGAATGTGGTGCGCGAGGAGGGTAGTTGCGCACCAAAATCCGGCATTTTGAAAAGTCGCCAAGGCATTTCCCCAGGTCGCACCGACCGTATGAGGGAATTTGGTGCGCGGGTCCAGCACGACAAAACCCCGCGACCCAACTCGCAGGTCGCGGGGTTTTATACAGAGGAGCTACTTCTCCTTAGGGGTGGTCGGCTCAGCCGAGGTCGTGGCAGGTGCCGTGGTCGATGGCTTCCGGCCGAGGAAGTCGCCGAGCGAGGAGCCCTCGTTGGAGCTCTGCTGGATCTTGTTGGCTGCGCCGTTCTCGCCTGGGGCACACAGGGAGAGCAGGCCGGCCAGGGCACCAATGCCGAGCGTGACCGCTGCGATGGCGCCGAGGGCTTCGGTGGCCTGCGGGCCGAACTTGGCGTTCAGGCGGGCGGCTTCAACGTCGAGCTGCTTCAGGAAGTCAGGTCGGTTGTCGCCGAAGTTGCCGAACGGGTTCGGGATGTTCATCTGCTCGGAGACGCGGCGTGCGGAGGCGCTGATCTCTGGGCCCATTGCGGCGATGAGTGGCGCGCCGACGGCGACTGCCAACCCGAGCGGGATGAGCCACAGGAGTGGCCCGCCGTGGGAGGACATGTCGGCGAAGCAGCGCTGCAGGTCATCGGTCGAGCTCTTGCCTGGGGTCTTCGGCTGGTCTTCACCCTGGACAACGACGTGGACGGTGACGTCGCCTTCGCGGCCTGGGATCGTGATGTCGAAGCCCTTGGGGTCCGGGGTTCGCTCAGCTGGCGGGACGATGATGACCTTGTCGCCCTCGCGCTGAGCGGTCCAGCCGTCGGGGAGTTTGAGGTCGCCGATGTTGGCACCTGGCACGTGGACCTCAACGTGCGATGTGCCCGGTTTGACCTCAATGGTCGGAGGGGTGTTGCCGCCCGAGGTCGACGGGGTGTCGTCACTGACAGTTACAACCGCCGGGCGGGTGACGGTCTTGCCGCCTGGGTAGGTGACCTCTACTGGGACGACGATCTGGTCGCCTGGTTTGGCGTCGGCAGGTGGCGTGACGGAGACTGAGCCGCCGTCGTTGATGGTGACGCTCCAGCCTTCCGGCGCCTTCCAGCCGTCGACGATCTTGAAGGTCGCGCCGTCAGGCTGCGTGCTTGGCGGCACGACAACGGTGACGCCGCCCTTGGTACGGCCAGGGTTGTAGTCGACTGGTGGCTGGCCTTCGGGGGTGTCGGCGTCGTCAACAACCAGGATGGTTGCTGGGCGGGTTACCTTCTGGCCGCCTGGGTAGGTGATGTCGACTGGGACGACGGTGTAGTCGCCGGACTTGGCGTCGGCAGGCGGGGTGGCGGTGACGGAGCCGTCCTCGCCGACGGTGACCTTCCAGCCCTTCGGCGCCTTGTACTCAGGCGAGATTACGAAGGCGGTGCCGCCCGGCGCGCGTGGCGTCGGGTTGACGGTCACGGTCTGGTTCGGCTTGGTCTGCTTCGGGGCGTAGTTCTGGTCGGGGGCGGACGGGGTGGCCGGGTTCGGGTCGACGGGTGCGGCCGGGTCGTCGATGACGGTCACGACGATTGGGCGCGTGATGGTGTTGCCGTTCGGGTCGGTGACCTGCACGTTAATCACGCCGAAGTCGCCTGGCTTGGCGTCTGCTGGTGGGGTGACGTGCGCGACACCGGTGTTCTCGTCAATGTTGATGGTCCAGCCTTCAGGGATGTCCTTCTGCTCGACAACGTAGGTGGAGCCCTCGGTGCCACCCTTCGGGGTGACAACTACGACGGTGCCCGGCTTGGTCGGCTTCGGTGGGAACTGGACGTCGTTGGTGCCCTTGGGGGCGTCGTCGACAACTACGACGACTGCTGGGCGAGTGATCGAGGAACCATCCGGGTAGGTGATCTGGACAGGCACGACAATGCGGTCGCCTGGCTTGGCATCGGCAGGCGGGGTGGCGGTGACGGAGCCGTCCTTGCCGACGGTGACCTCCCAGCCCTTCGGCGCCTCGTAGGCGCCGTGGATGGTGAACGTGGTGCCCTTCGGCGCATCAGCGCTGAACTCTGGGGCGTCCACGGTGACCTCGACACCTGGGCGGGTGGTTTCCGCCAGGTAGTACGCGTCTGGGTTCTGTGCCTGCGGCGGCGCGCTGACGATGACGGTGCCCGGTACGACCTTGGTGGAGCCGTCTGGGAAGGTCACCTCAACGTTGATGGTCTTCGTTTCGCCGTCGCGGGCGTTCGCCGGCGGCGTTGCGGTGATCTCGCCGGTGCGCTTATCGACGCCCACCGTCCAATCACCGAGCTGCTGGTCAGGGGCGATCTTGAAGGTCGTGTCGGCCGGCAGCTCCTGGTCACGGACCTGCGGCAGCGTCACTGTAACGGATGGGCGGGTAATCACCACGTCGTAGCCAGGGGTGTGCTCCTGCGCCAGGGTCGTGTCAACGCCGACCACGGACTCCAGCACGTCGTGGGATCCGTCTGGGTAGGTGGCCTTGACCTGCACGGTCACGGTATCTTCCAGGCGCGCGCTCATCGGCGCGGTGACCTTGAGCGCGTTGCTGCCCTCTTCCAGAGTGACGTCCCATGGGCGGGCCTCGCTGCTTGGGGTAGCGCCGACGACCTCGAAGGTGGTGCCGTCAGGGTACTTCGGGCTGCCCGGCTTCAGCGCGACGGTTGCCGTCTTGCCCGGGGAGGTCTTCTCGTTGCCGTAGCTTGGGGCCCACTGCTGGGTCTTGAGCTGGAACGTTTCGCCGATCTTGGCGTTGTCCTTGTACTTCTGCAGGTTGAGCTGGTCGGAGCCGTCGCGCGGGGTGGCGTATACCTCAACCTGGAGTACCTCCGGCTTCTCGTTGTCGATTTCGCCGGTCCCGCCGACAGGCAGGGTGACATGCACGCGGCCATCCTTATCGACGCGCGCATTCGCGCCCTCGACAGCCTTCCCGTTTCGCGTTACGACGGCAATCACGCGGGCGTAATCAGCCTGGCTGCCGTTGCTGACCTGGATGTTCGTCGCAAACTCCTTGCCGTTCGCGGTGACAACCGGCACCTCGTCCTGAGCCGCCTGCAGCGGGAAGCACTGCGCGTTCTCTGCCGGGACCGGCAGCAGGTCAACCTCGGCGATGTTGCGGGCTTCGAAGCCCAGGCGGTTCGGGAAGTTCTCGTAGCCGTTGCCTACGCTTCGGGCGACCCACGCGAACGTGCGTGTCTCGCCTTCCTTGATGTCCTTCACGTCCTCGAGGGTGACCTTCGCGGACACCACCGGGGAGCCTTCCGAAAGGTGCAGCTCGACCGGCTCAACGTGCGCGGTGCCGGTGACCTTCAGGTCCATATTGGTGGTGCTACCCTCGCCGGAACGCACCGCTCCTGGGATAGTCTCCCCTACAGACACCGCCGAAAGGGTGAAGGTCTCCTCGAAATCAGAGATGCCGGTCTGGTTCATGCGCAGCTCGGAAACCATCGAGTCCACAGCGTGCTCGCCGTCGCCGTGGAGGCTGACCCAGTAGTACACCTCAACCTGGCCCTGCTCGTTGACAACGCGGGTGCCCGTCTCAAACGAGCCCTCGTTCGGCGTAGTCACGGCACCAACGTGCTGGTGCGGGAACAAGGTGTTCGCGCTCAGCACGTCGTGGCATCGGTTCTCTTCGGCGCTCTGCGCGTCCACCTGTGGCACCACGAGCGCGGACGCCCCCAGCGCCAGCGCCACCACAGTGGCTGACATTCTACGATTTCGCATTCTGAAACTCCCCTCAAAGGCAACTGTGTGTTATTTGTGCTATCCATTCATCATGAACGGTTTTTAAGAAGTTTCAAGTACTTTTGACAGTTTATTTTCAGCAAACGCCCGGACCTGCACAGTTGTCGTCAAAATATTTGCATCACATGCATGTTATTCAACCAGCGGTTACCCCCGCTCGGGTGTATTTGTCCAGACGAAAGGATCCGCTGAGAGCTTCTCAGGGTCAAAGCGCTCAAGGATCTCCTGCGCCGTCCCAGCGCCTGCGCACCCAATCGATTCCGCCAGCGCCCGCACCACGCCATCCACCCCAATGCGCTGCGACATCTCCGCAAACGTCACCGCCCCGTCGCGCTTCGCCAGCCGCTTGCCCTCCGCGTTGAGCACCAGCGGCACGTGCACATACTCGGGTTCCTGCCCGCCCAACAAGTGCGTCATGTACGCCTGCGCGGGCGCCGACATCAACAAATCATCCCCACGAACCACCTGGTCAACCCCCTGGTCCACGTCGTCGACGACCACCGCCAAGTTATACGCCCAGTCCCCCGCCTGCGCCTGCGTAAGGTTGCCACCGCGGCGCACCACCACGTCATCGACAGGCCCGGTCACCTCCCCGGCAAAGAAGTCACGAACCGTCCACTCCCGCACATCAGCACGCAGGCGAAGGGCAGGCATGCGGCCCTGCTGCGAAAGCTGGTGGCGTCGAAAAGCTCGCTGCTCCTCGCTCAAATCCCTGCACGTGCCCGGGTACATCCCAGGCTGCGCATGCGGCGCACTCGCCGCCTCCCGAATCTCGCGGCGCGTGCAGTAGCACTCATACACCGGGAGCTGCGACAACGCCGCCTCATACAACGCCGAACGCTGCGACTGCCACACCACCGGCGGATCAAAATCAAGGCCCAGCGCCAACAAGTCCTCTATTTGACGACGCCCCGCCGCCTCCGACGAACGCTCCGAATCAACATCCTCCACCCGCAACCAAAAACGCCGCCCACTCCGACGCGCGAACAACCACGCCAGCAGCGCCGTCCGCAGATTGCCAAAATGGAGATCCCCACTCGGAGAAGGTGCATACCGTCCAGCATTCATGTGTATAGGATATGTAGCCGTGACAAACCAAGAAACTTTTGCGCGATCGCTTTACCCTGTACTGGTATCTGTGTTCTGCGCCGTCTTCCTCATTTCCAACATCACAGCACAGAAGGGAGTCGCCCTCGGACCATTCATCACCGACGGCGCCTTTTTCCTCTTCCCACTTGCATACGTCCTCGGCGACGTGCTCGCCGAAGTCTACGGATTCAAAGCCGCCCGCCGGGCGATCTTCACCGGATTCGGCATCGCCATCCTGGCCGTCGTGTCCTTCTACATCGCCATCTGGCTCCCCGGCGCCGACTTCTACGACATGCAAGAACCCTTCTCGACGATCCTCGGCCTCATGCCGCGCATCGTCATGGCGTCCCTGGCCGGCTACATCGCAGGCCAGCTGCTCAACGCGTGGGTGTTGCAGAAAATGAAAGACCGGTTCGGACACGACCGCCTGTGGGCACGCCTCATCGGCTCCACCATCGTCGGCGAGTTCGCCGATACCCTCCTGTTCTGCGCCATCGCAGCGGCGGTCATCGGCATCGAAACGCCGGGTCAGTTCATCAACTACGTCGTCGTGGGCTTCCTATGGAAGACCCTGCTCGAAGTCGTCCTACTCCCGATCACGTACCCGACCATCGCGTGGGTACGCCGCCGCGAGCAGGAACTGCATGCGGAGCTGCGAAGCTAACGCCCAGAGCCAGCGCTAGGAGCTGGCTCGAACACCAATCTGAGATCAAGGGCCGCAAGCACTTTGAGCAAAGTGTCAACAGTCGGGTTACCAAGCCCGTTTTCAATGCGGCTCAACTCGGCTTGCTGGATCCCAGCGGAATCTGCAACCTCTTGCTGCGTTGCGTCACGTTCTTTCCTCGCTGCCATCAGGGCAGCACCCACTGCCCTTCGGTCTGCAATCTCGGAAGCAAACGCACGAGCAGCAGCATCTCGCACGATCTCAGCAGCTGGTGAAGCTGCTTCCCGATACGGTTTTACGAATTCTTCAAATGCTGTAGTCCCCATTCCCACACCTTTCATCTGCTGATTCAATACCCCTGATCTTATGTGTTACAGCACATAAGATCAAGAGGGTTGGTCACGCTTCCACTGCTCCAACGCAGCCCTTGCAGCTCGAATCTCCTTCTGTTCTTGCTTGCTACTTGGCGCACGCAGTTTGTTGTACCCACCCAGCAACAGAACGATCTTATCGCCGTGAAAAGTGCAGTAGACACGGATCAATACGCGTTTCTTCCACCAACGTTTTGGCACCCGATCAGCTGCTCCCGAGGGCCCATGCTCGCGAAGAATTGTGTCGATGCTTCTTCTTATTCGAAGTTCAAACAGCCCCCTACCAAGGCTTTTGCCCCATTCGCTTTCACAGATGCGAATCCCCAGCGGCGCTAAGACATACTGGACTGCTGCGTCCGTGACTGCTCGTTCCACTTCATCCAGGCGTTTGTAAAAACGATGAAAGTTTCCACCATCGAAAACCTCGACACGCCAAAGTTGATCAGACAATATACCCCCTTGTCCCCCGAAATGCGCTCTAGCTTAACGCCTATAAGAGCCTCTAGCCCCCAGAAACACCTACTTCCCCGCGTAGTACCTGCCCATAAACTCGTCGCGGAACGCCTCGTACTCCCCGGCATCGATGGCGTGGCGGATGTTGTCCACCAGGCGGATCATGAACTCCAGGTTGTGCATGGTGCACAGCGTCCCCGCCAAGAACTCCTTGGCCTTGAGCAGGTGGTGGATGTAGGCGCGCGAGTAGTTCTCGGAGACGTAGCCGCCGAACTCCTCGTCGACGCCGGAGAAGTCCCGCTTGAACCGGGCGTTCATCAGGTTCATGCGTCCGTCCAGCGTATAGACGCCACCGCGGCGACCAAGCCGCGTCGGCGCGACGCAGTCGAACGTGTCGGCGCCGGCTTCGACGGCGGTGAAGATGTCGTCCGGCTCGGAGATGCCCAGCAGGTGGCGCGGCTTGTCCACGGGCAGCTCGTCAGTGACCCAGCCGACGATGGTGCCGAGGTTTTCCTTCTCAAGGGCGCCGCCGATGCCGAACCCGCCGAAGCCGCGTCGGCCGGCCTCGCGCGCCTCCCGGTCGAGGTCGAGCAGTCCGCGGGTGGCGTGGCGTCGTAAATCTTCGTACTGGGCGCCCTGCACCACGCCCCACAGTGACTGCTTCGGGCGGTGCGTGCGCGCCTCGGTGAGGCGGTGGTGCTCGTCGAGGCAGCGCTTCGCCCAGCGGTGGGTGCGCTCCACGGAACGCTCCTGGTAGTCGCGGGTATCCACGAGGGTGGTGAGCTCGTCGAAGGCGAACATGATGTCGGCGCCGAGCTGGTGTTGGATCTGCATGCTCACCTCGGGGGTGAAGCGGTGCTTGGAACCGTCGATGACAGACTTGAAGTCGACGCCGTCTTCGTCGACCATCGCCATGCGCTTACGCTTCTCGGCCCGGATGTCTTTGTCGGTGAGCCCGGCGGTGTCCATGGCCAAGACCTTCTTGAAGCCGACGCCCAGGCTCATCACCTGGAAGCCACCCGAGTCCGTGTAGGTCGGGCCGTCCCAATTCTCGAAGGCGGCGACGCCCCCGGCCTCGTCGACGATGTCGGGCCCCGGCTGAAGGTACAGGTGGTAGGCGTTGGACAGGATCGCCTGCGCACCGGTCTGGTGGATCTGCTCCGGGGTGAGCGTCTTCACCGTGGCCTTCGTGGCCACCGGGATGAACGCGGGGGTCTGGATCGGGCCGTGCGGCGTATGGATCACACCCGTGCGCCCATGCTTACCCGGCGCGTCATACAGGGTGGTGTTCAGGTCGAAGGAAAGGTCGTCGGTCATGCGTGCTCCAGTGATTCGGGGTGGAATTCGGCTTCGAGTTCGGTGCCCTCCACGTCAACTTCCGGCAGCACCTTGTCCAGCCACTTCGGCATCCACCAGGTGGAACGGCCCAGGATGAACATCGTAGCGGGGACGAGCGCCATGCGGACGAAGAAGGCGTCGAAAAATACGGCGGCGCCGAGCGTAAAGCCAAAGATTTGGATGAATGGCAACGGCTGGTCGATGAACGCCACGAACACCGCAATCATGATGACTGCTGCGGCCGTGACCACGCGCGCGCCCTGCACGAAGCCCTCGACGGTGGACTCGCGCACCGCCTTGATTTCCGCCTCCGGGTCGCCGGCGCGGCGCAGCTTCAGGTAGCGCTCGCGGATGCGGGTGACCAGGAAGACCTGGTAGTCCATGGCCAGGCCAAACGTGACGCCGATCAGGAAGATCGGCATAAACGACATGATTGGGCCGGGGGTGTTCACAAGTCCACCCCAGCCGAGCTGGAACAGGCCCACCGTCATACCGAACGCCGCACCGACCGACAGCAGGAAGCCAAGGCCCGCCACCACCGGCACCAGGATGGAGCGGAACACCAGGATCAGCAGGATGATCGCCAGCCCAACCACGATCGCGAGGTAGAGCGGCATCGCCGCCTCAAGCTCCTCCGTGATGTCCATCTGCACAGCGGTAAGGCCCGTCAGGCCTATCGACGTCCCCGTCGCATCCTCCACCTGGACATTGTTCGCGCGCAGCGCATGCGCCACCTCCAGCGTGTACTCCTCCTCCGGACCGCCCTTCGGGGTGGCCAGGATCCGGGCCGCCGTCAGGTCCTCGTTCGCGCCTACCAGCTGCGCGTGCTCGATCCCGTTGACGCTGTTGGCCTCCTGCACCGCATACATAAACGACGCCAGCGCCGCCTTCTGCGCGCGCCCGCCAGCCTCGTCCGGCATCATCGCCATGTACGGCTGCAGCATCTCCGCGTCCGGGTTGACGGAGGTGGCGTCGACAACCAGGAGGAACGGCGCGTTGACCCCCGGGCCGAAGCCCTCCGCCATCAGGTCCGCCGACTTGCGCTGCGTCGTGTCCAAGTTCGACGTCGTATCCGACGGCAACGCCATCTCCAGCTGCAGCAAGGGTGACGCCAGCGCACCCAGCCCCAGCACGACCACCGTCATCACCAGCACCGGGAACCTGCGCACCACGTTCACCCAGGACCGGCCCACCGACTTCGCCGACAAGTCGCGGCCAGGCCGCTTACCCGGGCCAGGGTTGCCCGCGAACCACGGCAACTTCCCACCAAAGGAACGCTCACCCCACACGCCCAACAGCGCCGGGAGCAGCGTCAACGCCACCAGCACCGCGATGAGCACCGTCAGCGCAGCCGCCAAGCCCATCCACGTCAAAAACTCAATCCCGGCCAGGGACAGCGCCACCAGCGCCGTGAACACCGTCGTCCCCGCGAACACCACCGAAGAACCGGCCGTGCCCACCGCCAGGCCCGCCGCCTCCGGCGCGTCCAGCGTCTGCCGCTCCTGCCTGTACCGCGACAGGATGAACAGCGCGTAGTCAATACCGACAGCCAGGCCGATCATCACCGCCAGCACCGGCGTGACCTCGTTGAGCTCCACCCAATGCGTCGTGATCAGCACCGCCAGCACACCAATGCCCACCCCCACAACAGCGCTCACAATCGGCATTGTCGACGCCACCAAGGACCCAAACGTCACAATCAGCACCACAAACGCCACCGCGAGCCCCACCATTTCCGACGTCGTCTTAATCTGGATCGGATCCCCGAACCCGGCACCACCGGCCTCAACCTGCAGGCCAGCCTCCCGGCCGATCTCCAGCGCCTCATTCACCACGGCGCGCTCTTCCTCCGACACCGACATCGAAGACTCCGCGCCAAACTCGAACGTGGTGTACCCAATCCGGCCATCGTCCGACACCATCCGCAGGTAGTACGCGTCCTGCTTCGCCTGCTCCTCAGGCAGGCCCATCTGCGTCATCTGCCCGACGATCATCTCCCCCAGCTCCCGGTTCACATTCACCGGGTTGCCAAACCTGTCCGTCCCCGTCAGCCCCTCCAGGTGCTCCTCGATGTAGCCGACCGTCGCGTCCATCCCCGCCATGAACTCCGGCTCATCTAATCGACGCCCCTCCGGCGCCGCAAACACCAAATTCACCCCGGGCGCCGTCGCCACGTTCCCCTCACCCGGGAAGTGCCGCTCCATGTCCTCGAGTGCTTCGATGCCGGGCGTCCCCGAGATCGGAAACTCCGACGTAAACGGCTTCATCAGCGAAAACGCCCCCGCCGCCGTGGCGCCGAGCAGCAACAGCCACGCCACGATCACCTTCCACTTATGCAGAAATGACCAGCGCCCAAGCCGAAACAGCATCTTCGCCACGGTGTTTACGTCCTCACTGTCGCTTCTCGATTGTTGGTGCCACCAAGCCGCGGCACGTTACCAGGCCATCTTATAGGCGAACCCTTGCTGGACTCGATTTCCCTTCATACCCAGGTCACCGGTTTGACCAAGCGAAAAAGTTGCCCGCCTTAGACAACCTGGGGAAACGCACCGACCCCACCCCAAATCCGGGAATGTGGTGCACATACAAAGGAGCGAGTGCCAAAAGACGCAACGCAATAATTCTAGCCCTTTTTTGGCCTGCGGGAATACAAATGCTCGTTTTGCGACGCTCTGTGTCAAGTGGTTGTGGGCCAGATTCATGGTTAACAATGCATCATCAATGCACGTGGTATCGGCGCTGTCTTAGTTGTTGTGCGGATAATCGTGACTTTCTCAGGCAACCCAATCGGTGTTTTCGGTCGCGCGGTAATTACCCCATCAGCAAGGGCTTGCTCGACGGCACTTCGCCGGTTGGCCTCCAGCTTTTGCCATGTGCCGTCTAGCACGCTTTGCGGTGTGTAGCCATTAATCCCACTGTGGGGCCGTTGGTTATACAACGTTGTAAACTCATCAACCCAGCCTGCTGCATGTTTGATGCTGGCAAAGGCCTTCGGGTAGTAGGCCATACCTTTCATGGTGTGAAACAACGACTCCATATGCGGATTATCGTTGCTAATCGACTGCCTGCTGAAGGAGCGTTTGACCTGGTGGGCATCGAAGAGTTTGCCAAGGCTGCGACTGGTCATCGCTGCCCCGTTATCGGAGTGCACCGTGTCGACATCAGGGTGTGCGGCAAAGATTTCTTCAAACATATGTCGTGCCACGCGGGAATCTTCGTGGTGGGCAACGACTGCGCCGACAACAGCACGGGAATATAAGTCGATTGCGGTATGGCAGGCGTAGTACTGGTTTGTGTACTTGCCTGGAAGGTAGGTGATATCCCAGCACAGCACTTGACCTGGTCGGTGTGCTTCAACATGTGGGGGCTGGTTGTGCCCGCGTGCACGCCGTGGGCGTGTTCTGCGTGTGCCGTGGCGTTGTGATAAGAGTTTGCCGTGTGCTTTGGCGACCCGGTAGAAGCTACGCAAGCTGGCGATATAGCACCCATTGTTCAATGCGTGGTAGAAGACATCATCCACACTCGAATACGGATTGGCATCCAACAAGGCCAAAATGTCGTTGACTTGCGCATCGGTTAAGCGTTTGATGTTGCGTTTGTGATGCGGGATCGGATCTTGCTTCTTCGGGCGGGGATTGTCCTGGTAATACCGCCTGGAACGGGCCACGCCTAACACGTTGCAGGCTTTCCTCATTGAGTGCCCGATACCAACGAGGGCTTCGATTAGCTCGTTTTCTTGTTGTAGGCCTGCCTCATAGCGTTGTGTTTGTTCTACTGTGAGGATTTTCCCGCCGCGTTTGAGTCCCCGCCAGTGTTTTCTGGCAGAGACGCTATAGCTTTTCCCAGTACATCACTGGTGTCCTTCCACAGCTTGTTTTCTTTGCGCAGCTTGGCGTTTTCTCGTTGTAGCGCGTTGTATTCCTTACGCGACATGGTGACCATGTCGTTGTTGGTGGTCTTGGGGGTGTTCAAGGGTTCTGCCTTTCTTGTGTGCGTGTAGTGGGCAATCGTGCCGTTTGCGACTTTATCGATCCATCGGCGCATCGTGTCTTTGACGATGCCGTGCTTATCAAGCAGTGCCTGCTTTGTCCCATGCGGGGCGGCAACATACTGGTGGACAAGTGAGATGATTGCTTCAGCGTCTAACACCACCGGTACTGGTGTGGTTGCCCCGGTATAGACTGCGGCGCGGACCTGACCCCCGTTAGGTAGACACCTCTGAAACCGACAACACAGTGTCGGAGAAAGGTAACCTACCCTAATGCCACGGAAAACATATTCGGAGCAATTCAAGCGCGACGCCGTTGCCATGTACGA
>NZ_JAEUWV010000031.1:0-10406 GCF_024102595.1 Corynebacterium lipophilum
TCGTACATGGCAACGGCGTCGCGCTTGAATTGCTCCGAATATGTTTTCCGTGGCATTAGGGTAGGTTACCTTTCTCCGACACTGTGTTGTCGGTTTCAGAGGTGTCTACCTAACGGGGGTCAGGTCCGTGCGCGGGGTGCTTTGCGACGCCACTTTCGAGCACGGGTGTGTGGGTGGGTGTCCGCGCGGCGGACACCTTGATGCAATCGTTGGGGTCTTGAGCTGAACTCGCTCTGTCCGCGCCGCGGAATGCTACTGGAGTCGACTAAAGCTTCGTTGGAGTCCGCGCGGCGGACTGTGCGGGAGGTTGGGTTGTAACAACGGATAGATTGTCCGCCCCGCGGAATGCGGGAATCGTTTGCAAATCACGAAGCGGTGTCCGCGCCGCGGAAACCTTACTTATTGAGAGGTGGGTTGAGCCAAGCTTCGCCAGCTGTTTGTCCGCCCCGCGGACACCCACATCAACCAATCAGCATGCCGCAACCGGCAGCTGATCTAGCTGGCTCCGGAGCTGTTCTGCAACGGCGTTAGCCATGGCCTGGCCGGTTTGGTAGCTGCCGTCGGCGGGGACAACGACCAAAGCCAATGCAACGTCCTGCCCAGCGGAATTTGACACGAGTCCCATCTGGCGCACTTCGTATCCACCGGACACCGAGGGCCCCCACCCGCCTTTGAACCGCGCATTGGGGAGCTGGCCGAGGCCGTAGTTTTGCCCGGCTACGATCTGCCCCATCAGTTCAAGGACGGGGCCGACGCCGCTCAGGCAGCTCAGATGCGACATGAACGTGGATTCCTCGGCGGCGGTGAGCATGGTTTGGCCGAAGGTTGAGAACTCGGGGCGAATGCGTTCGGTGTTGATGGTTTTTGGTACGCCGCCCTCGGCCAAGACGGTATCGCCGGCGCCGGGTGGCAGGACGTTCCAGAGTTGCAGCGCGGCGTCGTTGTCTGAGGCGGTGATCGCGGCAGGTGCTGCGAGCTGCGCGGTGTCGGGCGCCACGCGGTACGCCGCTACTGCGAGGGGGACTTTGATGGTTGACCAGGCAGGCATCGCTGGGTCGTCGCTGCTTCCTACGTCGCCCGCGGCGACTGCGACGGTGCCTCCGAACTGGTTGGCAACTTCGTCGGCGATAGCGGAGAGCAGCTTATCGACGCCCACTTCGCCCATCGGCTCGTCAGCTGGTGCAGGCGGCTGAGCGTTCGGGTGCGTCGTCGTTGAGGTGACGGTGATGGTCGGCGGGGCGTCGTTAGTGGGTGTCCCGCAGGCCCCGAGGGCGGTCACGGCGAGGAGGGCGCAGCATGCTCGTTTCACCTCCACCACCCTAGTGCCCCGGGCACGAAAAAACCCGCACACGAGGTGCGGGTTTTCACGAGTGCTGAATTAGCCCTGACGAGCCTTGAAGCGTGGCTCCTTCTTGTTCAGGACGTAAACCTTGCCACGGCGGCGCACAACCTGGGCGCCCGGCTTGTTCTTCAGCGACCGAAGCGACTTGCGGACCTTCATCGGGCGCTCCTTTCTAATCGAGGATCTTCATCTTCGTGCGACCACTGGAAACAGTCTGGTCGCGACACGTCGCGTTATATTACCCCATCACGTGGGGAAACCAAAACGCCGGTGCTACTTGGTGTAGCGTTGCTCCATTTCCGACGCCACTTCGTCCAGACTCCGGTTCATTGTTTCGGGGACGAAGTAGCGGACGAATCCTGCTGCAAGGATGCCACAGATGATGAAGATGGAGAAGGTGGCGGTGGCGGAGAGGGCGTCGACAAGTGGGAGGAAGAACTGGGCGACGATCCAGTTCATGACCCACAGTGCGAGTCCTGCGAGGCCCATGCCGGCGCCGCGGATTTGTGGCGGGACCAGCTCGGAGATAAGCAGCCAGGTGGTGGGCGAGACTGCTGCCTGCTGCGACGCAATGAACAGCGCCATGCAGGCGAGTGAGACCCACGCGAGTGCGGCGTTGTTTTCCGCGGCACGGTACGTGAGCGTGAGCGCGAAGAGGAAGATGACGTTGCCGCTCAGGCCGATGAGCAGTAGTCGTTTGCGGCCGATCCTGTCGATGACCTGCAGTCCGACCCAGCACGCGACGACGGAGACGAGCCCGATCACCATGGAGGTGTAGACGGCGTTTTCGGTGGAGAGGCCGACTTTGTTCATCATCGTTGGCGCGAAGTAGACGATAGCGTTCACACCGGTGACCTGCTGCGTGATGCCGAGTAGCGCGGCGATCAGCACGGTCATGCGTAGCCACCGAACGTTGCGCAGACGTGCCCACTCGCCGCCGCGCTGGGCGCGAAGCTCGGCGTCTTCGGTGGTTTCGAGGGTGAGTTCTTCGCGGGTCATGCCGACGCGGTAGCCGATGGTGAGGGCTGCGTCGATACGCTGGTGGCGGGCGAGCCACAGGGGCGTTTCAGGCAGGAATGCCATGCCGACGGCCAGCGCGGCTCCGGGCACTGCGGCGAGTCCGAGCATCAGCTGCCAGCTGCCGGTCGAGGCGAGTGCGGAGTTCACGGAGTACGCGAGCAGCTGCCCCACCACAATCATCAGCGTGTTCAGTGACACCATCTTGCCGCGCACCCGGGCGGGCACCATCTCCGAGATGTACATCGGCGCCACGATGGACACTCCGCCGACGCCGACTCCTAAGAACGTTCGGGCCGCCGCGAGTGCTTCCACCGATCCTGCAAGCGCGCACCACAGCGAGCCCGCGATGAACACGAGGCCGCCCATTATTAAGGTGCGTTTGCGCCCGAGCCTGTCCGCGATCGACCCGCCGCTGAGCGCGCCGACCGCTGCGCCGACGAGCAACATCGAGGTCACAAGCCCTTCTTGCCCTGGCGTGAGCTGGAATTCGGGGGTGATGTAGAGCAGCGCGCCGCTCATCACGCCGGTGTCGTAGCCGAAGAGCAGCCCGCCCAGCGCGGCGACGCCCGCAACCTTCCGGACGTAGCTTCGTTGGGCAGTGGTGAGTTGTTGCATGCATACCAATATGCACCGTGGGTACGCTGGTTCCTATGTCTCGGCCAGATTCACCGCAAGTTAGCAGCAAACAGCAAGAGATCATCGACACGCTCGGGGTCCAACCTTCGATTGATCCCGCGCGAGAAATCGAGCGTCGCGTCGCATTCCTCTGCGACTATGCCCGCGCAGCCTCCTCAGCCGGTTTCGTACTCGGCATTTCCGGGGGCCAGGACTCGACGCTCGCAGGTCGCCTCGCACAGATCGCTGTCGAGCGGCTGCGGGACTCGGGTGTCGACGCCCACTTCCTCGCCGTCCGCCTCCCCCACGGTGTCCAAGTCGACGAGGACGACGCCCAGTTGGCGCTCCGCTTCATCGAACCGGATGAGACGGTGACCGTTGACATTGCTCCTGCCACGAAGGCGCTCAGCGATGAGGTCGCCGGTGCGTTGGGGGCGCCCCTCAGCGACTTCAACAAGGGCAACGTGAAAGCCCGCCTTCGAATGGTGGCGCAGTACGCGCTTGCCGGCGAGCGCAACCTCCTGGTCATCGGCACTGACCACGCGGCGGAAAACGTCACCGGTTTCTTCACCAAGTTTGGCGACGGCGCCGCAGACCTCACCCCCCTCGCCGGCCTCAACAAACGCCAAGGCGCAGCTCTCCTCCGCGAGCTCGGCGCCGACCCTCGCCTCTGGGAGAAAGTCCCCACCGCCGACCTGGAAGAGGACCGCCCGGCCTTGCCCGATGAAGAAGCGCTCGGCGTGACCTACCAGCACATCGACGATTACCTCGAAGGCAAAACCGTTCCGTCCGCGGCGGCGGAACGCATCGAGCACCTCTGGCGCATCGGCCAGCACAAACGACACCTGCCGCCAGGGCCAGATTCCTCCTGGTGGAAGGCTTAGCCCGTCACGTCTAACGTCGCTTGCGCGGCGTTGGCAAGCTCCCCCGCGTACGCCGGGCCGTGCGTCAACGCGTGCACGGCCAACGGGTGAAGCTGGTGAATCGGGATGCGCCGACGCCAGTCCTCCCCCAGGCTTGCCCGCGACTCGTAGCCCGCAAGGATATCTTCCAAAAACGGCGCGCCGAACAACGCCAGCATGGCGATGTCCGTCAACGGGTGTCCACCGTGCGCCGCCGGGTCAATGAACCGTGGGCCCGACTCGTCGAAGAGCAGGTTGCCTGCCCAAAGATCCCCGTGGATACGCGCCAGCGGGGCGTCCTCGTCCCCCTCAACAAGCGCAGCGCAGGCGCGTTCCACGAGCTCTAGCTGCTACTTCGAGATATTTCCCGCCACATGTGCAGCCCGCGCAAACGGCAGCACGCGCTGCTCGGTATAAAACTTCGCCCACCGCTGCTCCGGCACGCAGTCCTGCTCAACCCGGCCGATGAAGTTCGGGCCCTCCCAACCGGTCGGCGGTGCACCGAAGGCTTCAGCGCCCATCGCGTGGATCTTCGCCAGCTCCTCCCCCGCCCGCCGCGCCGCGTCGCGAGTGGGTCGCACGGTTTCGACGCGTTCTATCCGCAACGTCTGCTGCTCCTCGTCCACGCCGCGGACCTCCACGACTGCCTCGCTGCCCTCACGCAACCAGCGCAGCCCCGTCGCCTCGCTGCTCGCCTGGCCCGGCGCGGTACAACGCTTACTGAAATCACTCAAGGTGGCCCTCCAATGCAAGCAAGAATCGCTTCATGTCTTCCCCACCACGGTAGCGCCCGAGGTGGCCGTCGCTACGCACGACCCGGTGACACGGAATGAGCAGCGGCAGCGGGTTGCGCGCGCACGCAGTGCCGACGGCACGCACCGCCCCCGGATTATCGACGTCCACCGCTAGCCCCTTATACGTCGTCACCTCGCCGAACGGCACGTGTTGGAGCGCGCCCAGCACCTTCGTCCGGAACGGCGGGAGGCCCTCAAGGTCGAGCGGGACATCGAAAGACGTTCGTGTCCCGGCGAAGTACTCCTCGAGCTGCCCGCGGACGGCACCAATCGGGCCGGGGCGTGCGCCGGTTTCCCGGATTGCACGCTCAGCGTCGTCGCTCGGTAGCGCAATCCGGCGCACTCCGCGGGGCGAAACGACAACCGTCAACGTTCCGACCTGCGTCTCGACGGTAGCGAATGATGTTTCACACATGGCACCAGTACTAGCACCTTGCTATGGTGCCAGCCATGACCACCTACATTCCCCCACCCGGATACTCAGCGATCACGGTCCCGGAGGACCACGACGGGCGGCGGATACACAAGTTCCTCGCCAGCTACACCACGTGCCCGGCGACCATGCTGTTCAAGCTCGCACGCAAGGGGGCGCTGCGTGTCAACCAGAAACGTATCAAGCAGGATTACCGCGTCCGGGCTGGGGACGTGATCACGTTGCCGGGTGAGTTCTGTCAGGAAGCGAAGAGGGCGTCGAAAAGTAAGAGCCACGAGTTTGAGGTGCTGTGGGAGGGGCCGACGGCACTGGTAGTAAATAAGCCGGCGGGGGTGCCGGTGCATGCGGGAACCGGGACGCGGCGCGGCGTTATCGAGCGCATCCGCGACGTATACCCCGACGCTGAGCTTGCGCACCGCATCGATAAGGAGACGTCCGGGGCGCTGCTGATCGCGCTCAACCATGCAGAGCTGCGCCACCTGCAGCGAGCCTTCCGCGAGCAGAACGTGATCCGCATCTACCGCGCAGTCGTGGAGGGACGCTGGGCGGGTACACGCGACGTAAAGGCCCCGATCGCGCGAACACCGAAAACCATGGTCGTACGTGCCGACGGCGACGACGCCCACACACGATTCCGCCGCGTGGAAAACCGCGGGCCGAACACACTCGTCGAGGCCGAGCTCATTACTGGACGACGTCACCAAATCCGCGTACACGCCGCCCACGAAGGCCACCCCATCGTCGGCGACCGCGCGTACGGCTCCCGCACACGCGCGCAGCGCATGTTCCTGCACGCGTACCAGCTGGAGTTCACGCTGCGCAACGGCGAGCACGTCGCAGTGACGGCGCCGGTCCGGGAACACAAAAACCGCAGGCCCTAAGCAACCTGCGGTCTTTTCTGTGGAGCTAACGGGATTCGAACCCGTGACCCCCACACTGCCAGTGTGGTGCGCTACCAACTGCGCCATAGCCCCGCGCACGCTAAAACACGCGTAAAATTCAGCTTATACCGTGCGTTTAATGTGAAGCAAATGCATACAGAGGACCTTCCCGCTCTCCTGAGGAAATAGCCTCTCCTTCAAGCGAGCGGGAACAAATCACTCAAATTGGTACCGCGTGAGAACTGCCTAGGTTGCCATCCTAGGCAGTTCAATGCATCACAAACTACGCAACCACCGATCGATTTGGTCCTTCAGTGGGGGCACTGTGGCAAGGATGCCCAGTGCGATCAGCAGGAGCCCGGTAAAGACCACTCCACACACGGCTGCACCAGTGCTGCTCCCATTGTCTCCCTTACTACTTTGGCTGGAAGAATTGCTGGAGCATATTCCACGTGACTCGGAACTTGAATTACTGCTCGAGTCAGGTTTAACGCTCGTGGTTGGCGTCGGCTTGGCAGACGTGGTCGGCTTGGCAGACACACTCGGTGACGGCACTGCCATTGTAGAAGTCTCCACGCTCGTGCTCGGCTCCGGCTTGACAGACGAACTCGGCTTTGGTTTTACACTCGTGCTCGGCTTCACCGTCGTGCTCGGCTCCGGCTTCACCGTCGTCGTGGGCTCCGACTTCGCGGTCGTGCTCGGCTTCACTGTCGTAGTCGGCTCCGGCTTGGCAGTCGTGCTCGGCTCCTCGCTCGTCGTCGGCTCCGGCTGCACCGTCGTCGGCTCCGGCTGCACCGTCGTCGGCTCCGACTTTGTAGACGTGGTTGGCTTGACAGACGTGCTCGGTGACGGCACTGCCATTGTAGAACTCTTCACCGTCGTCGTCGGGTCCGGCTTCGCGGTCGTACTCGGCTCCTCGCTCGTAGTCGGGTTCGGCTTCGCGGTCGCACTCGGCTCCTCGCTCGTAGTCGGGTTCGGCTTCGCGGTCGCACTCGTGCTCGGCTTCACGCTCGGCGCCGGCTTCACCGTCGTCGTGGGCTCCGACTTCGCGGTCGTGCTCGGCTTCGCAGTCGTGCTCGGCTCCGGCTTCGCGGTCGTGCTCGGCTCCTCGCTCGGCGTCGGCTCCGGCGACGGCTCAGGCTCAGGGGTCTCGCGCAGCAGCATAATGCTCAACGGTGGAACAGCGACTTCACCGTCCGAGGAAAGAGCCTGCGGTTCGTCGTAGACGTCCATCCCCTGAATCATCACTTCGTACTCGCCGGCAGGCAGTGGGGCCTGCCATGGTTCGTCTGCAGCGTTCACGTACACGAAGGCGTCGATATCACCTGCAAATGCGTCCTTCACGGTGTAGCCCACGTGGTTCGTGTTGATGCTGTCTGCTCCCGCAGTGATTTCATGAGTGTACTTGTTGTTGATCGCCCCATAGCTCGGTAGGCGCATGAAATCGTACTGCTTGCGGAACGCGTTCAGGTCGCGGAAGAACTGCACTTCCTTTGCGAACTGTGCTGCCCTGTCGTAGTCGAATACGTTGACTGCGTCGGGCGACTTATACGAGTTATGATCGCCCGACTTCGTGCGCAAGAACTCTTGCCCTGCGTGAATGAACACTGCGCCGTTCGCTAAGTACTGCGTAGCGGTACCCAACGCGTGACGCTTTGTGATCTCTCCATCAGAGGCGTGCGGCATGCTGCCCTTGAGCTTGTCAAACATCGTGTAGTTGTCGTGGGCCTCGTTGTACACCACGGACTGCTCCGGGCCGAGGTAGTCCCGCACGTGCTGGGCGCCCTTGATGTTGTTCAGCAGGTCCCACGAACGGTGTTCCTGGTTCGCGCCGTTGATGAAACCGGTGTGTGCCAGCTCGAAGTTATCGCCCTTGACGGTGTCGCGGTATTGATCATTGAAGAAGGCAATGCCAGGCAGTTTTTCGGCATTCTTCTGGTTCGCGCCAAGTACGCCAGCTGGATGGTTCCCCATTTCCCAGCCTTCACCGAGAATGACGATCGAAGGATCAATCTCATTGAGCGCTTCACGCACGGCGTTCATCGTCTCAATGTCATGGATCCCCATAAGGTCGAAACGGAACCCATCGATTCCATAATTCTTTGCCCAGTACGTCACAGAGTCAACGATGTACTTGCGCATCATCAGTTGCTCTGAAGCAGTTTCATTGCCGACGCCGGTACCGTCAAAGAAGTTACAGTTCGAATCCATCCGGAAGAAGTAGTTGGGAACCGTCTGCTGCAGTGGCGAGTTCTCCGGGGTGTATACGTGGTTGTACACCACGTCCATGATGACCCGAATATCGTTATCGTGAAGTGCCGCGATCATGGACTTCAGCTCAACAATCCGCGCGGTTGGGTCCTGGGGGTTCGTCGAATAGGAGCCCTCGGGAACGTTGTAATTCTGTGGGTCGTAGCCCCAGTTGTACTGTGCGTTAAACGACAGGTCACCGGTCTCGTCCACGGACCCAAAGTCATAAATCGGCAGCAGCTGCACATGGGTGACGCCCAGGGACTTCAGGTAATCCAAGCCGGACAGGTTATCCGCCTGTGTCTTGGTCCCGGCTTCGGTCAGGCCCAGGAACTTCCCCTTATGCGCAATGCCGTTGTCAGGCCCGATGGTCAGGTCCCGCACGTGCGCCTCGTAAATGATGGCGTCCCGCATCGAAGAAAACGGTGCCATCCGTTTGCCGTCCCAGTTGTTTGGGGCTGTCTTCTCCGCATCGATGACTACGGTGCGGGCTCCATTTGCAGTCACTGCCCGCGCGTACGGATCGACGGCCTCGTTGACTGTCCCGTCTTCGAATGCCAGGCGGTAACGGTACTCCAGTCCTTGCTGGTCACCATCGATGGTGAGCTCCCAGGTTCCACGCTCGCCCTTCGACATCGGAGTTACAGCAGCATTGTCGGAGTAGTTCACGAATTCTACTGACTTTGCCGTTGGCGCCCAGACCCTAAACGTGGTCTTGTCTTGGCTATAGATCGCGCCGAGCTCGCCGTCGTAAAAATACTTCTCGTTAAACTCTTTCGAGTGCAACACAGAGCACTTGCTCTCAGGGGCCGGTGGCACGTCGTCCTTGGAATAATAAATCGTGGAGTCACCCTCAACTAGCCAGATTTCGGCTTTTCCATCTGAGAAGTCCGAAACATAAAGGTCATCAGGACTATTCTTCGACGCCCACTCATTACCAGGATCCGAGCGCCGCACTACAAGACCAACTTTCTCGATCCCCTTGGGGTTTTCGTGTGTGATGGTAGCAGTGTGATCATCCGTGAAATCTACCCTATGCCCATCCTCATCCGGCAACCAGGTCCACATATTCCAGTTTTCGTAGTTGTTGTCGTGCCGCACATAGTGCACGGTGAGCGAAACCTTCGTTGGCAACCCATTCGGTTCCTCTGCAGGAATGAACTCGTAGCTGCTGTCGGTGCCAATAGTTACATGTCCCGTTGTGGGGATATCGCGCAGATCCTTCGATTGCCACGCCCACTCCTGCTCTGCAGTCGAGCGACGCACAATCAAGTTGACCTTGTCGTGCCCAGCAACGGTCGGGATTTCCGCAGTAAGCTGCCCAGCCCCATTCTTTCCAGTAAAGGGAACTGACGTTCCGTCATTCTCTCCGTACCAAACCCAAAGGTTGTACTCGCTTTCTGGGACAGCAGGATCAGGGGTGAAGCTCACCTGCAATGCGCACTGCGCTCCAGTGCGGAACGGCCCATCGGGCTTATAGCTGAAGGAGCATGCGTCTGCCTTTGCATACACCGAGTTACCGGTCTGTACGCCCTCAAAGACTGCGGACTCCCATATGCGGTTTTCCTGCTCGTCCTGCTGGAGCGAAAGCGTATCTGTACGATACACCTGGAAATTTAAGGGGTGTTCGTCTGTTGCGATAGTCGCGTACAGGTCGCCATTAGGCAAGACACTTGAGAACATCTGCCGCTGCTTGCTGTCGCCCTGCGCCCAGTAATCCACACGGTAGGTGGTAAGCGGCTTTTCAACCGCAGGATCCGGGGTGAAGGTCAGGTACATTACATCAGCGTTTTGGAAGGCTCGCGCATCCGGCGCAGTACCTCCCGTAAACACCAATAGGAATGTCAGCAAGAACCCCAAGATGCTCTTATATGTTGGTGATTTCATTGGCCCTCCTAGACCAAAACAGCATCAAGATGGAAAAATATGACCATTCCTTAAGCTAGCATGACTCAGACACAATTCAGTCACGATTAAGTTCTGAAGTAATCTGCATCACTGTAAATTTCGCAGAAATACAACCTCACACCCTCAATCGGGGAGGGTTAAGGGTCAAAAAGTGTGTCCGGAATCGCGGATTTTCACGGATTGACCTGTAGGTTTCCGGAAAGTATATGCTCCGGAAGCATATATCTAGCCCCCGACGGGAAATCCTCGGTGTGGCAGCCG
>NZ_JAEUWV010000032.1:0-9881 GCF_024102595.1 Corynebacterium lipophilum
CAGAGGGCGTGACACAAGATGTAAAAGCCACCACGAACCTGCTAGAAGGCGGGATAAACAAGCAGCTCAAAGACAAAGCTGGCCAGCACCGTGGCATGTTCGATGAACATCAACGCATCACCATGGACTGGTGGCTATACATGCACACGCAAGACCCGGTACCGCCTCTTGAGCTTGCCCGGCAACAAGACTTCGGACGCGTCGGCGAGAAGGCCGCACGAGCTGCGTGGGCAAAAGAAGAACTACAACGCCGCGGTCACCTGGATGGGCGGCCGAAAGAATTCGATACCGGCATTGATCATCAGTGGAACCCCAGCTTAGGCGTGAGAAAAGGGTGGGCTGGACGCAGCTAAACACACACAAAATGTCCCTTATCGCGACACGCCGTAAAAACACACAAAATGTCCCTTAAGCCGCTGCTGCGCACCAAATTCCCACGTCGGGTGCGCGCGACCTGGGGAAACGCTTTGGGGTCTTCGCGGAATCCAGGAATTTGGTGTGCGTGCCGGCTGGGATGACACCAAAATCCTGGATTTCTGCGGAGCGGGCTGGAACAAGCCCAGGTGGTTGGAAGCTCGTGAGGGAATTTGGTGCGTGGGATAGGGCGTGAGTGACAAAGGACGCAACCCCTTTCCGCGAACTGGGCTTTTACCCCTTCCTCCAACAAGAATTGCGTCCTTTGTCACTCGAGGCAGCTGGGGCGACGGTGCAGCGCACCACATTCCCACCCACGCACCCAGCGACCTGGGGAAACGCCCAGGCGCGCTTCCAAAAAACAGGAATTTGGTGCGCATCAGCCCCAGCAGCGGCAGAAAGCCCAGCACGTCCTACTTCTTGGTGGGGTCGACGCGCTTGGGGTGGTAGGCGGCGGGGCGGTCGTTGCGGCTTAGGGTGTCGGGGTTGCCGTAGAGGCCTTCGCGGCGGGCGACGCGGCCGAGGCGCTGCGCGGTGACGGGGTTGGTCATCAGGGCGAAGATGAGCAGGATGAGGATGACGCCGATGTCGTGAAGTTCGTGGGCGCCGACAGCCTCGCCGGTGCCGGCGGCCCCTCCGGCCTGCCCATTCGAGAGTCGAATAATCGTGCCGATGATCATGAGGACTAGCCCCGTGGTTTGGGGCTTCGTGATGGCATGGATGCGCGCCATGGTGGATTGGAAGCGGGCGGTGCCGATGGCGGCGGAGAACACCATGAATGCGCCGGGGAGGATGAAGACGAGGGAGGCGGTGTCGAGGAAGAATGCGAGTGTCATTGGTGGGTCCTTCCTAAGAGTTGTCGCGTTTGCGGAAGCGGGCGACGGACAGGGAGGCGATGAAGCCGAGGAGCGCGATCACCATCATGACGTTGACGACGGTGGTGTCGAGCGTCCAGCAGATGTAGAGGGCCAGCATGCATTGGAGTGATGCGGTGATGGCGTCGTTGCCGAGGACGCGGTCCATGGAGTCGGGGCCGACGATGACTCGCCAGGCCAGCACGAGGAAGCCGATGGCGAGGAAGATGCCGGCGACGATGAGGAATGCGTTGTATACCTGGGGGTTCATAGGCTATCGCCTGCTTTCGAAGATGTCGATCATTTGGCGCTCGAGTTTGGCTACGTTGGCGATTTCGCGGTCGATGTCGGTTTGGTTGTCGGCGTGGAGGACGTGGATGGTCCATTCGCGGTTGGCGATGTCGATGTCGGTGACGCTGCCGCCGGGTTGCAGGTTGTAGGCGCAGGTGGCGAGGTAGAGGACCAGGTCGTCGGAGACGCGCATGGGCACGCGGAGGATGGCATTCTTGGGTGGGGCGGCGGGCCGCAGCGCGAGCCAAGAGACTTTCGCGGAGGCGACGATGAGGTCGGCGAACCACTGCAGCACGAACAGCAGCAGTTTGCCCCAGTGGATTTTGTTGCCGCTGCGGGGGATATTCGGCAGCGGCAGCACGAGCACGATCAGGACGCCGAGCGCCAGTCCGGCGGCGACGTTGCCCCAGGTCAGGTCGCCTTGCATGAGGACCCACATGAATGCGAGCCAGAGGACGAAGGCGCCGCGGAAGCGGTTTCGGATGCCGGTGAGGAGGTGGTTCATCGGTGTGCTCCTGTCGGTTCGGCGGTTGCGCTGGCGGGGAGGGGGACTCGTTCTGTCGTGACGACGTCCTCTCCGTCAGCGGAGCGCGCTGATTTGCGGGCGAGCGCGTCTTTGCCGCCGCCGGAGTCGGTGGGTTGGCGGAAGGCGTCGAGGTCCCGGGTTGGGTTGGTGGGGTCGCCGGAGAGGACGGCGTGTTGGTAGATGCGTTGGTCGCTGGAGGATTCGGCGGCGCGGTCGGTGATGGCGGAGATCGGGCCGGCGAGGAACGTGATGGACACGGAGGTCGCTACGAGGAGCGCGGTGGACAGCAGCATGCCGACGGGGATGCGGCCGACGTCGGCGCGGTCGTCGACGGCGATGGTGTCGTGGCGCTCGGTAAGCGATGAGGGTCGCGCCATGGCGACGGATTCGGGGGCGTCGGCGCGGTCGCGGAGGAAGCCCTTGGACCAGACGAGGATCATGGCGTAGAGCGTCAATAAGGAGGTGACGACGGCCCCTGCGATGAGCACCCAGGCGAGCCAGGAGCCCTCGGCGGCGCCGGCCTGGATGAGCATGATCTTGCCGAGGAACCCGGAGAACGGCGGGATGCCGCCCAGGTTGAGCGCCGGGATGAAGTAGAGCAGAGCGATGAGCGGCGCGGTGTAGAGCAGGGAGCCGAGGCGGCGCAGCTGCGCGGACCCGGCCTGGCGCTCGATCAGGCCGACGACCAGGAAGAGCGAGGTCTGCACCAGGATGTGGTGGACGGCGTAGAAGATCGCGCCCGACAGGCCGGCGACGGTGCCGAGTGCGATGCCGAAGATCATGTAGCCGATGTGGCTGACCAGAGTGAAGGAGAGGAGACGCTTGATGTCGTTCTGCGCGAGTGCTCCCATCACTCCGATGACCATGGTCAGTAGTGCGACCCACATTAGGAGGGTGTCGAGGGAGCCGTCGATAAATATGGTGGTGCGGACGCGAATGATGGCGTAGACGCCCACCTTGGTGAGCAACCCGGCGAACACCGCGGTGACCAGTGAGGCGGCGGTGGGGTAGGAGTCGGGGAGCCAGGCGTCGAGCGGGAAGACGGCGGCTTTGATGCCGAATGCGACGAGCAGCGTGGCGAAGATCGCGGCGCGCGTGCCGTCCGGGACCTCGGCCATGCGCTGGCCGACCTGCGCCATGCTCACCGTGCCGGTGGAGGAGTAGATCAGCGCGAGCGCGAACAGGAACACCATCGAGGACGCCATGGAGACCATCACGTAGCCGATGCCGGCGCGCACACGCCCCGGCGAGGCGCCGAGAGTGAGCAGCACGTACGAGGCCACGAGGAAGACCTCGAAGCCGACGTACAGGTTGAACAGGTCGCCGGCGAGGAAGGACAGGTTCACGCCCATGCACAGCAGCATGTAGACGGGGAGGAAGACGGCGACTGGGTCGTCCTCGTCGCCGTCGCGAAGCCCTTGGGAGATGCCGTACCACATGACGGCGAACAGCACGATGGAGGAGACGAACACCATGATGGTGGACAGGCGGTCCGCCACCAACGTGATGCCGATGGGTGCTTCCCAGCCGCCCATCTGGACGGTCTGGATGCCGTGGACGTCTGCGATGATGATCATCGCACCCGAGATGACGGCCAGCGCGAACAGAGTCGTCAGCGCGATGGTGCGCTGCAGGGTGACGGCGCGCCCGGTGACCAGGATCAGCGCCGCTGCCAGCGCTGGCAGCAGCAGCGGCATGACGGTGAGGATCGGCATGGCGGGCAGCGCCCAGTGGGCGAACTCGAACAGGTTATTCGTCATCGTCGGCCTCCTTGACGGGGTCTTCAAAGGAGCGTGGGCCGAAGGCGTCGCCCTCGGAGCTCATGCGTCCGGTCTCTGGGTCGTCGGAGGCGTCGTGGTCGGGGGCCGCCGCCGGGGTCTTCGGACGGGCGGCGATCGCGCGGTCTTCCTCGTCGCGCTCGATGATGTCGTCGGTGCGGTAGCGGTACTGGCGGTAGGCCAGGGCCAGCATGAACGCGACCATCGCCATCGAAATGACAATCGCGGTGAGGATCATCGCCTGCGCGAGCGGGTCGGCGGTGCGCTCGCCGAACAAGGTAGACATGCGCCCAATGATCGGCGGGGAGCCGGCCTGCCCGCCGGATTGCAGCAGCAGCAGGTTCGCGCCGTTGCCGAGCAGCAGCACGCCCATGATCATGCGGGTCAGTGCCCTATCGAGCATCAGGTACACGCCGGTGGCCACGAGCACACCCGACCCGATGAGCAGGAACAGGTTCGCTTCCATTACTCGCTCCTTTCGCGGCCACGCGCGGTGGTGTGCACCGGCGCCCCAATTGTCGACGCCCGGCCCCGCCCTGCCGTCGCGTCACCGTCACCAGTGACCGCTTCTCGACGCCTCTTTCGCGCCAACCGCTTCGTTGCCTGCGCTTCGCGGCGTCGTTTATTCTTCTCCTGCAGCTCACGAGCGCGCTGGCGAGCGTACTGCTTGCGGTTGTCTTCCTCTTGGTCGAGGTAGCCGCCCATGGAGGTCAGGATGTGCAGGGTCAGGCCGACCACGATGAGGTACACACCGGCGTCGAACACGAGCGCCGAGGTGACGTCAAACGAGCCGATAAGCGGCAGCGTGACCGTGGTGTAGCCGGACGTGAGCGGCGGGTTGCCGAAGAACATCGGGGTCACCGCCGCGGCGAAGGAGAACAGCATGCCGGTGCCCAGCAGCTTCGCCGGGTCCACAGGCAGGGCCTCCTCGATTTCCTGGCGCCCGCCCGCGAGGTAGCGCAGCGTGAACGCCAGCGCCGCCACCAGGCCGCCGGCGAAGCCGCCGCCGGGCGCGTTGTGGCCGCCGAAGAAGAAGTACAGGGACAGCAGAATCATCGACGGGAACAGGATCCGTGTTGCCACGTCCACCATCAGCGAACGGTTCTGCGCCGTCTCCGAATCCACGCCGCTGGCCAGCCAGCGCGGCTTGGTGGTGGACAGCGTCGGGCGCCTCGAGGAGCGCCCAAACTTGCCGGTGCCGAAGATCAGGCTGGCCACGCCCGTCGCCGCGATCACCAGCACAGTGATCTCGCCGAATGTATCGGCGGCGCGCAGGTCCACGAGCAGCACGTTCACCGTGTTGCGGCCGTGGCCGATGTCGTGCGCCAGCTCCGGCATGAACACCGAGATCGGGTCGGCGGTGCGCGCGCTCATCGCAAACATGGCGATCACCACAACCGACACGCCAGTCAGGATCGACAGCCAGGCACGGGCCCGGTTGTCGTCGCTGCGGGGCTCGACCTCCGTCGGCATCTTGCGAAGGATCAGCATGAACACCACCATCACGATGGTCTCCACGAGCGCCTGCGTCAGCGCCAGATCCGGCGCGCCGTGCAGGGCAAAAATCGTCGCCATGCCGTAGCCGGTCAGCCCCACCATCACCACGGCGGATAGGCGGTTGCGTTGGACCGTCGCAAAGACAGCCATGCAGACCATGATGAACACCACCAGGCCCTGCCACGGCGAATCCCACAACATCATCCGAATATCGTTCGAGCGGCCCAGCACCAGCGCCGCCAGCGGCACCACGGCCAACACTGCGAAAATCACGCCCAGGTTGATCACCAGGGAACCGCGCTGCGTCGACGCCGTCAACCGCAGCGACGCAGTCCGCAGCTGCGTGAGCAGCGCGTCCCACAACGCGTCACCATTGCCGAGCGCAGGCTTGCCCGTCTGCAGCGGTTTCAGCAACGCACGCTGCCAGAACATGACGACGCCACCCAGCACAATCACGGCCGTCAGCACCAGCGGGATCGTAATCCCGTGCCACAGCGCCAACTCCTCCTGCTCGCCGCCGGGGAAGCGCACATCCAGGTACTCGTTGAACGCCGTCGACAGCAGCACCGGGAAGATACCGCACACCACCGTCAACGTGGTCAGCACCGCCGGCGAAATCCACAGGGTCGGGCCGATCGGGTGCATCTCGCGCACCGCCTTCGACTCGCCGTTGTTGTGTGCTGGCTTCGTCGCAAAGGCGGACCACCAGAAGTACAGCGAGTAGGCCATCGTCAGGATGGAACCAGCGACGATCGCCACCAGCGTCATGTAACCCGGCATGCCGTGCAGCATCTCCTCGTTCAGGACCGCCTCCAGCGCCGACTCCTTCGCCACAAAGCCGAAGAACGGCGGAATACCCGCCATCGACGCCGCCGACACCGCCGCCAAAAACGCCACAAACGGCTCCCGCTTCGCCAACCCCGACAGCTCGTGGATGTCGCGGGTGCCCGTCGAGTGGTCAATCGCGCCCACGATCATGAACAGCGTCGCCTTGAACATCGAGTGCCCGAACGTAATTGCCAGGCCAGCCATCGTCGCCTCACGCGACCCAATACCGATCACCGTCGTGATAAAGCCCAGCTGAGACACCGTGCCGTACGCCAGGATCAGCTTCAGGTCACGCTGCTTCAGCGCCAGCCAGCCACCCAGGATCATGGTGAACACGCCGGTCGAAAGCACCACCAGGTGCCAGGTACTCACCACCGCCAAATCCGGCGCCAGGCGCGCCACCAGGTAAATCCCGGCCTTCACCATCGCCGCCGAGTGCAAATACGCCGACACCGGCGTCGGCGCCGCCATCGCCCCCGGCAACCAAATATGCCACGGGGCCTGCGCCGACTTCGTCATCGCCCCCAACATAATCAGCACAATCGCCGTCGAAATCGCAGGCGTATTCTCAATATTCGCAAACTGCGACACCTCGCTGAGGCGCCAAATCCCCGTCTTGTAGCCCAGCAGGTTAATGCCGACGAGCATCGCCAGCCCGCCGAACGTCGTAATCATCAGCGCCTGAATCGCCGCCCTTCGCGACGACGCCCGCTCACCGTAGTAGCTGACCAGCATGTACGAGAGTATCGACGTCAACTCCCAAAACACGTACATCAGCAAGAAACTGTCCGAAATCACCAACCCGTACATCACGGAGGCGAACATGGTCAGCTCCCCGCCAAACTTGGCCAACCTGCGCGGATTCGAATCGAAATAGCCCCAGCAGTACAGCAACACCAAGGAGCCGACGCCCAAAATAATCAAACTGAACAAGCCCGCCAGGGCGTCCAACCTGAAATCCAGGTTCAACTCCGCCGACGGCATCCACGGAATCCGCGAAACGATCTCCCCGCCATCCACAAAGACACCCTTTGCGAACAGGTACACCATCCACGCGAACCCGCCCAGCGGCACCAACGCCACCAGCGCAAACGCCGATCTACCGATCGTACGGATCAACAACGGCGCCGCCGACGTCGCGACGAACAGCGCGACAAGTAGCGTCAACACAACCCGGGCCTCCTTGTTCAGCTTCCTTAGCTTCTTCAGCTTCGGCGCGCCACAGCAACGCAGCTGCCCACCATGCACCGTCGAAACTAGAAACAAGGCGCGTCATGATCAGTGGCGCGACCAACAAAATCTCACTGTACTCACAGCTCCGACATTTTGCGAACGGCTTTCGCCCTGGCCGCCCCGCCGCTGGCTGGCCCCTCCTGTGCCCGCGCCCCGCGCCTGTGCCCTCTTTGAAAAAGTTCCCGCGTCCGGGAACCATTTTGCGTTTCGGACTGGTTCCGGTCGACCAACGGTTGCGTTTCTGCAGTTCGCGACGGCTGTCCACAAAGAAAGGTCCCGGGTTCACGCTGGGCCGGGGAACTTTTCCGGGGTGGCGGGTTCGCGCGCCGTGGCTTTCACGTGATTCCTGTTCGTGTCGAGGCGTTAAAGGAGTGCGACGCTGGTCGCCAAAAATCACGCCAGGCCAGCGAGAATGCGGACCTGCATCGCACGCTTCTAATCGCACGCTATGAACTCTCGGAGCTGGGGCGGCGAAGATCCAGGCGAGCAAGACTATGGACAAACCGCACCAAAAACGGTACGGTTTGTCCATGGTTACGTATAGGGAAATGCTGCGACAAATCGCTTTGGAAAACGACGGGTATGTCACTCCGGCCCTCGCCCGTGTGCGGGGCGTGCCTGATGTTGAGTTGCGGAAGCTTGCGGCGCGAGGGGCCGTCGAGAAGCGGGAGCGTGGCGTGTATCGGGATCCGTACTATCCTGCCGCCGACGATTTTGATTTTCTCCGCGAAATTATTCTCACGCTAGGTGCTGGCGTGCATGCATGTGGGGAAACCACATTGCAGGTTACCGGGATCGGTGAGCTCAATCCCAAGAATGTCTATCTAGCTTCGCCGCGTCGACACCGCCGGAAGATGCCTGGAACATGGCGGATTAGGTCCGCTCCACCAGACGCTCAAGTGAAGAAATATCACGGTATTCCGTCGCAGCCCGTCGCGGAGGCGCTCGTGGAGGTTCGCCCAGCAGTTATGGCCGACCGTTGGGAGGCGATGGTGGAAGACGCCTACCAGGAAGGGTTTATTCGAGGCAAGCAGTATCGGGAGCTGAAGGGGCTGGTGGGATGAGTCGGCCGGTAAACATTGTGTCCTTACGACAGAAGATCAGAAACATAGAAAACGATCAGGCGCGTGAGGCACAGCGAGAGAACGTAATGGCGCTTGTTGTAGTTGCGCAGATGCTTCCACAGGGAGTGGTCAAAGGCGGAAGTGCGATGGCTGTTCGCTACGGCAGTGGAGCTCGTGCCACAAAGGATCTCGATGCCGCGCGACAGCAGGACGAAGACCACTTCTTGGATGAACTGGAGGACAAACTTGAAGCGGGATGGCAAGGCTTTACTGGAAGAGTGAAGCAGGTGAAGAAGCCCAGCCCTGCAGGGGTTCCGCCGCAGTATGTAATGACTCCTTTTGATATCAAGCTCCAGTACGAAGGGAAGGACTGGAAGACCGTGAGGTTTGAGGTGGCGCATAACGAGCTACATGTTGCGGACTCTGTGGACAGGCAGATTTCGGATGAACTCTCATCGTTGTTCATGGACCTGGGGTTTGATGCACCGGACCCTGTACCGGTTATGAAGCCTGAACACCAAATTGCACAGAAAATACATGCGGCTACATTTCCTGATAGTCAGCGAGCGCATGATCTCGTAGATTTGCAGATACTCGTGGCTAATGAAGATATTGACTATAGCAAGGCGAAAGAGCTGTGCGAGCAAACGTTCAAGTACAGAGGCGATCACTCATGGCCGTCTGAATTTGTTAGGGGCGAGGGCTGGGACGATGTTTATAGGGCCGCGGTGGAGAATATGACGCTTCCTGGAGTCGAAATATTAGGTCTAGAGGACGCCATCCGCTGGAGTAATGACCTGGTCAAAAGGATAGATTTCAGTTAGGGGTACCGAATTGATTGCTTCCAACGTGGATCTCGCGGATCTTGCGGCAAACGCCTCACACCATGTGTTTGGTTTGGGCCTGTATGAGCGCAAGGTGATCATTGACGGTGGCGGGCCGGTGGCCGTCATCATGTCGGCGGGTGAGTTTGAGCGGCTTGAGGCTGAGCGGCAGGACGTCCTGGACCTGGCACTCGCGCTCACGCGAATGCTGACCGACAGTGGCAAGCGCATCAGCCTCCAGGATGTCCTGGCTGAGTTTGGCATCGACCCGTCGGAGCTTTAGATTCACCAGCTTTTCGACGCGCTCTCCGCCCCATTTGAACCAGCCAAATCTGCAAAGTGTAGTAGGTGGATTGTAGTAATCCTCGAAAAAACGTGCGAGGGGCTGCGGATGTTTTGTTGGAGTGCATCACGAGGGACTTTGTCTCGTAGTTATGCACTCAGTGCCTGTCTATGCTCAGCGATGGTCGTATAACCATCACCAAGTGTCGACTTCAACCTTGTATGGATATAGAAGTCAATGTAGGACTCAATATACTCGCGCATCTGCGCAACTGTCATCTGCGACGTAT
>NZ_JAEUWV010000033.1:0-5884 GCF_024102595.1 Corynebacterium lipophilum
CGGCATTGATGGTCAGTGGAACCCCAGCTTAGGCGTGAGAAAAGGGTGGGCTGGACGCAGCTAAACACACACAAAATGTCCCTTATCGCGACACGCCGTAAAAACACACAAAATGTCCCTTAAGCCGACTAGTTACCTTTCATAACAGCAAAAAGCTCCCCATCGGTTTTGCAATCAAACCAATGGGGAGTTTCTTCTCTTGTGGAGCTAACGGGATTCGAACCCGTGACCCCCACACTGCCAGTGTGGTGCGCTACCAACTGCGCCATAGCCCCTTGAACTCTTACGAGCTTTCATCACCATACACGTGAAGAGAGCCTGGCCACAAATCATGCAGCCAGGCCCCACGCGGACATACAGTTAGCTGTTTGCGACGGTATCGACCCAGTTGTCGATCTCGCCTTCAACGTCCTTGCCGTCAACCATGACGCGCGGAGTCCACGCCTCACCGGCGCGCTCTTCCTGCAGCTTCATGTTGCCGTTCGACATTGCGCGCGCCGCATCGTAATAGGTCTTATCGCGGATGTCCTGTACCGCCTTGTCGCTCGCGCCGTAGTCGCGGGCCAGGTCAGCAAGGTCATCGTCGGTCACCTTCGAGTACACGTCCCTCTGGTTGACCATCAGGTGGTCGCGGAGGTTCATCATCGCAGCTGGCTCGTTATTTGCGACGAGTGCCAGCTCCGCAGCCAGCCCCATCGTGGAGTGACCGTTGGTCAGGCCATCGAGCGTCACCATCGGGCGCAGCTCGACCTCAATCTTGCCCTCACGCAGCTTCTCGAACATCTGCTCATCCGTCGCTACCGCCAGATCTGCACAGTGTGGGCACGAAAAGTCCTCGTAGAGCTCTGCCATCGGGGCGTCGTCGACACCTTCGGCTGCGAGACGAATGAAGTGATCGTCCTCGTTCCAGCTGACAGTGATGCCGCTGGTGTCAATCATGTTCTCGGCCATGGCGGCCTCGCGGCCCTTCTTGCCGTTGACGAAAATCAGGCCGATCACAAGCGCCGCGATCGCGATCACTGCAACGATTGCCCAGATGAACCCTGCACCGTTCTTCTCGTTCGGGTTCTTCACCTTACGGGTAGTCACGTATTTACTCCTTGACGTTGGAAATTGCCCAACAGCTTAATCGCTGGATGAGGCTATGGATAAATCGCAAACTTCTTGTACGGCACGTAAATCATGAACAAGGTCGCCGCGATTAAGACGACGTCGCGCAGGATTGTCTCAATGAGGTTCGTGCCTTCATCTGACGGCTGCGGGCCAAAGCACCCACAGTCGATGACCAGCCCTCGCGACCACGCCGAGTACATCCCGATGATGAATAGCACCAGGACCCCGATCGAGACCCAGCCGCATTCGCGCAGCTTGATGCCAGCCAGCAGGAGCAGCCCACCGGCCAGCTCCAACGGCCCGATCCACTGTGCCAAAATATTCGACCACTCGTGGGTGAAAATCTCGTACGCAATGATATTTTGCGCCACTTCCATGTGGGCGCCGATCTTGGTCCACCCGGCGACAATCCACACAGCTGCCAGGCCGAATCGCGCCGCAGCCGACGCGATTTCCAGCAGCTTGCCTCTTGCCTGTTTGGTCTCGTGTGTCTCAGTCACGATTGGTCATTCTATCCGAGCACCTGCGCAACAAGCTCCTTCGCAGCCTGCTGCACCTGCACCAAGTGCTCCTTGCCCTTGAAGCTCTCGGCGTAAATCTTGTACTTGTCCTCCGTACCCGATGGTCGCGCCGCGAACCAGGCGTTTTCCGTGGTGACCTTCAGGCCGCCAATCGGTGCACCGTTGCCTGGTGCCTCGGTCAGCTTCGCGGTGATTGGTTCACCAGCCAGCTCGGTCGCGGTGACTTGCTCCGGGGAGAGCGCCTTCAGCGTCGCCTTCTGCTCGCGGTTCGCCGGGGCATCGATACGAGCGTATGCCGGGGAGCCGAACTTCTCAGCGAGCTCAGCGTAGCGTTGCGACGGCGTCTTCCCCGTCACTGCGGTAATCTCCGCCGCGAGCAGATCCAGAATCAGGCCGTCCTTATCAGTCGACCACACCGTGCCATCCTTCCGCAGGAAGGACGCACCCGCGGATTCTTCGCCGCCGAAGCCAACGGTGCCGTCGATAAGCCCTGGCACGAACCACTTAAAGCCAACCGGGACCTCAACGAGCGTGCGCCCGAGCGACGCCACAACGCGGTCAATCATCGACGAGGACACCAGCGTCTTGCCAACCGCGGTGTTGTCCGCCCAGCCCTCGCGATGTGAGAACAGGTACTCAATCGCGACGGCGAGGTAGTGGTTCGGGTTCATCAGGCCGGCGTCCGGCGTGACGATCCCGTGGCGGTCCGAGTCAGCGTCGTTGCCGGTAGCGATGTCATACTTGTCACGATTGTGCACCAGCGACGCCATCGAGTCCGGCGAGGAGCAGTCCATGCGAATCTTGCCATCAGTGTCGAGCGTCATGAAACGCCAGGTCGGGTCGACCTCCGGGTTCACCACGGTCATATTCAGGCCGTGCTTCTCAGCGATTGCACCCCAATAATCGACGCTCGCTCCGCCCATCGGATCTGCGCCGATGCTCAGACCGGATTCACGAATCGCCGCAATGTCGACGACGTTCGGCAAGTCATTGATGTAGTTATTCAGGTAGTCGTAGCGCTGCGCACGCTCATCGAGCACACCAGACGCCGCGGAGCGCTTCACGCCCTCCAAACCGTTTGCGATGTACTCGTTCGCCCGCTTCGCAATCCAGTCAGTCGCGTCCGTGTCAGCCGGACCACCTGACGGCGGGTTGTACTTAAACCCACCATCACGAGGAGGGTTGTGCGACGGCGTAATCACAATGCCGTCCGCACGCTTCGGATCAGTACCCGTGACCCCGCCAGAAAGCTTCGCGTTGTGCGACAAGATTGCGTGCGACACCGCCGGAGTCGGTGTGTAACGCCCAGCGGCGTCAACAAGCACCTCAACCCCATTGCCAAACAGCACCTCAAGCGCGGAGACCATCGCCGGCTCCGACAACGCGTGCGTATCGCGCCCGATGAAGACCGGACCGCCAATGTTTTGCTCACGACGGTAGTCGACGATCGCCTGCGTGGTCGCCAGAATATGCACCTCATTAAACGCGTTATCCAGCGAAGAACCACGGTGACCAGAGGTACCAAACACCACCTGCTGGTCAGGATTGTGCGGGTCTACATCACGGGTGTAGTAAGCAGTCACCAACGACGCGATATCGATCAAATCTTCCGGGCGGGCAATCTGGCCAGCACGTTCATGAGCCATACGACAACATCCTTTCGAATACGTTCACACCCATCTTTCCCTTTTTTGGAAACTTCCGCCAGAAAAATCGTACAAACCGTGTACACACGGGAGGTTATGTGTCTATTATCTCAATCACGTTATCGGGAGAAAGGTAACCTGGCCCACACCCTATTGCGAAAGGATCACGATGGCTGCGCAACTCAACGAAACCCTCGGTACGATCGCCTCGTTCGTCTGGGGCCCATTCCTGCTCATCCCGCTGCTGCTCGGCACGGGCCTCTTCCTGACCGTCCGAATGGGTGGCATCCAGTTCCGCACGCTCGGCCGCGCGACCCGCCACGCGTTCGTCGATAAGAATGAAGAAGGCTCCGGCGACATCAGCAACTACCAGGCATTAACGACGGCCCTCGCCGCAACAGTCGGCACCGGCAACATCGTCGGCGTAGCCACCGCGATCTCGATCGGTGGACCGGGCTCCCTGCTCTGGATCTGGGTCACAGGCATTGTCGGCATGGCGTCGAAATACTCCGAGGCCTACCTCGGCGTCCGCTTCCGTACCACCGACGACAAAGGACGCCAACAAGGCGGACCACACGAGTACCTCCGTCGCGGAATCCCAGGCCCGCTGGGGTCCGTGCTCGCGGTCGCATTCATGCTCTTTACTATCTTCGCATCTTTCGGCATCGGTAACCTCACCCAGGGCAACTCCATCGCTGCAGGCATGCAGGAAGCGTTCGGCATCGAACCTACTGTCTCCGGCATCCTGATCTTCATTGGCGTCGGCGCAGCCATCTTGGGTGGTATCGAAGGTATCGGCAAGATCACCGCAGCATTCGTCCCCCTGATGATTGTTCTCTACGTCGGTGGCGGCATCGTCGCACTCGCTTTGATGGCAGACCAGATCCCTGCCGCTATCTCTCTCATCTTCCACGACGCGTTCACCGGCTCAGCCGCGACCGGTGGCTTCGTCGGCTCCACCATCATGATGGCAATCCAGTTCGGTGTTGCCCGCGGCATCTTCTCCAACGAGTCTGGCATGGGCTCTGCAGCAATCGCCGCTGCGGCAGCGAAGACCCAGCACCCCACCCGCCAGGCACTAGTATCCATGACCCAGACGTTCATTGACACCCTGATCGTTGTTACCATCACCGGCCTTGTCATCGTGACCTCCGGGACGTGGGACATGGGACGCGACGAAGCAGCAGTCATGACCGCACGCGGCTTCTCGACGGTCCTGCCAGGCACCTGGGGCGGCGACATCGTCTCCGTTTCCCTCATTTTCTTCGCCTTCTCCACGATCCTGGGCTGGTCCTACTACGGCGAACGCGCCGCAACCGCCCTCTTCGGCCAGTGGGCTTCATTGCCATACAAGATGTTCTTTACCGCCGTAGCGTTCCTCGGCGCCACCACGCACCTCGAACTCGTATGGACGTTCTCCGACCTGGCGAACGGCCTCATGGCAATCCCGAATCTCATCGGTCTACTGCTGCTTTCCGGGCTCGTCGCCCGTGAGACTCGCGAGTACCTCAAATTCGATCCGAAGCTTCGCCGTAGCCCCGAGGAGGTTGCAGTATTTGTAAAGCAGCAAGGCATGAATTGGGAGTAAGCGAACTAGTAGACTTCTGGTGTGCAATTACAAAACATTGAGTCGAATGAGCCCCTCGCGGTAGGCGTCGGAGCTGGCACGGGAGCACTTACACGCTACGTGCTTACAGCGGGACTCCTTGCGGTGCTGCCTGCAGCACCGCATTACGCTTTTCTGGTCACGCTTGGCATCAACGTCTTGGGCAGCTACGCAATGGGTTACTTCCGACCAGGCCCATTACTCGGCACAGGTTTCCTCGGAGGCTTCACGACGTTCTCCGCTCTCACCGTCGCCGCAGCGCAAACGACTGCAATCACTGCGTTCATCTACGTACTCTCCAGCGTTGTTCTCTGCATCGCTGGCTGGTGGGCTGGCGACACCATGCGTGATCGCAAGGAGGCAGGTGATCGATAGTGTTTATTGACCCAATTGCTATCCCTGCAGTGTTCTTTGGCGGCGCGTTAGGCGGCGCCACACGGTGGTGGATTAGTTCCGCCCTCCCCCCGCGCAAGGGCACCTTCACGGCCAACGCTGCTGCATCCATGGTCCTCGGTTTTACAGTCGCGATGGCGCCGATGTGGGCAGTGTTCATTGGAACGGGATTTGCTGGTGCGCTCTCTACATGGTCGACGCTCGCCAAAGAAGCAGGAATGCTGCTCAAAGAGCGCAGGTACGCAAGATGCGTAAAGTATCTGTTGTGGACGCTCGCCGTCGGCGTTGCGTTCGCAGGGCTAGGCGTTATGCGCGGTAACGCGGCATTTTAGACGATACAAAGCTCTGCAAATACTTTTTGTGTGTTGTCTGTGGACCAGAATTGGTAACCGGCCGCACACAACCATCCCCGTTTGTTTGTTTGTTGTGGGTGCACAAAAAAGAGTGTGGTGGGTACCACCACCCCCAACAACGGGAATAATGGAACCCACCACACACAAGAAAATGAAGTTATAGGCCGGCGGTAACCTACTCTCCCACACCCTCCCAGGTGCAGTACCATCAGCGCGGGCGGGCTTAGCTAACCGGGTTCGGAAAGGGACCGG
>NZ_JAEUWV010000034.1:0-5725 GCF_024102595.1 Corynebacterium lipophilum
TAATGGAACCCACCACACACAAGAAAATGAAGTTATAGGCCGGCGGTAACCTACTCTCCCACACCCTCCCAGGTGCAGTACCATCAGCGCGGGCGGGCTTAGCTAACCGGGTTCGGAAAGGGACCGGGCGTTTCCCCGCCGCCATCAACCACCGACACGACCAAAAAATCGTGCCAACACAATACTGTTGATAACAACGACAATATTCAAATAATCAGCACAGGCATGTCATGCCAGACACTGCACAGTGGACGCAAACACTCTTTTTCTTCTCGCGGAAGAACACTCATTAATTTGACCATAACCAACACCAACATGTGTGTGTTTGTTTTAGTCTCGGCGTAAATTAGTACCAGTCACCTTACACACCTCACAGTGCTACCAGATCCGGCCTATCAACCCCATCATCTCTAGGGAACCTCAAACGAAACCTCATCTCAAAACAGGCTTCCCGCTTAGATGCTTTCAGCGGTTATCCCTCCCGTACGTAGCCAACCAGCCCTGCTCCTGGCGGAACAACTGGCACACCAGAGGTACGTCCGTCCCGGTCCTCTCGTACTAGGGACAGCCTTCTTCAAGTTTCAACGCGCGCGGCGGATAGAGACCGAACTGTCTCACGACGTTCTGAACCCAGCTCGCGTGCCGCTTTAATGGGCGAACAGCCCAACCCTTGGGACCTACTCCAGCCCCAGGATGCGACGAGCCGACATCGAGGTGCCAAACCATCCCGTCGATATGGACTCTTGGGGAAGATCAGCCTGTTATCCCCGGGGTACCTTTTATCCGTTGAGCGACACCACATCCACAAGTAGGTGCCGGATCACTAGTCCCGACTTTCGTCCCTGCTCGACTTGTAAGTCTCACAGTCAAGCTCCCTTGTGCACTTACACTCACCACCTGATTGCCAACCAGGCTGAGGGAACCTTTGGGCGCCTCCGTTACATTTTGGGAGGCAACCGCCCCAGTTAAACTACCCACCAGGCACTGTCCCCAACCCAGATCATGGGCCAAGGTTAGACATCCACTACGGTCAGAGTGGTATTTCAACAACGACTCCATAATCACTAGCGTGACCACTTCACAGTCTCCCACCTATCCTACACAAACCGCACCGAATACCAATACCAAGCTATAGTGAAGGTCCCGGGGTCTTTTCGTCCTGCCGCGCGAAACGAGCATCTTTACTCGTACTGCAATTTCACCGGGCCTGTGGTTGAGACAGCAGGGGAGTCGTTACGCCATTCGTGCAGGTCGGAACTTACCCGACAAGGAATTTCGCTACCTTAGGATGGTTATAGTTACCACCGCCGTTTACTGGGGCTTAAATTCTCCGCTTCGGACATGAGTCCTAACAGGTCCTCTTAACCTTCCAGCACCGGGCAGGCGTCAGTCCGTATACATCAACTTAACCGTCTTCGCACGGACCTGTGTTTTTGATAAACAGTCGCTCCCCTCTATTCTCTGCGACCCCCACCAGCAACACACCGAAAAAGGCATGCAACCAGCAAGGGCCCCCCTTCTCCCGAAGTTACGGGGGCAATTTGCCGAATTCCTTAACCACAGTTCACCCGACCGCTTTAGTATTCTCTACCTGACCACCTGTGTCGGTTTCGGGTACGGGCCATACACACACATCGCTAGAGGCTTTTCTCGACAGCAAAGGATCACCACCATCACCCAACAATTGGGCTACGCATCACGCCTCACACAAAATATCGACCGCATTTCACTAGTCGACGTGCCACACGCTTACACCAAGAATATCCAACACTTGGCGCGGCTACCTGACTGCGTCACCCCATCACTGAACTACCACGGATCAGGCCCCACGCATCACCAACAACCACACACCACAAGTGGTGCGCATGTTGCCGGTTCAGGGTGGTTAGTATCACCGCTTCACTCTTTGTCGCATGCATACGGGTACGGGAATATCAACCCGTTGACCATCGACTACGCCTGTCGGCCTCGCCTTAGGACCCGACTCACCCTGGGAAGACGAACTTGACCCAGGAACCCTTAGTCATCCAGCGGATACGATTCTCACGTATCTCTCGTTACTCATGCCTGCATTCTCACTCGCACACAGTCCACCACCCCTTACGGTATGGCTTCACCCCATGCACGACGCTCCCCTACCCATAGTAAAAACTATGCCGCGGCTTCGGCGGTGTACTTGAGCCCCACTACATTGTCGGCGCAGAACCACTCGACCAGTGAGCTATTACGCACTCTTTCAAGGATGGCTGCTTCTAAGCCAACCTCCTGGCTGTCTTCGCGATCCCACATCCTTTTCCACTTAGTACACCCTTAGGGGCCTTAACCGGCGATCTGGGCTGTTTCCCTCTCGACTATGAAGCTTATCCCCCACAGTCTCACTGCTATAGAACACTTAACCGGCATTCGGAGTTTGGCTGATGTTGCTAAGATGATAGTCCCGCTCAACCAACCAGTAGCTCTACCTCCGGCAAACTACTATAACGCTGCACCTAAATGCATTTCGGGGAGAACCAGCTATCACGGAGTTTGATTGGCCTTTCACCCCTACCCACAACTCATCCCCTCAGTTTTCAACCTAAGTGGGTTCGCGCCTCCACAACCTCTTACAGCTGCTTCACACTGGCCATGGGTAGATCACCCCGCTTCGGGTCCAGGACATGCCACTTACAACACCCAATTAGGATTCGCTTTCGCTACGACTACCCCACACGGGTTAACCTCGCGACATGCCGCTGACTCGCAGGCTCATTCTTCAAAAGGCACGCCATCACACACACGCGGTGCTCTGACGGATTGTAAGCGCACGGTTTCAGGAACTCTTTCACTCCCCTCCCGGGGTACTTTTCACCATTCCCTCACGGTACTTAATTCACTATCGGTCACACTTAGTATTTAGGCTTACCGGGTGGTCCCGGCAGATTCACAGCAGATTCCACGAGCCCACTGCTACTCGGGCAAACAATCACCACAACACGACACGCCTTCACGTACAGGGGCTCTCACCCTCTCCGGCACACCATCCCAGGTGACTTCCGCTAACACGCCGCATCATAGGGGTACATGGCAGCATACCCACAATCATCGCCCACAACACCACACGCGCAACCCCTGCCAGGTATCACACACGCATGGTTTAGCCTCATCCACGTTCGCTCGCCACTACTAGCAGAATCACAATTGTTTTCTTCTCCTACGGGTACTGAGATGTTTCACTTCCCCGCGTAACCCCCACACAGACTATACATTCATCTGCAGGTAACACTCCATAACAAGTGCCAGGTTTCCCCATTCGGACATCCTCGGATCAACGCTTTGTTGGCAACTCCCCGAGGCATAACGCAGCCTCACACGTCCTTCATCGGCTAAGCATGCCAAGGCATCCACCGTACGCCCTTGTAACAAAACAAAAACACACAACAAACAAACAACAAACAACCACCACACACAAACAGCATGACAATCACTTGTTGTTAGGCAAACTTACAATCAAAAAATTCTTCCACAAGAATAAAGATGCTCGCGTCCACTATACAGTTCTCACACAACACACCCCACACACCAACCACCAACCAAACAAGTCAATGATCAACACGCGGAATCAATCAAGACAACACAACTGCTGCCTCAGACACCCAACAGTGCACCAACACACACAACATTTACTTTTCTTGATTACACAACCAGTTACGCACCACCACAACCACAACCACCACACGAATGCATGACAGTCCGTGACTGGTGTGTCTCCACCCGGAAACAACAATTGGCAGCCACACCCACGGTGACTCAACCAACAAACAAGCCCACAACTGTGAGCCAACAAAAAATAAACTCCTTAGAAAGGAGGTGATCCAGCCGCACCTTCCGGTACGGCTACCTTGTTACGACTTCGTCCCAATCGCCGATCCCACCTTCGACAGCTCCCATGACAGGCCACTGGCTTCGGGTGTTACCAACTTTCATGACGTGACGGGCGGTGTGTACAAGGCCCGGGAACGTATTCACCGCAGCGTTGCTGATCTGCGATTACTAGCGACTCCGACTTCATGGGGTCGAGTTGCAGACCCCAATCCGAACTAAGGCCGGCTTTGTGCGATTAGCATCCCCTCACAAGGTAGCAAACGCGCTGTACCGACCATTGTAGCATGTGTGAAGCCCTGGACATAAGGGGCATGATGATTTGACGTCATCCCCACCTTCCTCCGAGTTAACCCCGGCAGTCTCTCATGAGTCCCCACCATTACGTGCTGGCAACATAAGACAAGGGTTGCGCTCGTTGCGGGACTTAACCCAACATCTCACGACACGAGCTGACGACAACCATGCACCACCTGTATAGCGACCACAAGGGAAACCACATCTCTGCGGCGATCCGCTACATGTCAAGCCCAGGTAAGGTTCTTCGCGTTGCATCGAATTAATCCACATGCTCCGCCGCTTGTGCGGGCCCCCGTCAATTCCTTTGAGTTTTAGCCTTGCGGCCGTACTCCCCAGGCGGGGCGCTTAATGCGTTAGCTACGGCACAAATCCCGTGGAAGGGACTCACACCTAGCGCCCACCGTTTACGGCATGGACTACCAGGGTATCTAATCCTGTTCGCTACCCATGCTTTCGCTCCTCAGCGTCAGTTACTGCCCAGAGACCTGCCTTCGCCATCGGTGTTCCTCCTGATATCTGCGCATTTCACCGCTACACCAGGAATTCCAGTCTCCCCTACAGCACTCAAGTTATGCCCGTATCGCCTGCAGTCCCACAGTTAAGCTGTGGACTTACACAAACGACGCGACAAACCACCTACGAGCTCTTTACGCCCAGTAATTCCGGACAACGCTCGCACCCTACGTATTACCGCGGCTGCTGGCACGTAGTTAGCCGGTGCTTCTTCTCCAGGTACCGTCACAAAAATGCTTCGTCCCTAGCGAAAGGAGTTTACAACCCGAAGGCCTTCATCCCCCACGCGGCGTCGCTGCATCAGGCTTGCGCCCATTGTGCAATATTCCCCACTGCTGCCTCCCGTAGGAGTCTGGGCCGTATCTCAGTCCCAATGTGGCCGTACACCCTCTCAGGCCGGCTACCCGTCGACGCCTTGGTAGGCCATTACCCCACCAACAAGCTGATAGGCCGCGAGCTCATCCCATACCGCAAAAGCTTTCCACAACAATATCCAAAAAGTTGTCCTATCCGGTATTAGACCCAGTTTCCCAAGCTTATCCCGAAGTACAGGGCAGATCACCCACGTGTTACTCACCCGTTCGCCACTCGAGTACCAGTGCAAGCACTGGCCTTTCCGTTCGACTTGCATGTGTTAAGCACGCCGCCAGCGTTCATCCTGAGCCAGGATCAAACTCTCCACAAAAACTATTTCAGAAAGAAACAAGGCCGTGAAAAGCCCAAAACCTAACCAAAAACAAACCAACCACCAACAACAACCAAAACAGTCATCGCCAGTGTCTGGCAAAATCCTAAAATTACAAAAAGTAAAGTACAAACAACCAGTCCCAACCCGACGGGGCAAAACAGGACCAGTCACAACCACATCAACCAATACAGTCAACATGACCATGCATCTGCACCACACCAGTGACACCCAATCATAGGTTCAAGCATCACCGCCGGCACACACCACAAACATGGCACACAGCACGCAACCAAAAGTCAATGCAATCAAAAAATAAAAAGTACATTGGCACACTATCGAGTTCTCAAACAACAACCGCACACCCAA
>NZ_JAEUWV010000035.1:0-5276 GCF_024102595.1 Corynebacterium lipophilum
CAGGGGAGGTGCGCACCAAATTCCTGGTTTTTCGGCGGCCAGGTTTGGAAAAGCCTAGGTCGGCGGGGGTACGGGAGGGAATGTGGTGCGCGCGACAAGGGAGTGAGTGCCAAAGGACGCAATTCCTCGTGTGGGTGAGGACAAAAGCCCAGGTCGGCTGCGAACCGGAAGGGAATTAGGCGCGCAGTTCAGGCAGTGGGGGTGAACTTTCGGGCGAAAAGCGCGCAAACACTATACAAAGTGTGGGCCAGGCCACTAACCTGCCCGATATGACACACAGCACATTCACTGCCCAGAGTGGGTCGGGCAATAGCTCCAGTGAAGCCATGATTGACCTAGCGGGCGTACAGAAGCACTTCGGCGACTACCACGCGCTCCGAGACATCAACCTTACTGTGCCGAAAGGCCAGGTAGTGGTGGTGCTCGGGCCGTCGGGGTCGGGGAAGTCGACGCTGTGCCGCACGATCAACAGGCTCGAAACGATTGACGAAGGCACCATCACCATTGACGGGGTCCCGCTGCCGGAGGAGGGCAAGGCTCTTGCGAAGTTGCGGGCGGACGTCGGGATGGTGTTCCAATCCTTCAACTTGTTCCCGCACCTGACCATCAAGGACAACGTGACGCTTGGTCCGTTGAAGGTGCGGAAGCAGGGGAAGGGGGACGTCGAGAAGCGGGCGATTGAGCTGCTGGACCGCGTGGGCATCGCGAATCAGGCGGACAAGTACCCGGCGCAACTGTCGGGTGGACAGCAGCAGCGCGTCGCGATTGCTCGGGCACTCGCCATGTCACCCAAAGTCATGCTTTTCGACGAGCCCACCTCCGCCCTCGACCCCGAAATGGTCAATGAAGTGCTTGATGTCATGGCCAACCTCGCCAACGAGGGGATGACGATGCTCGTGGTCACACACAAAATGGGCTTCGCCCGGCGCGTCGCAGACCGCATCATCTTCATGGCAGACGGCTCGATCATCGAAGACGCCACACCCGAAGAGTTCTTCACCAACCCGAAAACCGACAGGGCGAAAGACTTCCTGGCCAAAATCCTGGCCCACTAACCGAAAGGACAACACCATGAACATCCGTTACGCCGCACTCACCGCCGCGCTCTCCGCTGCTGCCGCAACCCTCGTCGCCTGTGGCGGCGGTGCCGGCGAAGGCACCGACCTCCTCAGCCAGATCGAATCCGGCCAGGTCACCCTGGGCACCAAGTACGACCAGCCTGGCCTCGGCCTGCGTAACCCGGACGGCTCCATGTCCGGCCTCGACGTCGACGTAGCGACCTACGTGGTCAACCACATCGCGAAGGCGAACGGCTGGGCAGAACCGACCATCACCTGGCGCGAAAGCCCATCCGCACAGCGCGAAACCCTCATCCAGAACGGCGAGGTCGGCGCCATCGCGGCGACCTACTCCATCAACAAGGGCCGCTCCGAATCCGTCAACTTCGGCGGACCATACCTGGTCACGCACCAGGCGCTCCTCGTCAGCAACGACAACACCGACATCAAGGGCCTCGAGGACCTCGACGGCAAGATCCTCTGCTCCGTCACCGGCTCCACCCCAGCCCAGAAGGTCAAGGACGCCCTGCCAGGCGTGCAGCTCCAGGAGTACGACACCTACTCCTCCTGCGTTGAAGCACTCCGCCAGGGCAACATCGACGCCATGACCACCGACGCCACCATCCTGCTCGGCTACTCCGCCCAAACCCCAGGCGACTTCAAGGTCGTCGAAATGACCAAGGACGGCAAACCATTCACCGACGAGTACTACGGCATCGGCCTGGCAAAGGGCGACACCGCAGGCACCGACGCCATCAACAACGCGCTCAAAGAACTGCAAACGTCCGGAGAGTTCGACGCCCTCGTCAATAAGAATCTTGGCGGCGACGACGCAGTCTCCGCAGGCACCCCCGGCGACCTCTCCTTCATCGAACAGTAAGACCCCCTAAGGCAGGAACATCATGTCCACACTCTGGTCCGACCTGGGCCCGCAGCTCTGGGCAGCCTTCTGGCTGACCATCAAGCTCACCATCTACTCAGCAATCGGCTCCATGATCGTGGGCACGATCCTCACCGCGATGCGAGTCGCACCCATCCCCGTGCTGCGCGCGATGTCGACGTTCTACATCAACGTCGTGCGCAACACACCGCTGACCCTCATCATCATCTTCTGCTCCTTCGGGCTCTACCAAAACCTCGGCATCACGCTTGCCGATAGAGAGTCCCCGACGTTCCTGGTAGACAACAACTTCCGCCTCGCCGTGCTCGGATTCATCATCTACACCTCAGCATTCGTCGCGGAATCCCTGCGCTCCGGCATCAACACCGTCCACTTCGGACAAGCCGAAGCCGCCCGATCCCTCGGCCTCAGCTTCGGCCAAACATTCAGCAACATCATCTTCCCCCAAGCCGTCCGCGCAGCCATCGTGCCACTCGGCAACACGCTCATCGCGCTGACGAAAAACACCACCATCGCATCCGCAATCGGTGTTGCCGAAGCATCCCTCCTGATGAAATCCACCATCGAAAACCACGCCAACATGCTCTTCCCCATCTTCGGGATCTTCGCACTCGGCTTCATCATCCTCACCCTGCCAACCGGCCTCGCCCTTGGCGCCCTCTCCGAACGCATGGCGGTGAAAAAATAATGAGCGTCCGCGCAACAGTACTTTACGACGTCCCCGGCCCCAACGGCCGCCGCACCAACCGCATCCTCACCGGCATCAGCCTCGCCGTCTGCCTCGTAATTGCCGCATGGGTCCTCTGGAAACTGCAGGCCAACGGGCAACTCGCCGCCGCGAAATGGACCCCGTTCCTCAACTCCCAAACCTGGACCACCTACATCCTCCCTGGCCTGACGGGCACCCTCAAAGCCGCGGTGGCATCCATCCTGCTCGCGCTGGCCGTCGGCATCCTCCTCGGCCTAGGCAGGCTCTCCCGCAATCGTTTTGTTCGTTGGGTATGTGGCGTCATCGTCGAGATCTTCCGAGCCATCCCAGTGCTCCTCCTCATGATCTTCGCCTACCAACTCTTCGCCATCTACCACCTCGCCCCGCCAAAGCACCTGGCGTTCGCCGCCGTTGTCTTCGGACTCACCATGTACAACGGGTCCGTCATCGCCGAAATCCTCCGCTCCGGCATCAAAAGCCTCCCCAAAGGACAAACCGAAGCCGCCGAAGCACTCGGCTTGACCTACCCGCAAACCATGCGGACCATCCTGCTACCCCAAGCCATCGCAGCCATGCTGCCAGCCCTGATCGCCCAAATGATCATCGCGCTCAAGGACTCCGCACTCGGCTACCAAATCGGCTACGTCGAAGTGGTCCGCTCCGGCATCCAAAGCGCATCCGCCAACCAGAACTTCCTCGCCTCGCTGGCCGTCGTGGCCATCATCATGATCCTCATCAACTGGGGACTCACCGTCCTCGCCCAACGCGTCGAACGCCAACTGCGCGCCGGCCGGGCCCGCCGCAACATCTTCGCCAAGGTGCCCGAACTCGCCGACCAGGGGTTGGACACCAAGGACAACGTCAACGTCGACTGGCACGACCCCGACTACGTGGAGATCCGGAACCCGGACGAATAGGGGCTTGGTTTTTGGGGGTGCGCGCACCAAATTCCCGGTTTTTGACGGGCGCGTTTTGAAAAGCCCAGGTCGCTGGGGGCTGGTGAGGGAATGTGGTGTCGCGTCAGAGAATGCGAGTGACAAAGGACGCAATTCTTGCTGGGGGAGGGGGTAAAAGCCCAGGTCGCGAAAATGGGGTTGCGTGCTTTGGCACTGAGGCGAGGGGGAGTGCACCAAATTCCCACACTCAGAGTTGGCGACCTGGGGAAACGCCGAAGGCTTTTCTGGAATCAAGGAATGTGGTGTACGCGAGGATCGGCAATGCACCAAATTCCTGGATTCTGGCAGCCGGGTTTGAAAAAGCCCAGGTCGCTGGGGGCTGGCGAGGGAATGTGGTGCGTGGCTAGGAGAGGAGGGCGTCCACCAGGTCGAGGGCGCCCTCGACGGAAAACTCCTCGGGTCGGTTCGCTTTGTGGGTGGAGTAGGCGTCGATAATCTGGCGCCACCTGCGAGGAATCCCCTCCTCCCCGTACACCGCGCCCAAGAACGCGCCGGCGATCGCGGCGTTTGTGTCCGTGTCGCCGCCCATCCCGACAATCGCGACGAGGTCCTCCTCGAAAGAGGCACCGTTCGCGACGAAATAGCACACAATATTCCAGGCGAACTGCACATACCCCATGCGATGGCTATAAACATCCACGGGAAGGTGCTGCATAAACTCCCTAATTGTCGACGCCTCATCCCCAGCCGCCGCGAGCAGCGCCTCGCGAGGATCCTCACCACTGATCGTGCGTGCGAGCGCCTCACAGTACATACCGTTGATGACTACCGGGTACTCGTTGGGGTGAGTGAGGCGAGCGTCGGTGCGGGCGTGGTCGCCGGCGAGCTGCGGGTCGTGCGCGTACGCGATGGCGATCGGGCTGACCCGCATCAACGCGCCGTTCGACTTACTGACCGCATTCGGCGCAAACGGCGGCCGAAGCGCAGCCGCACACGTATTACCGATATCCGGCGGGAACGACGCCGCCCACCGCACATACGACTCGAACACGTCCTTTTCTTCATACCCGCCGCAGCGCACCATGCTGCGGGCAAGCGCCAGCGCCAGCTCAGAGTCGTCGGTGGCCTGGCCCGGCGCGACATTGAACGGGCCGCCGCCAGTGAGTTCGCGGACGCCGTCCGGGAACCGGGAGCGAATCTGCGCGGGGGAGGAGAACTCGACGATCGCGCCGAGGTTATCGCCAATGATCTGGCCGTACATGGCGCCGCGGGCCCGCGTGCGTAATGACTGATCCATGAGGGGTTCCTTTCTCTGGTGGTTGCTGGGGGCCATCGGGGGTTGCAACCATCAGGATACGAACGAGACCCGACACGGCAGGCGTATTAGGCGAAACTATGTTCGGGGTTGGGGTACCAGTGCCAGAGGACGCAATTCCTGTTGGGGGAGGGGATAAAAGCCCAGGTCGTGAAAAGGGGGTTGCGTCCTTTGGCACTGGGGTGAGGGGGAGTGCACCAAATTCCCTCTCGTGGTGTTGACGACCAGGGGAAACGCCGAGGCGCCCTCTCAAACGCTTTATGTCAAGTTGTTGTGAACGTGGTTGGATGTTAGATCGTGATGGGTTGTGGGGGTGGGGCGGTTTGGGTGGTGGTGCGGATGATGCTGACTTCTGCCGGAATGCCTGTGCCAGCTGCGGTGTTCGGAAGTTGTGTGA
>NZ_JAEUWV010000036.1:0-5104 GCF_024102595.1 Corynebacterium lipophilum
ACGCCTGAAGTGGTGGACCTTCCGGTCTACGGCAGGGAATCCCGATTCAACGAGCACTGTCCCGCCGTAGGCCCAGGCAGGACCTGGAATCCATATCCAAAAAAGCACACATTTTGTCGCTTAACCCGAAAAATATGGTTTGTGCTGGCGATTTGCTTGTGTTCGAGAGCTCTGTGTAAAGTATCGACTCGTGCAAGCGACCGTGTAGCGGCCGTGAGTACGAAATTGAATAAGGCCCTGTGGCGCAGTTGGTTAGCGCGCCGCCCTGTCACGGCGGAGGTCGCGGGTTCAAGTCCCGTCAGGGTCGCGAACAGCACTTGTGTTGTTCTGGCCAGATAGCTCAGTCGGTAGAGCACACGCCTGAAAAGTGTGGGGTCGCCAGTTCGATCCTGGCTCTGGCCACACTCCAACCCCTTCACTGCGGTGGAGGGGTTTTGTGTTTCTGTCCCCGAGGATTGGAGCGTTGATTTGTCGCAGCACGACGCAGTACAGCCCGAGCTGAAGAGGAATGACCAGGAGTCCCGCTACGAGATATTTGTCGACGGGCAATTGGCCGGGTTTGCCACGTACGCTGACGTCGACGGTGCGCGGGAGCTGCCACATACGGTGGTGGACCCGAAGTTCCGCGGCCAGGGCCTCTCGAAGCCGCTGATGCAGTTCGCGCTTGACGACGCCCGCTCCGAGGGTCTCAACGTTATTCGGACGTGCCCCGCTGTGGCGCGCTACATTGCGCAGAACCCGGAGTACGCGGACCTCGTCAAGTAGCGCGGATTAGATGACGTAGCTGCCCGGGTCGAAGTACTTGTCGGGGTCGACGAGGTGCTTTGTTTCGCACTCTTGGCGCTCCCTGACCTTGGCAGGAATGCCGACGGCGATGGAGTTCGCCGGGATCGATTTTGTGACGACGGCATTCGCCCCAACCGCTGTGTTGTCTCCGATTGTGATGGGGCCGAGGACCTTCGCCCCGGCACCGATGGTGACGTTGTTGCCGATGGTGGGGTGGCGCTTCGTCTGTGTAAGCACCTGTCCGCCGAGCGTTACGCCGTGGTAGAGCATGACGCCGTCGCCGATTTCGGTGGTCTCACCGATGACGATGCCCATGCCGTGGTCGATGAAGAAGCGTCGGCCGATGGTGGCGCCGGGGTGAATCTCAATACCGGTGAAGAACCGGTTGGCCTGGGCGAGCACACGCGCGGGCCCTTTCAGGTTGCGTTGCCACATCCAGTGGCACACGCGGTGAGTCCAAATGGCGTGGAGTCCGGAGTAGACGATGGCGTTCTCGAGGTCGCCTCGCGCCGCCGGGTCGTGGTCCCTCGCGTTGGCAAGGTCCTCGCGGATCATGTGAATCACGCGGATGGCCGTTTTGATCATGTGGCGATCCTATCAACGACCACCCGCGGGGTGGCGTCGTGCCCGTTGGGTCTAGTCGCGGATGTCTTCGTAGAGCACGGTGGAGACGTAGCGCTCGCCGAAGTCCGGAATGATCACGACGATCGTTTTGCCTTCGTTCTCGTCGCGGGCGGCGAGTTCGAGCGCCGCCTTGAGGTTTGCGCCCGCCGAGATGCCGCCGAGGACACCGTCCTTCAGCGCAAGTTCGCGTGAGGTGGCGACGGCGTCTTCGTTTGAGACTGTAATAATCTCGTCGATGACGTTGCGGTCGAACGTGCCAGGGATGAAGTTCGCACCGAGGCCCTGAATCTTGTGCGGGCCTGCCTCGCCGGTGGACAGCAGTGGGGAAGCAGCTGGCTCGACTGCGACGGCCTTGACGGATTCCTTCTGCTCTTTGAGGTACTTCGCGGAGCCAGAGATCGTGCCACCTGTGCCGACACCGGCAACCACAATGTCGACCTCCCCATCAGTGTCGTTCCAAATCTCGGGGCCGGTGGTCTCGTAGTGGACCTGCGGGTTGGCTTCATTTTCGAACTGGCTGGCCAGGATTGTGTTTTCCGTCGTCTCGACGATCTCGTTCGCCTTATCGACGGCCCCCTTCATGCCTGCCGCGCCTGGCGTCAATACGATCTCTGCCCCGTACGCGCGAAGGACCACGCGACGCTCCTGCGACATTGTCTCCGGCATGGTCAGGATGACTTTGTAGCCCTTCGCAGCGCCGGTGAGCGCGAGTGCGATGCCGGTGTTGCCCGATGTCGCTTCCACGATGGTGCCGCCTGGCTTCAGTTCGCCGGAGGCTTCCGCCGCGCGGACGATAGCGTCACCAATACGGTCCTTGACGGAATTTGCCGGGTTGTAAAACTCAAGTTTTGCTAGGACGCGTGCCTTGAGCCCGTCAGTGATGCCGTTGAGCTCTACGAGCGGCGTATTGCCGATGAGGTCCAATACTGACTTTGCGATCTTTGCCATGAAAATAACTCCTTTACCTGTATGTTTCGCTTACGTTGCGTTCTTGTTGCGCGATTATACACTCGCGACATGAACCAGCTAGTCTTTGTCAAATAGACCGATTTGTTCACCTACTTCCGGGGTTGTGTTTCTGTGAATGTGTGGCAAGTGCAAAGTTTGGCTACCCCCGAAAACGCGTTATGATGAAAGGGCTTTGAGTCAAGTTCGACAAGCAGTGTCCCTAAACAGGGGACACTCGAACGGGTGGAAAGCGAGAGATCATTGACCGACGCACAGTGCCTTAAGGAAGACGACGACGCCATCCGGGCAGCGTTGACCACGCTGAAAACCGCAACCGGTATCCCCGTAGCCATGTATGGCACCCTTCTGGCAGATAACCGTTTGCAGATCACGCAATGGATCGGACTACGCACTCCAGCTCTGCAGGAGCTTGTCATTGAGTCAGGTGCCGGTGTAGGTGGAAGGGTCGTCGCTACGCGCCGCGCGGTGGGTATTTCCGACTACACACGCGCGAATGTCATCTCCCACGAGTACGACAAGCAGATTCAAGACGAAGGCCTGCACTCCATCGTTGCAGTCCCGGTAATTACCCAGCGCGAGATCCGTGGCGTCCTTTACGTGGGTGTGCACTCGCCGGTGCGTTTGGGCGACAAGGTGATTGAAGAGGTTGCTATGACGGCTCGCTGTCTCGAGCAGGACCTCGCGGTCAATACCGCCCTGAGGCAGGGCGACGGCGCGCGCGCCGGACAGAAGACGGGTCGCGTTATGAACAGTGCGGAGTGGGAGCAGGTTCGCTCCACGCACTCGAAGCTGCGCATGCTGGCAAATCGTGTGGGCGATGAGAATCTTCGCAAGGAAATCGAGCAGCTGTGTGACCAGATGGTTTCCCCGGTGCGCGTGAAGCAGACGACGAAGCTTTCCGCTCGTGAACTCGACGTTCTTTCCTGTGTTGCGCTCGGCCATACCAATGTTGAAGCCGCGGCCGAGATGGGGATCGGTGCCGAGACGGTGAAGTCCTACCTCCGCAGCGTGATGCGCAAGCTTGGGGCACACACCCGCTACGAGGCCGTTAACGCAGCTCGTCGCATCGGGGCGTTGCCGTAACCGTTGTTGGGTACGCTGGGTTCCGTGAAAGAACGATTTTTAGTCTCTGGCGGTACCCGGCTTGAAGGCGTCGTAAAGGTAGACGGCGCCAAGAACAGCGTGTTGAAGCTCATGGCGGCAGCGCTGCTCGCCGAAGGTACAACAACGCTATTTAACTGCCCCGAAATTCTCGACGTCCCCCTCATGCGGGACGTCCTCGTCGGACTCGGCTGCTCCGTAGATATCGACGGCACCGTGGTCACCATCCACACTCCTGCCGAGGTTTCTCCCCACGCCGACTTCGAAGCCGTCCGGCAATTCCGCGCCTCCGTTGCGGTGCTTGGCCCGCTTGTCGCCCGCTGCGGCGAGGCGTATGTTGCCCTTCCTGGTGGCGACGCGATTGGGTCCCGACCTCTAGATATGCACCAGTCTGGCCTTGAGAAGCTCGGGGCGACGACGCACATTGAGCACGGAGCCGTTGTTGCCCGCGCCCAGCAGCTGCACGGCGCGGACATCGCGCTCGATTTCCCCTCGGTTGGTGCGACCGAGAACATCATTACCGCGGCAGTACTTGCTGAGGGGCGTACTACTCTCTCCAACGCGGCACGTGAACCGGAGATCGTCGACCTTTGCGACATGCTCCGGGCCATGGGGGCGAAGATCGAGGGTGCGGGAACGTCGACAATTGTTATCGATGGCGTCCAAAAGCTGGAGCCGACGCAACACACCGTGGTTGGCGACCGGATTGTTGCCGGAACCTGGGCTTACGCAGCTGCAATTACTCAGGGCGATATCACGGTATCCGGCATCGCCCCTGGTCACCTGCACCTTCCTTTGCAGAAGATCAAGCTGGCTGGCGCGCAAGTGGAGACTTACGACAACGGTTTCCGCGTACGCATGAACCAGCGTCCAAAGGCTGTCGACTACCAGACGCTGCCGTTCCCCGGCTTCCCGACAGACCTGCAACCGATGGCGATCGCACTTTCCGCGGTAGCCGACGGCGTTTCAGTCATTACGGAGAACGTCTTCGAAGCGCGCTTCCGATTTGTCGACGAAATGATGCGCCTCGGCGCTGACGCCAACATCGATGGCCACCATGTGGCTCTTCGTGGTGTTTCGACGCTCTCCTCCACGGATGTGTGGAGCTCCGACATTCGTGCGGGCGCGGGACTCGTCCTCGCTGGCCTTGTCGCGGAAGGGCAGACCACGGTGCACGATGTCTACCACATTGACCGTGGTTACCCGCGATTTGTGGAGCAGCTCAATGAACTCGGTGCGAAGGTGCAACGAGCAAACGATTAGAACGCTTAAAAACCGGTCCCTCCCAGGCGATTTGTGTTGTTTGTTGGTTCGTGGTTAAGTTATCCCTCGTTGCCGACGAGCGGCCTGGTCGCTTGGAGGGAATGATCAAAGTGAATAAAGTTGCTGCTTGTGGGCGGTTTTGAGTCCGGCTGGTTTGGTTGGATTTGACTTTGTGTTTACGGGTGTGTAACTTTGTTTCAGCTGCTTGACGCTGGCTCTGGTTGGGGTTGGTTGTTGGGTGTGCGGTTGTTGTTTGAGAACTCGATAGTGTGCCAATGTACTTTTTATTTTTTGATTGCATTGACTTTTGGTTGCGTGCTGTGTGCCATGTTTGTGGTGTGTGCCGGCGGTGATGCTTGAA
>NZ_JAEUWV010000037.1:0-4566 GCF_024102595.1 Corynebacterium lipophilum
TGTGGAGTTTGAGGATCTCGACGTGGTCGGTGACGTCGGCGTTGTTGGAGATCGCCCAGGTTGAGGTCCAGTCAGGTCCCGCTGTGTGGCCGAATGAGTGGATGTCTGCGTCGTAAAGATCCGCCTGCGTCACCTGTTCAGCTGCCGACGCTGACGCAGTGACAAAGGGCGAGTTACTCGGAGCTACGACTGAGCTTGTACCGAGTGCGATAGCGATGGCAACCGCGGCTATTGAGCGTTTCATGGGGGCTCCTTTTGGCCTCTCGAAATATGGATACCCACATCTTAAACTGCCACCCAGACATTTCCTTTGAACTACTCAGTTTATATCCATAAATGCAGGTCAGGAGCTAATTATGGTTTGGATAAACCGCTTTTGCTTGACTGAGCAAAAACCTTTGGTGCTAGTTCACGCTTCCGCTATTGGACCTAAAACGGCAACCCCACTAACACGAACGGCACGATCGTCCCCGCTACGACCGAGACCACAATCGTCGCAATCCCCAAGTCCTTCCGCTTCCCCTCCTGAAACAGCGACACCACGCCGAGCGTCAGCCCAGCCGCCGGCAGCACGTACCGCAGTGGCTCCCACCCGATGATCAGGAAGGTCTTCGCAACGGCGAACACGAGACCGAGTACAGCGACAACTAGCGCGACGGCCCCAAGTGGGTTCGCCCTCTCACGACCCGGTTGTGGCATCGTCCCTCCATGAATCTCGTTCACTCACAAGGCGTTTCACTGTAAGTGAATGGCGCTTCTCCCGCTAGCAAGACAACCCAGCAAGCTTAAAGATTAGCCCCGACATCGCAAATGGCCTCAACACTTATTAAAACCGCGTGACCTGGTACTTTAAGGAGAGTTCTGATTCCTAACGCTGCCTCGAAGGCTGTGGTAACCTTCCAAAGGTTATTACCAAAAACTTTCCTGACTGGAGAACAACTGTGGATTTCGCCAAGCTCAAACCAGGTAACCTCAACGTCGACATCAACACCATCGGTGCTGTCTTTGGCATTCTCGCCGTCATTGCTGCCATCGTCGGTGGCGTTGTCGGGTCTGGCGCTCTACACGACCAGTCCGGTAGCTCGCGGGGTGCGAGCATGCAGGTGATCACCCCAACCCCCGCCGTTACTGCTCCGGCGACGGAGGAGACTTCCGAGAATGAACCGGCTGAGGATTACCTCAGCCCTGCTATCCGTGAACACAGCAAGCACGCCGAGGATCTTGCTAGCAAGGCGGAAGAATTCATTCGGCGTCAATTCGAGCTCAACCGCCAGTCCGAGGAGCTTCTTGGTCGAGCGGATGATTTCGTCCGTCAAGCAGATGAGATGATTCGTCAGCGCGAGGCGGCTGGTCTGTATTAGTCCACCTTCGCAGCAAAAATTTTGGTGCATCCCACTAGACGGGGATGCACCGTTTTATTTAGGTACTGGGTTGTGCAGCCGTGTTATTGCAGGCCCCAGCTTATCGACGCCAGCTCTGCCATCGCCTACATTTCGCCAGCAGTCGCTTTGAGTTCTGCCGCTTCGAGATCACGTAGGGTGACGCCTCCGTGTGTTTTCCAGGCAGTCTTGCCTGAGGTGGATGCCCCCGTGAGGGAGTTCGATGAGGTTAGCGGACCTCTCTCGGTCCATACGCACTGGAGCAGGCGCGGAATCGACCAATTCTGCTCGCAGGATCGAATCTTCGAGGGCGACGAATCCGTCGCTTGTCCGCCGCCTTTCCTGGAGGCTTCCTGGGCATTCAGGTACAGCAGCGGCTCCTCACCGGGCTGTGGTGGCTCCGATGCGTTGTGCGCCGAGGATTTGGCGTCATCGGCCGGCTCAAACGCCCGATAACCCAGTGAACTGATCAGGATTTTCGCCATCCGGATAAATTCGTCCAGCTCGCCCCGGTGACCGCCACCTTCAAGGAAAGCGATTGTTTTTACGACTCAAAGTCCGGACCGCCACGCCTCCTGTGCTTATGATTGTTTTCTCAGAAGGAATCAAAATTAGCGAAGGGATCCGGTCTTGACCACTTCAGCTGTCGACGAAAAGACAATACTCTTCAACGCAATTTTTAGGGAGCAGTGGCTAAACTTCATCAACAAATACCCTGCCTTACCCCCGATCATTTCAACCGAATCTTTCACAATAGACCTAATGGATGCGCTAGCATCCATTCCAACCATCGCGGACCCATCGAATGGCAATTCTGCGGCTAGGCGGTGCCAATTTGTGGGGCCGTGCAGCTATCAAGTCGTTCGATTCGATGGAAAGGTTCGGTTCTTAGAATTTCCCCACCCGTGGCCTTACGCCAAGCTGGGTAAGGCACTCATCGACAACTGGGATAAGCTAGGACCGCTTTGCGACACAGCGGAATCTCTCCTGAGGCCACGCCTCGATTTAAATTCGAGTCGAATAATTGCGTTTAACTATGGCGATAGAGAAGACGAATGGCTGTCGGCGCTGGACGAAGCCGCGCCATTCGTAAATGGGCGCTCCTCGTTCGATGAACCAAGGGTGCTAGCCCTAGACATAGCCAATTTCTTTCCCTCGATCTATACGCACGCGTTGGACTGGGCGATCTCCAAAGGAAGATTTAATTCGAGAAATTCACTAGGCAGCTCGATAGATTACGCATACACATATGTGCGTAATAACCGCACGGATGGGGTATCTATCGGTCCGATCACTTCTAATATCGCGGCTGAAATAATTCTTAACGAACTCGACAAATACCTACAAGACGCGAAGCGCAAGGGCGAGCTCGATTTTCGCCGTTACGTAGATGACGTCGAAATTTTGATACCAGCGTCAACCGATCCATCGGAACTGATCAGCGATATTTCGATGATCTTGAAGAAATACTCACTAACACTTAACCACACTAAACAATCTTACTCGACGGTTTTTGACTTCCTCGCGAACGATATCGGCACTATCGCTAATCAGTTTCTAGAAACATGGCGCGAGTTCCCATCTCGAGGAAAACTGAAAGTGTTTATTGTGGAAATACATCAGTTCTCCCAAAAGCACCAAAAAATGTCATTGCCTAGGTACTTATGGCCGAGTCTGCTCACAAAGGCCAAAGAAGCAGGTCTGTTTTACGAGTTCTTGGTGGAATCTATGTATCTTCTCCCGATGCATCCAGAATTAATCCAAGGCTATACCCAGACAATTGCTGACTCGCCCGAGCTGATAACCAGAATCGCGAAATCTCTTTCTGCGAAGGAGTTCTTGACAAAACTATTCCGAGATTCGCTTCGCATTGGGTCTGTCGAGTTTACATGTTGGCTGATTTACCTTTCGGAGCTCTTGACCCTCGATCTGAGCCACGTAATCGGCGACTTTGTGCAACAAGTGCTCAGAAAAAATGGCACCGGATCAGCCAGCCAATTCCCGCCCAGCTTGCCATTAAGTTTCTCGGACGCTGAAGCCTTACGGAATCAAATGAACCCCATACTCGCGGTGTGTCTGCTCCACTACTCATATGAGCTGGAAAAATACAACCACGGGGTCTCTAATTTTACTACTAATCTTCGAGACCTGTTGTGCACCACGTATACGACCCCTGGTAACTGGAATGATGCTCGGATGGCCGAGTGGTCACCCGAATGGCCGATCCGGTACGAACTATGTCGCAACGGTGAGATTAGTATTTCCAGCCTCTCCGCAATCGAGAAGAGGTGTTTTGAGATCATGATTGACCACGAATTCAGTTTGCTAGCTCACCCCTGAGCTGCGGGGAAAGAACCATCTAGCGTCGCGGGAGGCTGGCCCGCCAGTGCCAATTTACAGCCCTATCACCGTAGGTCGGTTTCGCCTCTCAAACCGGCTCTTCCGGTTTTAGAGTGCATTGATTTTGTGTCGGATGTTGGCGGCGTGGATGAGGCACCGCAAGATGCAGCGGTCGAGGTTGCAAAAGCCGAGGGCGATGCCGCGTAGGAATTCCAGCCGACCGTTCATCGCTTCGACAGGCCCGCTGGATACTCCGTGGTCGAAGTAGGCGAGGATGTCTTTGCAGCGCTTGTTCATGGTCCTGCCCAGCTGCGCGATCTCAGCGACCCCGGCGTCTTTCATACCAACAAGCGTGTCGATAAGCCTGCGCATGGCTAGGTGGTGTATCGGTGCTTTCGAGTATGTGGTTGGTTTCGGGGGCGGGGTTGGGTAAGCATTAGGCGGCGATCTCCTTGCACTGCTGAAATTGACGCGCGAAGAGCTTTCCCCAGGTTTGACCCCGGTCACCCTGGAATGAGTATTAGCATTGTAATTGGAAACGGAGGCGTTTCTGGCAATCGGTGAGTACTTTACTGCGAAGCCGCTTGCCTTGTCGCTAATCACGTTGCCAGTGTCTAGCGCCTCAGCTTTTCGACGCGAGCTCTACCCCGCCTGCATCGAATAAAGATCGGGCGCATTGTGCTGAGCGCGGGTAGTTGGTACCGCGGTTCCGGATCTGTGGTGTAAAGTGTCAGCACCTCGTGCACGTTGAGTGTCATCAGGTTGTGCACACTGGGTGTCAGGAGGTTGTGCACACTGTGTCCCATGGGTGTGTGCACAGTCCTGCGTGTTTTAGTGGAGTAGTTTG
>NZ_JAEUWV010000038.1:0-4300 GCF_024102595.1 Corynebacterium lipophilum
ACGCACCATACCGAGAAGCACCAGTCTCGGTCTCAAATGTCTTAGCAACCTTGCCGAAATCGCCTTCTTCAAGCTTGTTGCGCAACTGTGCAGTCTGGTTTTCCTGCGTGCGCGAGACACCATACGTACCCTTAAACGGCAGGTAAATCTTGCCATTAGCCTTCGACGGCACAACTACCGTCTCAGCGATATGCGAGCCCTCACCGTGCTCCTTCTGGTACTCGGTGATGATACGTTCCTGGTTGGCACGCTCCTGTTCAACGGTGTAGCCAGGGTTCGCTTCCTTCCACGCATCCAACTCACGCGCAACCTCATCATTGAGGTAGGAAGCAATAATCTCTACACCACCGGCTGCACGGTCGCCCTGACCAGGCTGGTACTTGTAGTACCCCGGCAAAGAACCGGCATCTTCACCGTTTTCCCACCACACCTGCGACTGGTTCGGCACAGCAGCGCTCTTGATCGAGCCATAGTTGCCATAGTCCGGGAACTGACCATCAACCGTCGGCTTACCGGTCTCACCGTCTAGCGCGCGGGTCCACTCGGACTCAGGCTTTGCCAACCAACCGACATGGTTCGGCTTCTCCTCCAGCACGAAACGCCCGTTAGTGATACGCGAACCAGAAGGACCAGCCGTGAAGTTCCACGACTCCTGAGTGCGGTAAGTACGCGTGGTGTAGCGGCCAGACTCCATGTCACCAGCCATGACCACCGAGTACTTCTCTGGGTCGGGGTTTTCACCCCACACGCGGACCCTGAAGTTGGAAGCGCCAGCCAGGTGGAAGGCCGGGGCACCAACCTTATCCGTCACCCCACGCCTCAAATCAAAGGAAAAGCGACCCTCGGAGTCCGTGGTGGTGTAAAACGTCGGGGACACTTCACCCTTGCCCGTCACGTACTGCAGGTAAATGACGTTGCCCTTGAGTGGCTCGTTATTCGAGCTCAAATCGTCCGCACGCCCATCCTTATTGATGTACGCGTAGCCGTGGTAGCCGCCAAAATCGCGCCAGCCACCCTTGGTGTAGATGGCGTTCGGCACCATCTTGTTCTTGCCCTGCGTATCAGCAGCAGCTTCAGCACCCGCAACTGCAGCAGGAGCCTCCTGCGCAAACGCAACAGGCTGCGCTAGCGGCGCAACCAATGCAAATGACAACGCAGCCGCAGCAAGCGACGTGCCACGACGTGCTTTATAGGAGCTTCGCACAATAATTCCTTTCATCCGTTATTTCAGAACATGCCACCGCCGCGTGCTTCACCGTTTTCCCGGTGTAGGCACAGGCGCTACATGATTTACAGTTATCCGACAATAACAATGAAAGGTCTGTGCATCCAGTGGAACTTTTACATCTAGCCCATTTATGGACACCTGGACATTACAGCAGGTTGAAAACTTAGAGCTTCATGAGCTGCGAACTGTTTACCATTTGCCCAGGAGGGGGTGCCAATACGTTTGGAATAGATCACTTCGGTGCATCTGTACGCTACCTGGCAAGACACAGGCTTTTGGACGACCGCTCCGCCAATATTGTCCAAACATGCAAGAAGCTGTCATTCGTCTCAATGACGAATGACAGCTTCTTACTTCTTAGCAGACGCTTAGTAAGCGTTTACCCCCTTCGCCTCCCCCGCAAAGGGGGGGAGGCTGTGAAAAGCGCTATCGCATTACTTCTTCGGGGTAACGGACGGCTTAGCATCATCCTTCTTCGAGGAAAGCTTCGTCGTCTTACCAGACGAACCCTTCAGCTCGAGGTCCTTGACCGAAGACTTCGGACCATTCGGATTGCAGTTGTCGTAGATGACCGTGCCAGCCAGAATGCCAGCAGCAATCAACACGATACCCGCAGCGACCATGCCCAGATCCGCACCAACGGTGCGCAGCTGTGCGTTGATCTGCTCAACCTGACGTGCCATCTCCGGATTGAAGATGCCAGCCTGCTGCTGGATACGAGTGTTCACATCCTGCAGCTGAGCGTTCACCTGTGCAGCCACATCGCTGAGCACCGGAATCTGAATCTGGGAAGCCAGACCCAACGGCAGCAGCGCGATCAGTGGGAGACCGAAGCCCACAGCGGATGCAACACACTTGCCGGTATCAATACCGACCTGTGCGGTTGTCTTGTTACCCGCCTCATCGGTCACCGTGATCTTGTCACCCGGCTTCAACTCAACACCAGACGGAACATCAACCTTCCAGTTGCCGTCCTTATCAGTCGTTGTCTCGATGACCTTACCGTTCGGCAGCGTGACCTTAATCGTCGAGTTCGGACGATCATCCTTACCGGAGATCGTCTTATCACCCGGCTTGATCGGGTTCACAGTCGGCGCAGTGGTGTCCTTGTTCGAATCACCCTCCCGTGGGCCCTGGACCGTCTTTTCAGCAGTCTTCTTACCTGCATCTTGGCTAACCTTCACGATCTTACCCTGCGTCAGAGGAGCGTCACCTGGAACCTCCACGGTCCACTTGCCGTCATTACCGACGACACCGACACCAATCTCCTTGCCATCGTGGGTCACCGTCACCTTGGAGCCAGGCTCGCCGGTACCGGTGATGGCCTTGTCGCCCTCGTGAACGTCATCGATGGCAGGTGTTGCGACCGAAGCGTCCTCACCAGGCGTCGGCTTCGAGTTCTCATCGGCAGGGTTAAAGCCCTTCTCGATCTCCTCACGGTTCGAGGTGCCGTCACCATCAAAGTCACCATCCGGATCCAGCAAGGACTTACCATCCTTACCAACCAGCTCGAAACCAGCAGTTGCGTGGTTCTTCGACTCATCGTTATAGGTGAAATCAACCGTTACAGACGGACGAACGTACGGAGTAAAGATCTCCTTGAAGTTATTCCAGCTGCTATCAATCTGCGGCAACTCAGAGGCGATCTTGTCAGCAACCTTCTTGTAATCAGGAGCCGTTGCCTTGACGACACCAGAAGACTTCTCGGTGTTGAACGTCCAATCCTCGGAACCAGCAGAAGGCTGACCCGTTGCATCCTTCACAGGAACATCAGTCTTACCCTCAAACGGATTCTTCGACTGCTCCGTCTTACCAGCCTCAACGTTCTTACGATCACCGTAATTCGGCACGAACTTCGCAGCATCAGACCTCGGGTCAACGATCTTCACATCGATCTCACCAACAGTCTTGCCACCCTTATCAGTGACAACAACCTTGGCATCCTGCGGATCAGTACCCTCCGGCACCGTCACCTTGACGTTACCGTCCTCGTCGATCTCGACCTTCGAACCCGGAATCTCGTTGCCGTCCTTGTCAACAAGCTTGCCGGACTCATCACCCTTCGGGTTCTCAACCTTGCCAACCTCATGCGGCGTGTTATCAGCCGGAACCGTCGTGTTGTCACCAGGGATGACCGAAGGATCCTTCGGCTGAACCTCAACCGTGACATCAACGTTGTCCTTGGAACCATCCGGGTAGGTCACCTCAACCGGAACAGTGATCTTGTCACCCGGCTTTGCATCCTCCGGAACAGGAACGGTCACAGAACCGTCTTCCTTGACAGTCGCGTTCTCCGGAGCACCCTCGCCCTTGTCGAACTTCGTGTCTGCCGGCGGAGTCGCCTCCTTGCCGTCCTTGTCCTTAAAGACCGGCTTGTCAACTGTGGCGTCCTCACCCGGCTTACCAGAACCTGGCTTGTACTCAGGCTCGTAGGACTCATTGTCCTTCGAACCCGGAACCGGCGGCACATCCTTCTCCGTCACCGTGACGGTCACATTAACGTTGTCCTTGGAACCATCCGGGTAGGTCACAACAACCGGAACAGTGATCGTGTCGCCAGGCTTCGCATCCTCAGGAACCGGAACAGTGATCTCACCAGTGGTCTCATCAACCTTCACACCATCAGGCGCATTGTCACCAGGAGTGAACTTCGCACCCTCAGGAGCCTTGGTGTCCTTACCGTCCTTGTCAGTGAACTTCGGAGCAGGAACCGTAGCATCCTCGCCCGGCTTACCCTTACCGTCCTCATACTTCGGCTCAACCTGATCAGCAGTCTTAGCACCAGGCTCTTCAACCGTGACGGTCACATTAACGTTGTCCTTGGAACCATCCGGGTAGGTCACAACAACCGGAACAGTGATCGTGTCGCCAGGCTTCGCATCCTCAGGAACCGGAACAGTGATCTCACCAGTGGTCTCATCAACCTTCACACCATCAGGCGCATTGTCACCAGGAGTGAACTTCGCACCCTCAGGAGCCTTGGTGTCCTTACCGTCCTTGTCAGTGAACTTCGGAGCAGGAACCGTAGCATCCTCGCCCGGCTTACCCTTACCGTCCTCATACTTCGGCTCA
>NZ_JAEUWV010000039.1:0-3978 GCF_024102595.1 Corynebacterium lipophilum
AGACCTCGGGGGTGGTCATGCCTTCGAAGTACTTGTCGACCGCGGACTCGCGGACGGTGTCGGGGAACTTTGCGGGCATCGGAATACCTTCCAGCCCTCAACACTCCAACAAAATGTCCGCGCTCCCAATACGTTCGAAATGGGGATTACTACAATCCTGTTGCTCACATTTAGAAAAACCGCAGCGCACAACGCAGAAAGAACGCCCCTGCCCGACCTGAATCTGTCGGACAGGGGCCTCGTTGTGTCGAAAGTGTGTTAGCTTTCGCTGCGAATGTTAATGAGTACGCCCCGGATGCCGGAGTGGAAGCCGTCGCGAAGGTTGACGCGCTGGGTTTCCGTCAGGGTGTACTCGTGCAGGGTCTCGCAGGCGAACTGGAGCAGCGGCCTATCGATCTCCGGCGGCAGACCGCCACCGGAAAGCATGTGGGCCTTGTCGCGCTGTTCGCTGGATGCGGCGTTCTCGAACCACCAGGCTGCGTACTGTTGTCCCACGTCGTAGGGGGTTTGGAAGCCGGAGGACGTCCAGACTTCTTCTGGCAGTGGCACGTAGCGCGAGCGGAGCTTGCGGCGCGGCGCCATCATCGACGGCTTCGGTGCCGGCTTGGGGGCCGGTACGTCGTCGGTGTCCTCGTCGGAGATGGTTTCCGGCTTCGGGTCCTCGGCAGGTGTTGCAGGCTCTGCCGACTTGACCGGTGTCGGTGGTTCCGTGGGGACCGGGCCAGGCTTTGGGCCGGGCTTCGGCATATCGGCAGGCGATGGGGTCGGCGGGGCCGCCGGGGTAACTGGGGTTTCCGTGGCCGGTGGATCGACCGGCTCGTCTGAAGCGGGCTCCTCAGCAGCAGGCTCCTCCGGCGCAGCGAGTGGGTCGGGTCCCAGCCCGGGCACTTCGGTGGGGCCTTGGTTGTCTTCGACGGGTTCGGCGTCGGCGATCGGGCGTTCCCGGATGCTTGGTGGGAGGGGCCCTTCGAGGACGCGGAGTTGCATGGAGTCTGCGAAGTCTTCGCGTGGGTCGAGGATGGTGGTGGTGTCGCAGGCGTGGCGGAGGGCGGAGGACATGGAGTCCCAGCCGAATCCGTAGAGGTGGACGCGTACGCCGTTGTTGGTGGCTTCTTCGACGCCTGGGATCATGTCGGCGTCGCCGGAGACGAGGACGAAGTCGCTGAACTGGCCGCGTGTCGCGTTGATGACTAGGTCTGCGACGAGTCGGGTGTCGACGCCTTTTTGGGTGCGCCGCTCACCCCATTCGATGAGTTGCCCCGTGCGGAGTTGGACCCCGTCGCAGGAGCGCAGCGCGCGCTGGTAGCGGTGGGGTCCGGAGTCGGGGATGCCGTCGTACCACATTTGACGGTGGATGGGTTGGTGGAGTTGGTGGCTGATCATGACTCCGAGGTTGGCGACTACCTCGGGTAAGTCGATTTCTAATTGTGCTCGCGCGCCGATTTCCCATGAGTTGTAAAAGCTCGCCAGTAGGTAAGAAGTGTCGACGAACACCAGTGTGCGTTCAAGCATGGCTCCTAAATTCCGATTCTTTATTGTCGTTAAATTCTTTTCATCACGAGGCTACATATGTTTGTGCACCTACTCATGCTAGTAGTTCAAGAAATTTCGTAGGGGTCCTTGCGAGCTACCTGACCACAGTTCTATAGTTAGTTAGTGCAGTAACTAACCAACGAGCTCGAAGGGGGGAATGGTGGTTGGAGATTCAGAGCCGCTCTTCGTGCAGATCGCGAAGTTAGTGGAGGACCTCATCGTCGACGGGACACTGAAGTCGGGGGAGCGGGCACCGTCGACAAACGAGCTCGCAGCCTTCCACAACATCAACCCCGCGACAGCGCGCAAGGGCCTCGGCTTACTTGTCGACGCCCAGGTCCTCGAGAAGCGCCGCGGCCTCGGGATGTTCGTCACCCCGGACGCGCGCGAACGGATCCTGGAAACCCGCCGGGAAGCGTTCCCGGGTACGTTCGTCGCCCCTCTTATCGACGAAGCCGTCCGCGTCGGCCTGAGCCGCGACGACTTGATCGACCTTGTACATCGAGTAGCAGAAAGTAGAGGAATGTATCAATGAACGCCATGATTATCCGCGCCGATGGGCTAGAGAAGCACTTTGGTAAGAAGCACGTCCTCAACGGGGTGTCCTTCGACCTGCCGTCTGGCGGCATCCACGGGCTGTTGGGGCGAAATGGCGTCGGTAAGTCGACGTTGTTGCAGATTGTCGCCGGCCAACTGAAATCCTCCGGCGGCGCCGTCGAGGTGTTCGGCCTGGGTCCGTTCGATAACGCAGCGGTGATGGACCGCGTCGCGCTCACCGGCGTCGACGTCGGCTACCCGGCGAGCTGGAGCGGCAAGGACATCCTGAAAGGCGCGCAGCTGCGGTACCCGAACTGGGACGATGGGCTCGCGCGCCGCCTCATCGACGACTTCGACCTCGGCGAGGCGCTCGGCGCCGCGTACAGCAAGATGTCGCGCGGCCAGCGCGCGATGGTCGGCAACATCATCGGCATCGCCTCTGGCGCCGAGCTCACGCTTCTCGACGAGCCCTACGTTGGCCTCGACGTCCACAACACCAACGTGTTCTACCGCCACCTCCTCGACGTCGCCGAGGGTGGGCGTACGTTTGTGATGGCCACGCACCATATCGAAGAGGCGTCGAAAATTCTGAGCAGCGCCCTGGTGCTGGGCCGCGACGGCAAGGTCAGCGCGCACGTGACCGCCGATGATGCCGACGCCCACGCCGAGCGCCTCGGCCTGCACAATCCCCTGCGACCTGTCGACTTTGGCGATGTCATCGAGCACCTCCTGGAGGTGAGCTAAATGCAGACCTTTGTCCGCCCCGGCTTCTTCCGCGCCCAAATGTTCGCAGGCTCCAAATGGCGCTTCTGGATGACACTCTTCGGCCTGCTCATGGGCGCAGCGACCATCTTTGCCGACTGGTTGGGCAGCGTCCCGCTGGTCATTACAGCCGCGACATTCTCCTCGCTCCTGCTCTACGTGACCTTCATCCCCGAATCGGACGTTTTTCGCTCCTACGGGATGAACCGCAAGCGCGCCCTCGCGTACAAGCGACGCGCCGCCCTCGCGGTCTGGGCCGTACTTTGCATCCCGACGCTGATCGTGAGCCCATCGCTGTACGGCCTGCTCGCCATCGCACTGGTCACCGGCTGGCTTGCCCTATACGTAACTAACGACGCCACCACCGGCGAAGAACTCAACTCTTCCGACAACGGTTCGGCCATCATGGGGCTGCGCCTGGACCAACCGCTGACGTTCCAGCTCTTCTGGAAGCAGCCGCTCCTCTTGGCCGCGGCCTTCGGCCTTGGCTCGGTCGCCGTGCAGTTTGCGGTGCGCTCGTTCGCCGACAAAACATGGATACCGTTCGTCGCAACCATCCCTGACCTTTTCCTTTTCGGTTGCTTCGCGGCAATCTATTCTTGGGGCGCAAGTTCGTCGACGACCGCCCGCGCCTACGGAATCCCCCGCCGCACATGGGGCCTGCATGGGCTGGGGGCAGTGGTGGTATCCGCGGGGATCTACGTTGCGCTGCGTTCCCTTCCCACACTTCTCGACGCCCACACCCTCCCCTCCGCACCTGTCTGGGCGACGTTCATCTTGATCCTCACCGGACTTGCGATGCCGTTGGCATGGGGGCGCAACCAGTTGGTGACGTTCATGGCCATCATGATCCTCTGGCAATTCCTCCGTAACCCCGTGCCCTGGAAAGGAGTACTCGGTGTGGCCGGATGTGCGTTGCTGCTGGCGCTTGTGACGATCGCCCTGTACGTCAGTGGGCGCGTCAATGGCGCCCAAAAGAACCCTGAAATGAAGTTGTAAAAATGCGGTCTGGGCTGGCGATTTGTGTTGTTGTTGGTGTGTGTGTAACTTTATGTGAGTCAGCGAGACCGACAACGCCCCGCCAGACAGACTCCTTAGAGGGTTGGATGGTGAGATGGCGGTTAGGAAAACTACCGCTGGCCGACA